>CALHXF010000001.1 GCA_938040095.1 uncultured Caulobacterales bacterium
CATAGGCTTTGTTCGTACCACGGGGTTGAGGGGCCAATGTCCAACCGCCTGTGCCAGGGTTTGTCCGTCCGATTTGTGTGCCGCCTCCTGGTGGGGCAGCAATGTTGCCGCCTTGGCTGATGGGGCCTTGGTTGCCGCCACCTGCTGGGGGTGTGAAAACAGGCTCCTTCAACGAGGAGCCCTTGTCCTTCTTTAAGAGCTCCAAAAATGGATCGCTTTGCTCCTGTGGAACCGCGCGTACTTCTTCCTCACGTGTTTCGGGCGCCTCTGGAGAGGCCAGAACCGTCGGAGCCGTTGGTATGATTTCAGGCTCAGGAATCGGTTCAGGCTCAATAGTTACAGGTTCAGGAACAACAGGGTCAGAAATTATTATGGGTTCTGAAGTTATGGGCTCAGGAATCGGTTCCGGCTTAATGATGATCTCTGCTGGCAAAGGCTCTGGTTCGATCAACTCTTGCAAAGGCTCTGCCTCAATGACGCCAGGTGTTGGGGGTAGTTCAGGCGCGATAGGGAGTGGATCGAGTTCAGGCACCGCTTCAGGCTCAAAAATTTCGACAATCGGATCAAGTGCGGGCTCAACAATAGGCTCAAGCGGGAGTTCTGGCAAAGGTTCAAATATCTCGACGATAGGCTCAAGAGGAAGCTCTGGCAGCGGCTCGGGAATAGGGTCGAAAAATTCGATGATAGGTTGAGGGTCGGGAATGGGCTCAGGAAGCTGTTCAGGCTCTGGCAGGGGCTCAGGAATTGGCTCTGGCTCAACAGGCTCTAGCACCTCTGGTTCAGGCTGAGTTAAAATTTCTGGTGGAGGCGGCGTAAACACAGGTTCAGGTTCCACCTCTACCTCAGGCTCGGGAATTGGCTCGGGTTCAGGCTGAGGCTCTGGTGGTGGCGTCGGTCGCGGCGTAGGAACGGGTTCGGGTTTGGATTGCGGCCTTGGTGCAGGAACGGGCGCTGGAGGCGGCGGCGCGAGTTTAGGTTCGACAATAATTGGTTCAGGTGTCGGTTCTGGCTCTGGTGGTGGCGTCGGGTCGAACGTCACGATTTCAACGGTCACGGCTTTTGGGGGTGGGGGCGGTTTCAGGTCAGGCACAATGAAGCTACCCGACAGGGCGAAAACTAAACCAACATGTATTGCAAAAACGACAGCTGCATTCGCAGTGAACCGTTGTGCATCACCCTCCAAAAAGTCAGAGAGACGATCATCATCATGATAAGGCGAAAAGCTCGCGTCTCTGGGTCCCGTGGGGTGCACGTTATCCTAATCTTTTCGCAATTAAGCCTAAAGACTAGGACGGTTTGGACGTAGCGCCAAGGTGGCGTGGGGGGTGAATTGGCTTAAATTTCAGTCAGATTGGGGATGGCTTTAGCAGAATTTCCACGCAATCCGAGCGATTAAACGCTTTGGACGATAAAAATAAAGACAGCCATCAGCGCTGTACCAATCAAAACGACTTTCTCAAATTTCAGATCTTGGGTCATATCATTCACCTTTATTGTTAAGGTGTTATCTGATCCAACCGTGGCAAGAAAATGACGATGCTATGAACTCTCTGTGACTTTTCGTTTCGCTTCCCCGCGATTTCGCCAAAGAATGATGCATATTCCCAAGAGTGTGACGGCGATCCCCAATAGGATAATGGGCGTCAAACGCTCCCTCAATATCAAGGCTCCCCCCATGACACCGATGACTGTGGTCATCAGACCTGATGGTGCCACGGTGTGAATAGGCAGGCGCTGTAATAACCAATAATACGAGCCGTGCGCGACGAGGCTCACCAGTAAGACAGAATACATGAGCGCCAAGCCAAAGTTCACGCGGGTCTCTGGTTTGAATGCCTGTAGTTGTCCGTCTTCCAACAATAAGCTCAAGGGCCACAGGACAGCTGATCCCACAATCCCGAACCAAACGAGCAGCTGCATCGGGGAAATGGACTTCACGGATTTCACGCTGATGGCCCCCACGGCTTCGGCCATCGCTCCGCAGGCGATCAAGGCAATCCCTAAGGTAAAGCCTTTGCTTGCGACTTCAGGCGGTGCGCCCAACCCAATTAAGACGACGCCGACAAAGGCGAGCGCCGCCCCACCGACACGCCAGATCCCAATGCGTTCGCCTAAGATTAAAACAGAAAGAATAATCGAGAACGGCATATAAAGTTCAATTGTGACCGCCGCCGCGCTGGCTGTGGTTAATTTCATTGCTGGAAACATGAAGGCATAATTTAACGCGCCAAAGCCTAGCCCTCCCATAAGGACCGCCCGCATTTGTCCTGTATGCCATCGCAAAAAGGGAAGTAAGATTAAGGCCATGATCGACACGCGCAACGCCGCATAGAACAGGGGCGGGATATTCATTTCGACAATTGTGAATTTCATCACAACGAAATGAAGGCCCCAAATCAGGCAGATTACCATTAAGACTGAAAATTCACGCAACGACATGATCGATCCACTCATACCTTAAGACAGCCAAGTTACAGGCTTTCCAAAAACTCCTGTCGCGCCTATGCCTCTCTTATGGCTGACACAAGACTTTCAAATCGAATTACGCAAATCGGGACGTCGGCGACGATGGCCATAACGCAGACCGCAAGAGATATGCGCGCAAAGGGGCGAGACGTGATCTCACTGTCGGCGGGAGAACCGGACTTTGATACGCCACTCTATATCCGTGAAGCGGCGGCGGCTGCGATGGCGGCTGGTGCAACGCGTTACACAGCTGTTGACGGTATCGCGGAGCTGAAGGCGGCAATTATTTCGAAATTTGATCGCGATAATGATCTGAAGTTTAGGTCCAATCAGATCAATGTGTCACCCGGCGGCAAGCCCGTCATTTTCAACGCGCTAGCGGTCACGCTCGACGTTGGTGATGAGGTCATTATTCCTGCGCCCTGTTGGGTCAGCTACCCGGACATGGTGAAACTTTGCGACGGCACACCGATTGTCGTGTCCTGTGGCGCAAACACCGCTTTTAAACTGACGCCAGAGGCTCTCGAGGCCGCCATCACGCCACGCACGAAATGGTTGATGCTTAACTCGCCGTCTAATCCGACGGGGGCTGCCTATACGGCAGATGAGTTGAAGGCTTTGGCGAGTGTCCTACGCGATCACCCTCAGGTCATGGTCCTGTGTGATGATATATATGAACATTTGGTCTATGATGGTTTTGTCTTCGCGACGCTCGCACAGGTCGCGCCTGATCTGGCGGATCGGACGTTGACGATGAATGGTGTGTCAAAAGCTTATGCTATGACAGGGTGGCGCATTGGCTATGCGGGCGGGCCTGAATGGCTGATTGGGGCGATGCGTAAATATATGGGTCAGACCACGTCAAACCCTGCGAGTATTAGCCAGTGGGCGGCGGTTGCCGCGTTGAACGGACCGCAAGAATTTTTGAATGACTGGCGCGCAACTTATGCTAAGCGTCGCGACCGCGTTGTGACGCGATTAAATGCAATGGATGGCATCAGTTGCCTGACACCGCCCGGCGCGTTCTATGCTTTTGCAGATGTGTCAGCGAGAACAGTTGATGATGCAGATTTTGCGCTACGTCTTTTGGAGGAGACAGGCGTGGCAACTGTGCCCGGCAGTGCGTTCTACGCGCCAGGCCACATTCGCATTAGTTATGCGGCGTCTATTAACGAATTAGACGGCGCGTTGGACCGTTTAGGCGGATTTCTAGCTTAGCTGGCTGCTTGGTTGCAGAGGTGCTCTTTGACAACGGCGCCTGCTTTGCCCATATCGACACGTCCCGCATAGCCGGACTTTAGCTTACCCATGATTTTACCCATGTCTTTTAGACACGTGGCACCTGATTCTTTAACAATGCCTGCAATGATCGTTTGCATTTCCGTCTCTGAGAGGGGTTTTGGCATGAAGTCACGGATAATTTCGATTTCTTCGCGTTCGCGTTCGGCCAATTCTGGGCGGCCATTATCTTCATAGGTCTTTGCGCTCTCTTTGCGTTGTTTGACCATTTTCGCCAAGAGAGACATGATTTCTGACTCGTCAATGCCTTCGCAACGATCTTCGGCGCGGGCGGCGATATCACGGTCCTTCACGGCGGCTGTGACCAGACGAAGTGTGGAGACACGTAATTTGTCTTTACTCTTCATCGCGGCTTTGATGGCCTCGTTGATATTTGTCCGTAATTCTGCGGCATCCGTCATGCGGTGTACCATCTATCTACCCAGGGCGCCCCACACCCATGTCTTCAAGCGGGTAGGTATAAGCCCCTGCGATAAGATTGCCAAGTGTACAGACTCACAAGTCTTCAGCCGTAGTTCTGCACATATCGTGTTTTGTGCACAGGCGAAGTCGGTCTCTGTTGCCAAAATATAGGGGTATCTTTTGCGATCACGTCTTATCAGGTCTTGCCAATTGCGGCGCGAAGTATAAAAGCTCCGACAGTTTGCCTGGTGGACGGATGGGTGATCCTAAGACTGGCCCTGTTGCAGAATAAAGTGTGAAACCATGACTGATTATCAGCCGACGCAAAAAGCCACTGCCGCGCTAGTTCTAGCAAATGGCCAAGTCTTTTATGGCACAGGTATTGGTCACATCGGGTCCGCCGTTGGTGAGGTCTGCTTCAACACAGCCATGACAGGGTATCAAGAGATCCTAACCGATCCGTCTTATGCCGCGCAGATCGTCTGTTTCACCTTCCCGCATGTTGGGAATACGGGCACGTCGATTGAAGACGAAGAAGCCAGCAGCGCGCGGGCCGAGACGGCCGCCGTTGGGGCGATTTTCCGTGCCGCCGTGACACCAGCTTCGAACTGGCGTTCTGATGCCGAATTGGGTGATTGGCTCGTCGATCGTAAAATCATTGGTCTGTCAGGTGTTGATACACGAGCTTTGACCGCCTTTATTCGCGACAATGGCATGCCCAATGGCGTCATTGCGCATGCGCCTGACGGAGTTTTTGATATTCCGGCGTTTACTCAGAAAGCACAAGATTGGGCTGGCTTGCTCGGCGCTGACTTGGCGAAAAACGTTGGCTCGCAAGAGGCTTTCGATTGGACACAAGCCCGCTGGGAATTGCCTGGTGGCTATAGTGATATTGTAAATGCGAAACGCGTTGTGATGATTGATTATGGTGTGAAACGAAACATCCTCCGTAATTTGGTCAGTTGCGGCCTGGCCGTGACAGTTGTTCCCGCGACTGCATCTGCAGACGACATTCTGGCCTTGAAGCCTGATGGTGTTGTTCTGTCGAATGGCCCTGGCGATCCAGAGGCGACAGGCGTTTACGCTATTCCAACAATTCAGAAATTAATCGCCGCAGACCTACCGCTTTTGGGTATTTGCCTCGGTCATCAAATGCTTGCGCTCGCTTTGGGTGCAAAAACGGTGAAGATGGACCAAGGGCATCACGGTGCGAACCATCCTGTGAAAGATCACACAACCGAGAAAGTCGAAATCGTCTCGATGAATCATGGCTTTGCAGTGGATAGTCAGACTCTACCTGACACGGTCGAAGAAACCCATGTCAGTCTGTTTGATGGCACAAATTGCGGTATTCGCATCAAAGGCAAACCCGTTTTTTCCGTTCAGCATCATCCAGAAGCCAGCCCGGGTCCGCAGGACAGTTTCTATCTCTTTGAACGCTTTGCCGATGCGGTGGGTTAACGTCTATTCTGACGCTAGAATAAAAACTTCCCGAACCAGTAAAATCCGAAGGTCATTCCTAAAGCGGCACCAAGGTGCTTTGCACCCGTTTTAACACGTGGCCAAATAAGGCGATCCAGAAACGTTGTAGACTTGAAAACGTCGCCAGTGCGAAAATTTTCGGCCTCATGCGACTTGGATTTTAAGAGCTTCAACGGCGCATTATAGGCCCATGCGATCAGGGCGAGGCTGAATAGCATGAGAAATATGGCCGTTCTGGGCCTCGCTGCGATAGCGCCCAGATACATCATTGCGAACCGCGTTGGCACACGAATCGCGTGAACAATCCAGCCCAAGTTTTGAGCAACAAAATTCCGCATGGAGCCCCTATTTTAGACGTAGGTCGGTATGATTCGTCTCAAAGTTTGATTTTTCCATTTTCAAACAAGCTTTCTGCTGCGGCTAAGACGGCTTCTTTCGCGGGACGGGGGACGACACCTGTTAAACCTGTGACATATGCGGCATCGGCTTCATGAAAAATACCAACGTCGGGGACGATGCTTTTGATCGAGGTGTCGAAGAACCCAGCGAGTTTGACGGCGATGTCTGATAATTCTCTTCGTGGCAATTTCGCTTTCGGATAGGCTTCCCGCAAGATAGTCGCGATCTCTGACATCCATAATGTATTCGACGCTGACATCAGGCGACGTCCGCCCGCTTTTGGCGTTGTCATGGCTTTGATATGCAGAGAGGCGCAATCGCGCACATCGACAATGGGGTAAGCGACGCGTGGCGTCATCGGCATTTTGCCTGTGAACATAGCTTTGAGTATCGCCAGTGACGCGCCTGAATTATCATAGGTGTCAGGCCCAAAAACGAGACCTGGACACACTGTGGTCAGGCGATCCTTCATATTGTGAGATTCAACATAATCCCAGACCGCCCGCTCGGCACGTGTCTTTGATACAGGATAGGCGGTTAGCGGCTTCCAATCTGGATCGGACCAATCGTTTTCTTTGACTAACATATGGTCACCACGTCCCGCTTGCCCCATCATGGACACCATAGAGGACGTCATGACAATCCGTTCAGCGCTAGCGCCCGTCGCTTGCTCGATCACGCGCATTGCGCCTGCGCGGGCCGCGGGGACAAGCGCTTCACGATTGGACGGCGCGTCTAATGGGAAGGGTGAAGCGATATGTTGGACATAGCGACAGTCTTTCACGGCGTCTTTCCAGCCAGCGTCTTTGTCGAGGTCGGTTTCGACAAGTTCAAGTTTTGACGTATCGACGCCCTGCGCCGCCAAAGCTTCGACAATGCGTTCGCCTTTGACTTTATTGCGGACGGTTCCGCGCACAGCGAATCCTTGCTCCAACACTCCAGCCGCAACATGACTGGCAATAAATCCGGAGATCCCGGTAACAAGAACAGTGTCGGTCATATTACAGCTTTCGTATTTGCGCGCAGCCAAGGATGAAATGTTTCATAATTAGCTTTGTTGTTTTCGTAGCACTTGATCATGAATTTCAAGGCTAGGGGGCCTGATGCCGTCACTTCAACTTTATTTATGCTGAGGAAAGCAAATGTAGACACAAATGCTGTTCTTTTATTCCCATCAACAAATGGATGGTTTTGTGACAGGCTCTCCCAGAGGGCTGCCGCTTCTTGAATAATATCGGTATAATACCCGCTTTGCGGACGGAAAAGTGCGGATTCTAATGCACCTGGATCACGCAATCCGTCACCGCCGCCAAAGCGTTCGATCTGCATGTCGTGAATAGCGATGACGTCAATAACGGAGAGATAATGTGTTATCATTTTGCCAGATATTCTAAGGCATCACTGTATTTATCCATGATAGATTGGGCCTTTGAGACAACATTGGCATTGGATCTCAAGTTATCTTTTTCTTCAACTAACCGTTGGACCGCTTCTTCTATTAAAGACTGCAGTTGTCGTCCCTCTTGCTTTGCGACGCGTCTCAGATCCGCCAGTAATTTGGCATCCATCTGAGTTGAGAATTTTTCACGATGAATTGACATAACATCTCCTGAGATGACTTATAAAGAAATATCAGGAAGTATCAAGATTGGGCTTGATCTCGAAGTTGGAAATAACCTGATGTTTCAACTTCAGTCGCAGAATTGTTCGTGAGGGGGTTAACCTATCGAAAAAGATGAAATGCAGTTGCCTAAAAACTCAGTGACCCGGGCTTTGTTTAAACCTATGTCCAGCAGGAATGCGTAAATAACCCCCATCCAAATGGCGTAGGCAAATCCCATGAAATTATTAGATAGAAGCACGTAGAACCAGTTTTGCGTGAAAATATAGAAGTAAACCGACAGGCCTGCCGAAAGGAATAATAACCCAGCGGGTAAAATAATATGACGACGCCCTCTGTATTTGAAGGCAGTCGCTATTAGGACCATCAAGAAGGCTAAAGCTGTTGCGCCTGTGAAAATCCGAACGTCACGAACTAACCCAGAGAGTGTCGCCTCGTAACGGTCTTTTGCAAAATTTGTCAGACGATCCTGATAGCCAGTATTCACGTTGATAGAGTTTTTAACGGCGGATTTTACGAAATCGCGAATCCGACCTCTGCTCTCTTTGGCCTCGGGCGTTTCATCGGGTGAGAGTGCTTTAGCGATAATTTCGTCAATTCTACCATCCAAAGCGGATTGGTATTTTTCCGCTTGTCCTGCGAAACGGGCTTTCAATGCCTCGGTTTGGGCGACGAATGTGTCGTCTTCCAGAAGCGGGAAACGCTCGCGGGCTTCTTCCGTCACTTTTGATTTCACAAAGATCTTTGCGTTGTCTTCAAGAAGTGTGCGATCAGCGAAGCTCGCGGCGAATCCAGCGCCGAATAAAAGCAAGCCTATCGCCGCGAGGGTCAATATAAAGGGCCTGAGATACCGATCCGCATTTTGTTTCCAATGTGGCTTTGCGTCACTCACGTCGCTACCTCATCGAAATTTTAGTCGGGCAATTGGCGTTATAGATGGCAATGGCTTCGGGCATCCATCGTTTGAAATCTGCGACGCGGGTTTCAGGGCTGGGATGTGTTGACTGAAACTCTGGTGGCTTTGCGCCGCCATTCGCGCCCATGCGTTCCCAAAGCCGTGGTGCTTCCCGTGGATCGTAACACGCTTTTGCGAGAATCCAGAGGCCGATTTCATCCGCTTCGCTTTCATGTTTGCGTGAAAATGGCAAAGCGAAGCCATATTGGCTGATGCCGCCGAAGACACCCATGACGGCTTTTTGTGCACTATAATCCATGCCACCTGCACCGAGCGAGACACCCGCGCCGACAATGCGCTGCATGTTTTGTTGTGCCATACGTTCGGCGCCATGATGGGCAAGGGCGTGGGCAATTTCGTGGCCCATGATCACCGCTAGTCCATCTTCATTTTCTGCAATTGGGATTAGACCTGTATAGACGGCGGAATACCCACCCGGCAGGGCAAAAGCGTTGGCTTGGTCACTATCAATAACATTCACGTCCCAATCGAACCCTGACGGTTTGCCTGTTTCTTCTATCAGCATTTGGTCGGCCGTTCGCGCGAGGCGTTCTCCTATTTTGCGGACAGCTTGCACAACTGGTTCATTCGGCGAGAGAACTTTGGAGTCACCGAGAATTTGTTGATATGATTGCAGGCCAAGCTGCATTTCTTGCTGGGGTTCCATTGTCCGCAATTGCTTACGGCCCGTCAGCGGCACAGTCTCTTGGTTCATCATGTAATATGCGCCAGCCCCAATCGCGAAAAGCAACATGATCTGCCAGCGAAATCCACCGCGTCGACGCATGCCACCGCCACGCATCCCATTCCCGCGTCCGAGTTGCGACATGCCTTGCTGTGAACGACGAACGGGGCGTCGGGTTTGATATTGCCTACGATACACCATGACGGAACCTCCTGAATCGCGAATAGACTAGCGTGCGACCCTCGCAAGGCCAACCCAAAAGCCAAAACAGGACAGTTGCAGGTTAAAAGGGCAAATATTCCGCAGTTTTCCACATTCACACTGGCAGGATGCTTGCACCTAAGGCTTTGCTTCATTATGGCGAGACAATTTGCTTTTCCGCCCGTGGTTTATCGTCTTCGAATTGTAGAGAAAACATGCCTAAACGTACCGATATTTCGTCAATTCTTATCATTGGAGCTGGCCCGATCATTATTGGTCAGGCGTGCGAGTTTGACTATTCTGGGGTTCAGGCCTGTAAAGCGCTGCGCGAAGAAGGCTATCGCGTTATTCTGGTGAACTCTAACCCTGCTACGATCATGACCGACCCCGGCATGGCCGATGCGACATATGTCGAGCCGATCACGCCTGAAATTGTCGAGAAGATCATCGCTATTGAAAGACCTGATGCGTTGCTACCAACGATGGGCGGGCAGACGGCTCTCAACGCGGCTTTATCTCTTGAACAAATGGGCGTGCTTGCAAAATATAACGTCGAGATGATTGGCGCGAAAGCCGACGTGATCGACAAGGCGGAATCGCGTGAGCGTTTCGCGGCGGCGATGACCAAAATTGGCCTCGAAAACCCACGTGCGAGCATGATCTCCGCGCCGATAGGACCTGACGGTAAACCTAATATCGCCGAAGGCGTAGCAGAAGCCGTGCGTAAGCTACCTGATACGGGCTTGCCCGCGATCATCCGTCCTGCCTTCACGATGGGAGGAACGGGCGGCGGAGTTGCCTATAACCAAGAAGAATTCGAAGAGATTGTCCGCTCAGGTCTCGTGGCGTCCCCCACAAACGAAGTGCTCGTCGACGAGAGTTTGATCGGATGGAAAGAATACGAAATGGAAGTTGTCCGCGACAAAGCGGATAATTGCATCATCATTTGCGCCATCGAGAACATTGATCCGATGGGGGTCCATACGGGTGATAGTATCACGGTTGCGCCAGCGCTGACGCTGACGGACAAAGAATATCAAATCATGCGGGATGCCTCCATCGCCGTTCTGCGCGAAATTGGTGTTGAAACAGGCGGATCGAACGTACAGTTCGGGGTGAACCCTGCGGATGGCCGTATGGTCGTCATCGAGATGAACCCGCGGGTGTCACGGTCCTCTGCGCTGGCCTCCAAAGCCACAGGTTTCCCAATTGCCAAGATCGCAGCGAAGCTGGCCGTCGGTTACACATTGGACGAATTAGATAATGACATCACAGGTGCAACACCTGCGGCGTTTGAGCCAACGATTGATTATGTCGTCACGAAGATTCCGCGTTTTGCCTTTGAGAAATTCCCAGGCAGCGAGGCTGTCCTCACAACAGCCATGCGCTCTGTTGGTGAAGCGATGGCGATTGGTCGTACATTTGCTGAGTCTCTGCAAAAAGCACTGCGCTCCCTAGAGACAGACTTGGTTGGATTAGACCCGATTGATATGGGAATTGATGATCCTGAAGAGTTGAATGCAGCGCTCAAGTCACGCCTCACAATTCAAGCACCTGACCGTATTCTTGTCATTGCCCAAGCTTTCCGTGCTGGGTTCTCCGTTGAGAAAGTCGTGACTTATACCAAATTTGACCCGTGGTTCCTCCGTCAAATTGAAGCGATTGTGAAAGCCGAAAACTGGCTTGCGGAAACGGGCCTTCCGAAAGACACCGCCACATGGCGCGCGATAAAAGCCGAAGGTTTCTCCGATATTCGTATTGGGCAGTTAACAGGCAAATCAGAACAAGCCGTGCGCCAAGCGCGCCACAAAGCGGGCGTGCGTCCCGTCTATAAACGCGTTGATACGTGTGCCGCAGAATTTGCGGCCAAGACGCCGTATATGTATTCCACATATGAGACCCCAAGTTTTGATGGTGTTGTAGTCAATGAAGCCCGCGTGTCAGACCGTAAGAAGGTCGTGATTCTCGGCGGTGGCCCCAACCGTATCGGCCAAGGCATCGAATTTGATTATTGCTGCTGTCATGCGGCCTACGCGATGGCAGAACTCGATATTGAATCCATCATGGTCAATTGTAACCCTGAAACCGTGTCGACAGATTATGATACATCCGACCGTCTTTATTTCGAGCCATTGACCGAAGAAGACGTGTTGGAACTCATTCAAGGTGAAATGGCTTCAGGTGAACTCCTTGGTGTTATCGTGCAATTTGGCGGACAAACACCGTTGAAGCTTGCCGAAGCCTTGGAAGCCAATGGCATTCCATTGCTTGGCACGAAACGTGACGCACTGGACCGCGCGGAAGACCGTGAACGGTTTAAGGCGCTGGTTGAGAAACTGGGATTGAAACAGCCAAATAACGCCATCGCGCGCAATGCAAAAGAAGCTCAAGCCGCCGCAGACGTCGTTGGTTATCCTATTGTCCTGCGTCCGTCTAACGTCCTCGGTGGCCGCGGGATGGAGATTGTAGATTCCGATGCGGAACTAAAGCGTTACATCACGGAGGCTGTTAAAGTTTCGGGTAAATCCCCGCTCTTGGTCGATCAATATTTGCGCGACGCCGTCGAAGTTGATGTCGATGTCATTTGTGATGGGGAGCAAGTCTTCGTCGCGGGTGTCATGGAACATATCGAAGAAGCGGGCGTTCATTCGGGTGATTCCGCATGTTCCCTTCCTCCCTATACATTGTCAGATAAAATCGTGGCAGAGCTGGGCCGTCAAGCCACAGTGCTGGCGCTCGAACTAGGTGTTGTTGGATTTATGAACACGCAATTTGCGGTTAAAGATGACGTTGTTTACCTCATTGAGGTTAATCCGCGTGCCTCGCGGACTGTACCATTCGTGGCGAAAGCCATTGGGCTACCTGTCGCAAATATTGCTGCCAAGGTTATGGCGGGCGTCAAGCTGTCGGAATTTGATCTAAACCTCCGTCCGCAGAAATATATCGCGGTCAAAGAGGCCGTTTTCCCCTTCGCCCGTTTCCCAGGTGTCGATACGGTCCTTGGGCCAGAAATGCGCTCAACGGGTGAGGTTATGGGCTTGGCGGCTGATTTCGGCATGGCGTTCGCGAAAAGCCAACTTGGCGGCGGCGTGACTTTGCCGTCCTCTGGCAAGGTATTTATTTCCGTACGTGAAGATCACAAACCTGGTATGGTTCAGATGGCAAAAGACCTCATCGATCTCGGCTTTGAAATTGTTGCGACGGGCGGAACCACGAAACATCTACGTGAACATGGTGTAGAGGTTGAATATGTCCGCAAGGTCCATGAAGGTCGTCCGCATATCGTCGATCAAATGAAAAATGGAGAGATCGCGCTCGTCTTTAATACGACAAGCGGCAAACAAGCTTTAGAGGATAGTAAGTCTCTGCGCCGCACAGCGCTCACACAAAAAATTCCATATTTCACAACCTCCGCCGCTGCCAAAGCCACCGTTGAAGCGATTAAGGCCTTGGCGAAAGGTGACTATGAAGTGGAGAGCTTGCAGAGTATCGCTGCAGGGTAGATTGTACGAAAGGTCTTGCCTCTCGATTGTTGGGTCTAGTGTGTCTGCGACCAATTTCCCTTGGCCGTATCGCGACCTTGACACTGGGCGTGAAAATCCCGTAACCTCTTATAGTCTTTAGATTTTCGTCTCCTTTCGATTGACTAAGACGCATGGCGACGGGGTGGCACTCCTGTCGCCTTTTTCTTTGGAAAAAACGCGACAAATTCCTTGTTTTGACGGCTTTTTCCCAATGGCAAATATCTCGCGATTTTCTGCACGAATATGTTTCGATACACATTGCCCATCCATAAAAAAAGGCCCTCCAGTGGGAGAGCCTTGCGGTCATTTATATATGGCGGGTGACTAGCTTGTCATGCGCGCGTGATAGGACGTTAGAACGTTTTCATCCGCATTCATGATGAAATCATCTAACAAGTCGCTCATACAATCGCGAGCAAATTTGCGGGCCGCCATGTTACGCTTATGTCCGACGCTACAGGCGGTCTCGGCTTTGTTGGAAAGCTTGGCGTAAACTTTTTCTACGCCCCAATCCGTTTCCAGATAGCGCGTATCAATCGTAACGCTGATCTCGTTGGAGGTTGTCGCAAAGGCCGCAGGGGCCATCGTTGTTCCGAGTGCAGCTAAAGCAATAGCTGTCGTTTTGAATAAAGTTTTCATGTCAGATCTCCTTTGTTCCGCCTGCACATCCCAATGATATGCTGTGGGCGGTCTGACTCCACTTTTGATTCGGTTGGCACACCGAGCTCTGAAAGTGGTATAGGGCGTTTCATATACCTTATTGTTATTCGATAATTCATCTGAACGCATTTGTCCAGAATATTTATCGAAAAACGATAATTACTGTTGAAAGCGGCTTCCATATGTGGAGCCAATGACATGACAGGAGGGTGGCAACCTGCTGACGATTTGTTTAGAAAGAGGTAATAACTGTCGTGTCCGTCATTATTTTCAGCTTGACGATCCGATTTTAGCGCCTATCTGCTTGCGGCTTATAAATTTTACTTATGAATTCTACGACGAGGTCGTTCCGATGATGCAAAAATATCCGATGACAGTCCACGGCCACGCGGCATTGGAAACTGAACTCAAGCACCTCAAATCCGTTGAGCGTCCGGAGATCATCAATGCGATTTCGGTTGCGCGCGATCATGGCGACCTCAAAGAGAACGCAGAATATCACGCGGCTAAGGAAAAGCAGGGCTTCATCGAAGGCCGCATCCAAGAGTTGGAAAGCAAGTTGTCACTGGCGCAAGTCATCGACCCGACATCTATGTCTGGCGAAGTCGTACGCTTTGGCGCGACGGTCAAAATCGTGAATGAAGACACGGACGAAGAAAGCAAGTATCAGATCGTTGGTGAAGACGAAGCCAATGTGAAAGATGGCAAAATTTCCATCACATCACCCATCGCACGCGCCATGATAACCAAAGAAGTCGGGGATGGTTTTGAAGTCGTCGCACCGGGTGGATCGAAAATGTATGAAATCCTAGAAGTCTATTACAAATAATGAGCGAGCGAGCGGCAGTTCAGCCGTTACGCTGCCTCGTCCTATCAGATGGACGTCGCGGGATTGAAAATCAGGCGCTAGGTCTTGCAGAGCGTCTGGCCCGCCTAGCTGACCTACACATAGACACACATGTTATTGCGCATTCAAAAGCGATTGCCGCGCTTCCGCCAAAGGCACAATTGCGACTGGCCTCATTTGAATTGCCAGACTGTGATATCGCCATCGGCTGTGGCCGACAAGCGATTGCGGCGCTCCTATTTTTGAAGCGCGCGCGCTCCGATGTGTTCACTGTCTATGTGCAGGACCCCCGACAAATGCCCAACGTTTTTGATCTTGTTATCGCGCCAGAACATGATGGCGTGATGGGTGAGAATGTCATTGAAATGATCGGGTCACCCAACCGCGTGACAGATACGAAAATCATCGGCGAAACGTTGAACTTCGCTGACGGTCTCGCAAAATTACCCACACCTCGTGCCGCGATCCTCATCGGCGGGACATCAAAAACGCATAAATTAGATCAAGCCGCCCATACCACACATATGTTGGCCGCCCAGATTTTGGTGGATGCGGGGCAATCGCTTTTAATAACAACGTCGCGACGGACGCCAGAATTTGCAGTCTTGGCCTGGAAGCAATTCGTCTCGGACCATGATAATATTTGGTTGCATGACGGTGAGGGACCAAACCCCTATTTCGCTTTTCTCGGCGGTGCAGATATCATCCTTGTGACCGAGGACAGCACCAATATGCTCACCGAAGCCTGCGTAACAGGAAAGCCCGTCTATCGCCTGCCGATGACTCCCAAATCAGCATCTAGTAGGGCGGGGAAATTCCAAACCCTTTATGACGCCTTAGAGATCCGCTGTGGTGTTGTGCCTTACGCAGGGCAAATAGAAGGCGCAGATTACGAACCGCTTCATGAAACCGCACGAGTGGCAAGCCTCCTCCTAGAACAGCTCAACAACAGGTGATGCATATGCGTGGTTTAATCCTGGTCATGGCTTTGATCCTATCGGCTTGCGGGTCCCAAGTGACAGCCCAAGACAACGCCATGCCAATCTGGGAAAAGGGTGCGCCAGGATTTGAAGCCCGCGCTGATATGCCTGAGCGCGCTCAAGACTGGTGGGTCCGTGATATTCACAATCCATCTCTCACGGTGTCTCGCCCCGAGAGTCCAAATGGTACAGCTATTATTGTGGTGCCGGGTGGCGGCCACAAAGACCTCGTATTTAATTCCGAAGGCACCAAAGCGGCTGATTTTCTGGCGGCTCAAGGTATTCATGCTTTCGCTTTGAAATATCGTCTTGCCCGTCAACCCGGCAGTGACTATGATATTGAGACACATGCTGCCGCCGACTTGCGGCGGGCTATGCGCTGGGTGCGCGCCAATGCAGAGCAATATGGAATCGATCTAAACCGTATCGGCGTTATGGGGTTTTCCGCAGGTGGGGAATTGGTGAACTTGGTCACTTATGGTGAAACACAGGGCGATCTGAAATCAAATGACCCCGTC
>CALHXF010000002.1 GCA_938040095.1 uncultured Caulobacterales bacterium
ACCAAGGCCATTATAGCGGCCCAATCCCATTCCCACGGCTTAGCATCTTCCATCACACCCACTCCCCAACTGGCGCGTCGTAAGCAGCGTCTACATCCGCATCGCCGTTGTTCTTCACGCCATTCGGCTCAATCAGGAAGATGTGACATTCTTCTTCCGCACGCGGGCGGTGACGCACACCTTTTGGTACAACGATGCATTCGCCGGCTTTAACAGGCACGCTTTCGCCCGCCTCAAAGTCCAGAATAAATTCGCCCTTCCAACAAAAGAACATCTCGTCCTCGCCCTCATGGGCGTGGAACGGATATTCGCCTTTGATCTTGGCAAGTTTGAAGTCCTGCCCATTCAGCTGCGCGACGATTTTTGGTCGCCAGTGCTCGCTGAACTTCGAGAACTTCTCATCTATGTTGATTGCGTGCGTAATTAAACTTGAAACATTAGCCTTTAAAACAAGTCACTTCGATTTCGATCTTACCTTTTGGATCGACCATTTCGGCCAAGACCATTGTTGCGGCAGGAAGAATCTTGTCAAAATGGGCTTTGATGATCGGAAGAACTTCTTTGACATATTTACGATCTGAAACGGTGTATTGAACGCGAACGGTGTGACCCAACTCGAACCCTGCCGCGTCAAGCGCTTGGCGGATATTTGTGAAAGTGTTCATCGCTTGTTGCGCCGCACTTTCTGGTAATTCTTGTTTCTTATAGTCATAACCCATTGTGCCAGACACAAAGCACCAGTCACCCTGCACAACGGCGCGGGACATAGCGTAATTGAGTTCACCTTCAGAAAGCTGAATGAATTGACGTGTTGGTTTCTTAGAAGCCATTGGTTTGTTCCCTTATGGGCAGACGTCAGTCTGCCATTCCGTTGTGTTTGACCCGCGGTAGCATTTGATACGCATGCCATAGGCCGCGAGGGTTTGATTGAATTTGGCGTCGCCGCCTGGACCAGAAAAGACCGCGTAGACTTCTTGCGCTGATACAGAGTCATCCGGCAGGCCTTTGACGCTGAATAACATGACAGCATTGTCGTCGCGTTCGAATGTCGCAGAGGCCGTGCTTAGGATTGTCGTCCCGGCTTCAGGCGCAAAGTAGAGCCGTATTTTATCGACGGCGTCTAACCGACTCTCGCCCTCTGTCAGCCCAATCACGCCTGCCAAAGCCGGCGAATAATTGTTGAAATCAATGTCGGAAACATTGGCTGCACCAATGGTTGGCGCAGCAGGCATGTTCCGCACTTTTGGCATCGGCGAGTCAGCCGAAGTTGGCACCGAAGGAGGCGTTATGATTTCAACATCATTCGACCCCAAGAACAACACGGTCGCAGCGAACCATGCCGCAGCAATGGCTGCGATTCCGCCTAATATTTTAAGACCGAACCTCATTACCCAACGCTACCCTCAAGGGAGATTGCGACAAGTTTTTGCGCTTCAACCGCAAATTCCATCGGTAGGTTTTGCAGAACATCGCGGCAGAACCCATTAACGAGGAGCGCGACGGCATCCTCTTCCGAGAGGCCACGCTGACGACAATAGAACAACTGATCGTCCGACAATTTTGACGTTGTCGCCTCATGTTCAAACTGTGCTGTCGGCGTATTACTTTCAATATATGGGACCGTATGTGCGCCACATTGATCGCCGATCAAGAGAGAGTCACATTGGGTGAAGTTTCTCGCACCAGTAGCCTTCTTGTGAGCACTCACCAGACCACGATATGTTGAGTTCGATTTACCCGCACTAATACCTTTGGAAATCACACGTGATTTCGTGTTCTTACCCAGATGGATCATCTTTGTGCCTGTATCAGCTTGCTGATGTCCGTTGGTGATCGCGATGGAATAGAACTCACCTTGGGAGTTATCACCCCGCAAGATGCAGCTAGGGTATTTCCACGTCACGGCAGACCCTGTTTCGACTTGGGTCCAGCTCACTTTCGAATTTGTGCCGCGGCAATCCGCTCGCTTCGTCACAAAGTTATAGACCCCACCTTTGCCGTCTTTATCACCCGGCCACCAGTTCTGGACAGTGGAGTATTTCACTTCGGCGTCATCGTGAACGATGATTTCAACAATCGCTGCATGAAGCTGGTTCTCGTCACGCATCGGAGCCGTACAGCCCTCAAGGTAAGACACATAGGAACCTTTGTCGGCGATGATCAACGTGCGTTCAAATTGCCCTGTACCCTGCGCATTCATTCGGAAATAGGTCGAGAGCTCCATTGGGCAACGCACACCCGGTGGAATGTAAACGAAGGACCCGTCGGAGAAGACAGCATTGTTCAAGGTCGCGTAATAGTTGTCCGTCACAGGCACAACCGAGCCCATATATTTACGAACCAACTCTGGATGATTTTTTACCGCCTCAGAGAAACTACAAAAGATCACGCCGTGTTTCGCAAGCTCATCTTTGAACGTCGTGATCACGGATACGGAATCAAAAACAGCATCGACGGCTACCCTCGGTGCGCCTTTAACACCCGCTAGAACTTCCTGTTCTTTCAGAGAGATACCGAGTTTTTTGTAGATTTCCAAAATCTCTGGATCGACCTCATCCAAGGAATTTAATTCCTTCTTTTTCACGGGGGACGCGTAATAATACATGTCTTGAAAATCGATCTTTGGATAATCGACCATAGCCCATTCAGGCTCATCCAATGTCAACCAACGACGATAAGCTTCCAGACGCCAATCCAGCAACCACTGCGGCTCATCTTTCTTTTCAGAAATGAACCGAACAATATCTTCATTCAGACCTTTGGGCGCGAACTCCTGTTCGATGTCGGAATCAAACCCATATTTGTATTTGTCAGCCTCAAGCGAGCGCACGCCTTCAACGGTGCTCTCGTCGATACTGTCTTTGACTTTCACGTCTTCACTCATAGCATCCTCGGTCATGCGGCTTCACTCTTGGAGTTGATACGTCTGATCTTCTTCCAAGCGCTGAGAAAATCCTCAACTTCATTCAAAATAGCATTGTTACCAAAACTAACACGGATTGCGCCCTTCGGAGCCTCCGCTGTTCGGCCCATTGCCCGGATTGCCCGACTTTCGCCCGTTTTACCGGATGAACACGCTGTGCCGGTAGAAACAGACACGCCCTGCAAATCCAACCCCATCATCAAGGTCATCGATGACGCGTCAGGAACGGCGAAAAACGACGTATTCGGCAAGCGTTTTACTTCGTCACCGAAGAACACAATATTTGGCTCAATGGCTTTCAGTTCTTTTTCTAAAATGTCGCGTAGTTCCCGCGTATGTTCCAAATCTATCAGGTCTTCGCAGGCTTTTCCAAATCCAGCAATTCCTGCAACATTATGCGTACCAGAGCGTCTACGACGTTCTTGCCCGCCACCACTCAGCAACGGAGAGAATGGGGCGTCAGCTGCTACATAAAGCGCACCGACACCTTTGGGGCCGCCAATTTTGTGTGCTGAGACAGCCAGATAATCAGCTTGGAATATCATTGGGATTTTCCCGAAGGCCTGGGTAGCATCAACAAGCAACAACCCGTTCGCGGCTTCGATCAAATCCGTTGCTTTTTCTATATCTTGGATAACACCTGTTTCGGAATTAGCCGCAACGATAGAAACGAATGGACGGCCGTCAATTTCGTCCCAATCAGTCAGAGCAGTTTCAAGCCACCCCATGTCGGTCCGACCTTGCGCATCCACCGGGATCATTTCTACGCGCGCCTCAAATTCAGTGCAGAAGTTCTCCGCCGCATTGATAGACGCAGGATGATCCATGGAAGAAATTAGCAGCCGCTTGCAGCCCGCTTTCAAAGCTGACCATATCGCTGTGTTACAACTCTCAGTACCGCAACCTGTGAAAATCAAATTTTGTGAGCATACGCCCATCGCGAGGCTCACTGTTTCGCGCGCACGAGACACGACGGCCCCACTCGCGCGCCCGTCAGCATGCTGGGCAGACGGATTCCCATCCAGCTCCAGCGCCGCCACCATAGCTTCTATAACGTCTGGCCAAGTGAAGGTTGTTGCATTGTGATCCAGGTAAAGACGATCGGTCATTCTGCCGCCTCCGCCACTAATTGACCAAGGGGCAAACGACCATCCACTACATCTTGCACGGAGACAGATGCAAGAAACGCTTCAATGTGGTCTTCTAGCGCGCCCCAGAGATCATGCGTCAGGCAACGATCTGCTCGACCTGTGCAGGCAATTTTTGTTTCGGGCGTGCAGCCATGCGCTTTCGCTGCCGCATCAACCGCACGAATAACGCCATCTAAGGAAATCTGGGTGGCAGGCTTGGACAGGGAATAACCACCCTGCGCTCCGCGAACGGAGTCAACGTAGCCAGCTTTCCGAAGTTTCGCGAAAATCTGCTCAAGGAAAGTCACTGAAATCGCCTGACGGGCGCCAATCGCGGAGAGCGACTCGCACGCGCCCTCGCCCTGTGCAGCCAAGTCAGCCACAGCCATAACAGCGTATCGTCCTTTTGCCGTCAGTTTCACAGCGCGATTTAACTCCTTAAGCACGAGACAACGTGCAGGTTTTGTTGGATTTTTGTGCAAGCCCTTGATAGAGCGCGCACGAATTCCAAATCGTCAGGCGGGAGGTAATTATTCCGACTGATTTAGTCAAGATTGAAATGCTGTTTTAAACTGCGACGATCTAGACACATTTTAGAGGGCTGCAGGTATGCCAGAAGTCATTTTTAACGGTCCCGAAGGTCGCCTAGAAGGCCGTTATCATCCATCTGATGACCCGCAAGCTCCTTGCGCGCTCATCCTTCCTCCGCATCCTAAAGCCGGCGGGCATATGGATCACCGCATCCCCGTTGCGATGTATGAACAGTATAAGCGTCGCGGATTCTCAGTTTTGCGTTTCAACTTCCGCGGTGTCGGCCGCTCGGTTGGTGTTTACGACAACGGCCAGGGCGAATTGCAAGATGCGGCTTACGCATTGGATTATATGCAAAGCTTCAATCAGAACGCCCCATTCAGCTGGGTTTCTGGCTACAGCTTCGGATCTTGGATCGGTATGCAGCTTTTGATGCGTCGTCCTGAAATCGCTGGCTTTATCTCAATGAGCTTGCCGACAAACACATATGACTTTGCGTTCCTTGCGCCCTGCCCAGCGTCTGGTCTTGTAACTTACGGCAGCGAAGATCCTATCGTACCTTGTGATGATGTTGACCGTGTTGTGTCAAAAATTCGCGTTCAAAAAGGTCATGAGATCGAAACGCATCGCATTGAAGGGGCTGACCACTTCTACACAAATCATCTCGAGCAAGCGATGGATGTGATCGAGGACTACCTCGATGACACACTTGATCCACGTTATTCGCCGCCGCGCGAACAAAAACTCCTCGAAGGCTAAACCTTCGGATAAACGATCTGCCCGCCCGTAATTGGGGCGGGTGCGCCTGTCGTAGACGGGAAGCTTATCGGCAAACCTTTCAGACTTCGGACGGCCAGATAAGCAAAAGCTTGGGCCTCCAGCATGTCGCCGTTCCATCCCATGTCTTCGGCTGACACAACCTTCGCATCAGTATGCATATCCAACATCGCCATGATCGCTGGGTTTTTTCGCCCTCCACCGCACACAACGATGCGATCCACATCTACAAGCGCGAGGTCACGGGCTATAGACTGCGCGCAAAACGCCGCCAGCGTTGCCGCTCCATCTTCCAGAGACTCGCCCTCTAGGGCTTCCAGAACATCAAAGTCATAACGGTCGGCACTACGCGGCACAGGACGCATAAAGAAATCCCGCTTAAACCATTGATCTATAACCTGGTGATCAACATGCCCGGCAAATGACAACTGCCCATCACGGTCAAAATCCCCAGCACTATTGGCGACAATCCAACTATCTAAGGGTCCATTCCCTGGTCCGCAGTCCGTCGCCCATTGAAGCCTACCGTCCTCAATGAGTGTCACATTTGAAACACCGCCAATGTTGAGGACAGCAATCCGTCCGGACAGCCCTGAATATCGACAAAGCGCTTCGTGATAGACGGGTGCAAGCGGCGCGCCCTGGCCGCCAGCTGAAACATCGGCTGTTCTTAAATCATAAACAATGGGTATCCCAAGTGCATCGGCAAGCGTCTGCCCTCGCCCTAACTGCAACGTCTGCCCGATACGTCCCTTAACCGGAGGGTGATGCAATATCGTTTGCCCATGATAGCCCACAATATCCGCTGAAAGCAGACCGACTGCATTTACATGCGCGCGATCAATGACGTCTTCGGCTTGCGCAAAGCTATTGGGAGGCGGTCCCAAAAACCGCCAATTGAGCGCATCCTGAGTCGCGACCTGTAAAACCTGTTTATCATCCTCAGAGAAAATGGCCTCAGACGTTTCCCCAAACCCAAATATATCAACTCCATCTGTTTCGATTATGGCGACATCTACCCCGTCCAAGGATGTCCCGCTCATGAGGCCGAGTGCGAGGTATATGTCCTTATCCATAGGATAGCCTTTGACACGACTCTATTGCGCGTTAGAAGCCGAAATTATGACCAATTATGCTTCAAAATTCATGCAGACCCTAGTCGGGCGCGGTTTCCTCTATCAGTGTACGGATGAGGCGGGCTTGGACAAGCTTGCGACGTCAGACAAATTGACAGGATACATAGGGTTCGATTGTACAGCCCCAAGCCTGCATGTTGGATCACTCGTTCAAATCATGATGCTGCGTCACCTCCAGCAGAGCGGTGGCACCCCCATTGTACTCCTTGGCGGCGGGACAACCAAGATTGGTGATCCATCAGGCAAAGACAAATCGCGTCAAATGCTGACCCAAGAACAGATCGACGCAAACAAAGCCGGCATCCGTCGCGTGTTTGCGCAATTCCTCTCCTTCGAAGGTGAGAACGCTGCTATCATGGTTGATAATGATGATTGGCTCGCGAAACTGGGCTATTTAGAATTTCTGCGATTGGTCGGAACCGAATTCACGATTAACCGCATGGTCACAATGGAAACGGTCAAACGTCGCTTAGAAAACGAGCAGCCTATGACGTTCTTAGAATTCAACTACCCGCTTCTCCAAAGCTATGATTTCGTCGAGCTTTTCCGACGTCATAATTGCCGTCTGCAACTTGGTGGATCAGATCAGTGGGGCAACATCACAACAGGTGTTGACCTGACACGACGGCTAGAAGGCGGCGAATGTTATGGCTTTACGACACCCCTAATCACGACTGCCTCAGGCGGTAAGATGGGCAAGACGGCCGACGGCGCCGTCTGGTTAAATGGGGATCCGTCTTTAGGTGAGAACTTCACACGTAGTCCTTATGAATATTGGCAGTTTTGGAGAAACACCGAGGATGCAGACGTTGGAAAATTCCTAAGATTATTCACTGACATGACCGAACCCGAAGTGGTGAAACTTGAGGCGCTTGAGGGCGCTGACATTAACACGGCGAAAATCGCCCTCGCGAATGCGGCGACTACACTTCTCCACGGTGCAGAGGCGGCCACGGCATCCGAATCAACGGCCCAACAAACCTTCGTCTCTGGTCAAACGGCTGCGGGCCTCCCGTCAGTCGACGTAACGGCGGCCGAACTTGAAGGCATGGGTATCTTGATCGCAGCAACCACTGTTGGTTTGGCTGGGTCAAATGGTGAGGCACGACGTCACATCAAACAAGGTGCCTTGAAGCTGAATGACGTGAAGGTCGAAACGCATGAGTTGTCGCTCTCTGCATCGGACATCATTGAAGGTGTTGTCAAAATCTCCGTCGGTAAAAAGAAGCACGCGCTTCTGAAAGTCATGGACGCTTAACCCAATACGACCTTACGGGTCTGGGACGGTTTCGATGTCAGGCTCTGGTTCGGAAGCGGGCGACTTTGGCGAAATATCGTCAATTTTACGCTGAAGTGATTCATCCGCATCCGTTCGATCACGTTTGAAAATCTGCCTTAGGAACCCTGGCGTGAGCGCGGACAACGGATTCACGGCGATCTGGGTCTTCTCAAATGGCCCACTGACGGTGTAGGTGAGCGCAAACAGCCCTCCATCTTTTTCTTGGACAAAGATGTCACCCAAAACGGGAATGTCACCTAAAATCGAGTTGGCTGTGTAGGCGGGTACAATCGTCCCATCAAAATCCAATACCCTCAAACCAAGATCAATATCACCATCCCCCGTCATGCCGAGAGCGGGACCGTAAAGACGAGCATCGCGAATAGCGATATCATCGCCTAGAATCGTAAATGGAATTCTGAACTGGTCGAACTGCATGCTACCGCTAGAGAGTGTATCGGCAAGTCCCGTAAGAGATGCGAGGGAGAGCAACTGCGCGAGAGCGGGGGCTTCTTTGAGCTTGAAGTCACGCATCTGCGCCTCCCCAACCAACGGACCCTCTTCTCCCTCAGGTGGCAATTTGGCGTTCAATCGTAGTTCGCCACCCGATGTGTTCGTTAGACCCAGAAAAGCTGAAACTGCTTTTGATGCATCTGGAATGCGGACCTCCACCTCTCGATTTGTATCAGACAAGGTCTCTAAATTTAGGAACAAATCCTTTTCACCTGACAACCCCGTCAAACGCGCACGGTCAACAACTTCACCCGTGTGTGAGAATAGAAATTTTGAATTTGTAAGTGTGTAATCGGGATCAAGAATAAGTGTATCAAACACACCGTTCAGCATGAGCGGCACATCCAATGTTGACTGTCGTTCTTCAAACAAATCTTGTGTCCAGGGGCCAACGTCCAGCCAAGCCCCCTCCATGACAACATCTAGGCGAGCGCTCTCACGATTAGGAGTGATACCGAATTTCCCATCAATGAGGCCCGCAATTTTGACGTTAGGTAAATCGAGAGATCGCAACCGGAAATCAGGTTCGATTTCCACACGTCCGCCGACCGAAACGCCCTCACCTGACAAATATGCGTTATCGACACTTATGCTGCCATCAGCATGGCGGGTAACCGTACCAGTTAAACTGGCATTTTCATCCAAGGGTTTCATCCAAACGCGCTCCAATGAAAGAGCCGAATTTGTAAGGTTCATGTCGAGTTTCGCCCCAGAAACATCTAGGCCGCGACCCTGTGCTTCGATGACGACATCTGCGGTTCCATCAAACCACCCACGCGAAGCGAGCCCTAAGCCGTCAAATACATCTGATCCAATAACGCCAGACAAACTATATTGAGTTGGCGGCGCGTTTTCCCCAAAGGTCTCGACCCACTGCATATCTGCGCGCCACGGGCCGATATCGACGGGTCCAGATAAGAGCATGCGATCTTTGTTTGCGTCCAAGGTGATACTGTCACTCTGGACACCAAAACGTCCGAAGGAAAACGGTGCTGTGGCCTCAGTAAAGTTGCCATTGACTTGATAGGTAATTCTCTCCGGAGGGAACTCCACTAGCAAAGGCCGCGTAACGCGTAATTCGACCTCGCCTTGTCCCTTTAACTTGGCGGGGTCGACACCGTAACGGGTTGCGAAGCGGAACGGTTCATTGTCCGCAATCGCTAGCATTTCAGACACGTCACCGTTTCCTTTGACTGTCACGATCAAGTCACCGCCGCGAGGAATGAGCTGTGGTATCTCGGCCTTGCCACTTGTGAGGTTCAGCCCAAGAAGGCGGCCACTTTCAAGGTCAACTTCCAGCTGGTTCCCACTAATAAACCCTTGTCCAGAGAGTCCGTCAGCAGCTGGCATTGTCGCCATATATTTCACGAGGGTCTCTCGCCCGCCAAACTGAACTTGAAGGTGTTCAGGCGTCAGGAGACGATCTTCGAAAAAAGCAGAATCAAAACTCATTTGAGCATCAAACTTGTTGATTTCACTTGCGAGAATAGAGCGTTCCAACCACTCTCTTGCGCCCCTAATCGCGTCCATCGGCCAGACCGAAAGGAACTGCTCTGGCGTAATCATTCCTGTCATTTTTGTATTCAAATTCAGCTTATTGAAGCGGTTTTCCACGCCAAACTCCATCTCAGCATCGAAATCATGGATTGAGTCAAAAAACGATATTTGACCCTCCAAAATACTGAGCACGCGGCTGTCCATATCCGCCTGCCCTCTCACTTTAACCTCATCTAGCCTGAGGGTTTTGGCGAAAGTTGGCGTCATATCTAGGTTGACGTTCTCTAGGGATAAATCGAACACGGGCGAACTGTTCGGGTCACCATCACTTAATTTCCCTAACTCAGTTAGAAAGCCAGAGCTGTTGAAAGAAAGTTGAGGTGATTTGAGGTTCAATGCCTCAATTTGCATCCTGCTCGCGCCATCCTCAAGTGTTCCTGTCCCTGTAAATTGATTGATCTGATAGACCGTGCTGGATGTTCTTCGCAGGTTTTGAAAAGACCCACGCCCGACGTTCAAATCCACACCTGCAGACCTAAGCCCCTCAGTCCGCGAGAAATCAATATTAGCCTTCAACCCGACAGGCGCAGCCAAGCCTTGCAACTCCCAAAACCGCCCTTTTTTAGGGGCGATTTGATCGGGTCGTGCGTCGCGAATATCCAAAATTAGCTTGATTTCACTCAAGTCGGTTTTTGCAACCGTATCGAGCTGGAAGGGTGCGGGGTTCGTCGGTTGCTCAATCGTCCCTCTTGCAGAGAGGACAAAACCACCATCTCCCGAAAATGACGAGGTTAGAACATCAACATCGGCGGATAAATTAACATCTGAAACTTCGTTTCGAACATAAATAGTTGCGTCATTGATTTGAACAAATTGAAACACATCCAAGGGCAAAAGTGAGTCAGATTGAACCTTCGAATCCGTTCGGTAAGATGGACCTACGGTACCAACGGTTTCTGGCGGACCCAAGCCAATGACAATGTCGCCAGCAGCGTCCTCCACATAGCTTAAAACACCACCTTTGATGCGGGCACTAATGAGTTGCGGTTGCAATGACTGATCGTCACGGCGCGCCAAAGTTGCTTTTATAAGTTCAAAAGATTCCAGGGGTTTCCCTGCCTCATCCAAAATCGAAGCTTCTTCGACTGTAACAACTAAATGATTGTCAACGGGCAGCCAGGTAACATCAAGGCGACCAAACTCAGCACTTTGTCCATCAAAGGCATCCGCAAACCAAATTTTTAGATTTGGGCGCAACATCGTCAGATCCGTAGATTGTCGATCTAAAATTGACCCTGCGGTCCAAGACAGTAAAATACCCAGGCCCAAGACAATAGCCGTAAGTTCCCCGCCCAATCGGAAAAGGCGATAAAGGATGGCACGCATAATTCGACGAACAAATTGCCCCCCTTTAGAACCCCATACGTCACGCAAACCCTGCGAAGGGGTTGCTGCTTTTGCTTCGGACGTGTTTAATGGTGAGCTCATAATCTTCGCACCGCCTATAGGCATGATGCGTATAAATCCATAAGCACGCTGATTAACTTGCAGAGAGATTGAAACCTATGCCCGTAAAACTTACAGAACTGGAAGCGGGCCATGCCGCACCTAATTTCTCTATGTCCATCACGGAGGCAGATGAAGTTGCGACACTCGACACCTACGCTGGGCGCTACCTGATCTTATACTTTTACCCGAAGGACGACACGCCTGGCTGTACGACGGAAGCCCTAGACTTCACGGCGCGAAAAGCTGATTTCTCGGGTCTCAACGCCGAAATACTGGGCGTATCTCGCGATACAATTGAAAAGCACAACAAATTCATTGCTAAAAAGGACCTCGGAATTGCTTTAGGGTCCGATAGCGAAGGTCACGTTACAGAAGCCTATGGCGTCTGGGTTGAGAAAAGCATGTATGGTAAAACCTATATGGGCATCCAACGTGCAACGTTCCTGATTGGGCCTGATGGTAAAATCGCGAAAGTGTGGCCGAAGGTACGCGTAAAGGGACATGTCGATGATGTCCTTTCCCGCCTCCGCGAAATCACGGGTTAAAATGAGTGTTTTATCCGCCGCGCTTGATGTCCTCCTAACTGCCGATCCCCGCAGTAAAGCTGCCTGCGCGCGGCGAATGCACTCCACTTGGCGTGAAACAAAAGTCATCGGATCGTTCCCTCCGTCGCTGCCCGATCAACCTGCACGTCCAGAGAAGCCAGACCTTGTCTCTCCAATGGATGTACCCCGACGACGACTTGGGTCTCCCGCAGGTCGCGGAGCGCTTTTGCATGCTGTCGCCCATATAGAATTGAACGCAATCGACCTCGCGGCAGATATGATTGCGAGATTTACACTCCATCCATCCTTGCATGAAGATGACCGTGACCGGTTTGTCTCTGATTGGGCGAGCGTGTGTGATGACGAAGCGAGACATTTTATCCTGTTAGCGGATCGCTTGGCGGAGCTTGGGGTGTGTTACGGCGATCACCCTGCTCATAATGGTCTCTGGCAAGCTGCGCAGTCGACGCGGGATAACTTCCCCGCTCGTGTTGCGATTGCACCCCTCGTCCTTGAAGCGAGGGGCTTGGACGTGACACCTGGTATGATCAAACGCCTGACAGGCGCCGGCGACAAGACTAGCGCGGACATTCTACAGATCATTTACAATGAAGAAATCAGCCACGTCGCAACAGGCGCCAGATGGTTCAAATACCTGGCAGCGCAGCAAACCGACACACCCGAATCTTACTTCCATCAACTCGTTCGCAACCATTTTAAGGGGCAAATCAAATCTCCCTTTAACGAGACCGCCCGAACTTTGGCGGGGCTTTCTCGCGCGTATTATGAGCCACTTTCCGTAAATTGATCATTTTATTACAGAAATTCAGCTGAAAGCTGATAATTTAATCTAAATTTAACCGCAAACACCGCCAATCACCCTTGATACCTTGGGTCAGGTTATGGTCTACGGTTTGTAGGGAATTTTGAATTTCGGGGAACTATGATTAACGACATGATCGGCGACGTGCGCTCCTACGTCCTCCGCCATTTTCCGGAACGACAAATTTATCTTCGCTCAGGCGGTGAAGTAAAATATTATGTCTTATCTACACGTCTTCAGTTAGGGGTTGTCTCCGGATTGACCGTGATGGCGCTTTGGTGCCTCTTCACCATGATCAACCTCGTTGTTGGTCAAAACCCCCTACGCACGTCCAGCCAACAAATGAATTTGGACAAAGCGAATTTCGAGAGACTGCTCGCAGACTCCAAAGCCAAAGAAGAAAATACCCGATTGATGCTGGCCGAGCAACGCACCAACTTCGAATCGTTGGCGCGGCAGATTGAAGAAAAGCATCAAACATTGGCTCAGATGATGGGCAACACATCGGTTTCAATGCCCGCGAATGGAACATCGACAATCAAATATGCGGAAGATCGTGTTTTGATGTCTCCCACAGCACGAGACACCACACCACGCCAATCCAGACGCAAAATCGTGAAGACAGCCTCGCTCTCCACCGGCCTTGGGTTGGACTTGGACAATTCACTCAACACATTGGGTGAAACCCAAGACGCATTCCTTATATCTGCGGAACAAGAAACCCTGGACGGGATCGAACGCAATCGTGCGCTCATTCAATCCGCGGACATGGACGTAGAAACTGTTCTCTCCGAATCCAGTTTTGGTAAAGGTGGGCCTTACATCCCTCTTGAGAACCTTGTTACGGATGCATCTGGCTTCGTATCCCGCGTATCGGCCATTCAGGCTCGGTCAGCAGAAGCAGAAGCCTTGAACGCCGCAGTCGGCGCTTTACCCGTTGGACATCCCGTCGGCGGAGAAACTTATCGCACCTCAACATTTGGCCTGCGACAAGACCCGTTTACAAAACGTCCAACGATGCATCATGGTTTAGACTTCGGCGGACAAAGAAACACACCGATCGTCGCAACAGCCGCTGGAACGGTTATCCGCGCGGGTCGCAATGGGGCCTACGGAAAGTTCATTGAAATCGACCACGGTTATGGTTTCAAAACGCGTTACGCCCACATGCACAAGACCTTTGTAAAACGTGGCCAAACAGTAGAAAAAGGCACGAAGATCGGCGGTATGGGAACAACAGGACGCAGCACCGCGACGCATCTACATTACGAAGTACATTTCCAAGGCCGGGCATATGACCCGAACAAGTTTCTGAAAGCAGGTCTCTATGTTCAATAAAACAAATAGTCCGTCTGGCACACCCTCCACGACTAAAACTCAAACTCCAGCATCGGCACCTCGTATGTCCTCCAATTCTGCCCCCTCTATCTTAGGCCGCGACATAGTGATTACAGGCGACATCAAAACTGATGGCGACGTGCAAATCGATGGCCGCCTAGATGGAAACATCACTGCAGGAACTGTCACAATCGGTGAACAGGGCGCTGTGAATGGCAAAATCGTTGCACAAAACGTCCATATCCGAGGCAAAGTCACAGGGAAGGTCGAAGCTTTGGTTGTCGAGCTTTCCGAAACGGCCAATGTCCAAGCTGATCTGACGCAAGACCAGCTCATGATTGCAAACGGTGCTTTCTTTGACGGAAAATGTGCTCGTAAGTCAGCAAGTCCGACTCCGATCAAAGCCGCTAAAAAGTCTGCCTAATTCTCGGGACCGAAATTCTAACAGAAAAAGCCGCCCTTTTGAGGCGGCTTTTTTATGCGTAATATTCTCTTGGCCTATCAGCTAGTTTCAGAGCCCTTTTGCGGGATCGAAACTAGACTTTCTGGAGAAACCACGCGGCGCAAGTCGTCCTGCCTGCGCACGTTTACCAACCAACAAGCTCCAGTCTGGAACTTCATTCCGACGCGCAGATGTGTCGAGGAACGTTAGACCTTCATCCGCAACAAATGTTGTTATGTCGGCTAAGCCACCATCTTTATACTTTTGCAAACGCACACCTTTGCCGCGAGCCATAACAGGCAATTCGGAAAGGTCAAAGATGAGTATTTTTCGATTCTCACCAATCGTCGCAATGCGATCACCTTTGGCCTCAATAACGCGAATGGCCTCCACATCACCTTTAACGTTCAAGGTTTTACGACCACCTCTTGTACTCGCAATGATGTCTGATTCCGCCACTCGGAAACCATATCCATCATTACTCGCAACAATCAGTTCCCTTTTAGGATCATGAACAAACATTCCGATAGGGTCGTGATCATTTTCCAAATCAACCAAAAGCCTGATCGGTTCACCGTTACCACGCCCGCCAGGTAACTTATCCGCTGTTAGTGTGTAAAATTTACCATTGGTCGCAAAGACAATAATCTTATCTGTCGTCTCCGCATGAACCGCGAAGCTCAATTGATCACCTTCTTTGAACTTCAAAGACGACATATCATCGACTTTACCTTTCAGCGTCCTAATCCATCCCTTTTCAGACATGACGACGGTGATCGGTTCTTTTGTGATAAAGGCCGTTGCGAGATCAACATCAATCTCTGGTGCGAGATCAAAGGTCGTACGGCGCTTTCCGAGATCCGTCTTTGGTCCGTAAATATCCCGAATCTCTTTTACTTGATCCGAAATAACATCCCACTGCAGGCTTTCAGTCGACACCAACTCGTTCAACTTGTCGCGCTCCGCAGACAACTTGTCATGCTCAGTTTTGATTTCAATTTCTTGCAGCTTGTTCAAGGACCGCAAACGCATATTCAAAATTGCGTCGGCTTGCCGCTCGGTTAACCCAAACGCTTTAATCAGCTCTTGCTTAGGTTTGTCCTCAAATCGGATAATACGGATCACTTCATCAATATTGAGGAAGGCAATCATATATCCATCAAGGACTTCCAGGCGGTCCGCGATTTTAGCCAAACGTTGATTCGAGCGTCGCAGAAGAACTTCACGGCGATGGTCCAACCACGCCTGAAGAACTTCCCGCAGGTCCATCACGCGTGGTGTGCGCGTCGCATCGAGAACATTCATATTCAAACTGACGCGGCTTTCGAGTTCGGAGATTTTGAACAAGCTCTCCATCAGTAATGCTGGATCTATATTCTTACTCCGCGGCTCCAGAACGACGCGAATATCCTCTGCGCTTTCATCGCGAACATCTATTAGACCTGGGGCTTTCTTGAGTTCGATCACTTCGGCAAGCTTCTCGATCAATCGTGATTTCTGTACTTGGTACGGAATCTCAGTGACGATAATTTGATATTGTCCACGCCCCAGATCTTCCACGTGCCATCTCGCGCGGACTTTGAAACCACCCTTGCCCGTTTTATAACTCTCGAGCATCGACTCTTGCGGTTCAACAATAATCCCGCCCGTCGGTAGGTCTGGCCCAAGCACATAATTCATCAATGTTTCAACGCGCGCATTCGGCGTTTTAATCAGATGTAGAGCCGCATTGCAGACCTCAGCCGCATTATGTGGCGGTATGGACGTTGCCATACCCACAGCGATCCCTTGAGATCCATTGGCTAGTAGATTGGGAAACCCTGCTGGCAAAACCAGTGGCTCTTCGTCTTCTTCATTATATGTCGGAATAAAATCGACAGCGTCTTCATCCAAGCCGGCCAAAAGCGCCACGCCAGCCGCTGTCATCTTGGCTTCGGTGTATCGCATGGCTGCGGGACTATCCCCGTCGATATTCCCGAAGTTTCCTTGGCCGTCGACAAGCGGGTATCGCGTCGCAAATGACTGTGAGAGTTTGACAAGCGCGTCATAGATAGAAGCATCGCCATGCGGATGGTATTGTCCCATCACGTCGCCAACAATCCGCGCAGATTTCTTGTGCGAATTTTCAGGATTCAATTTCAACTGGCGCATCGCGTATAGAATACGGCGATGGACAGGTTTCATCCCATCACGGACATCGGGCAATGCGCGTTGCGTAATCGTAGACAGCGCATAGGCGAGATAGCGGCTCGAAAGCGCCGTGTCGAAATGCTCTTCGATAATGGCGTTTGCAGGTACGCCCTTATCGCCAGACTTGGTTTTACTTTTAGGTGTCTTCGCCATGAAACAGACGCGCCTTTCGAATCAGTTGTCTAAGGCTACCAAAGGAAACGACGGACCGTGAGCAAAACTGCAGTTTTATTGGGGATTAGCGACAAAACCTTCAGACCTAAGGCGATCAATCATGGTTGCGCGAGCCTCTGGCAAGGTTCGGTTGACCTCCCACTGAACACGCGTCTCCAGAAAATACCCCGTGAGACGTAAACCATCGCGAATATCCTCTGGCGTGGCTTGTCCCTCACCACGCATAAAACCAGGTAGGCGCAGCATTTTATCACCATAGGGGGCTGCTGATTCAGAGCAAACAGCCCTGCCCGAGCGTGGCGATACATGCGTTAGATTTTCCGTCGTTCCCGTCGCAGCACAGATTGAAAGGTCTAACCCATATCCGAGTGCCGCCAAAAGCCCCGCTTCCCATCGGACATAAAGTGCTGGCCAGACATCAGGATTATCCAATTGAGACACAACGATTGAGAAAACATCATGCAGCGCGGGATAAGCCTCTCGCTCTGGTAAGAGATCACGCGTCATAATGCAGATCGCGTTCAACCCCGCGAGGCTAAGGCGACAATCCATTAGTTCCGCAGAACGACTGTCGATGGCCTCAAGAGTATAATAGCCGAGATGCTCTTCAAGGCGGCCGTGCCAATCGACTTTGACTTGGTTACCGGGCTGAAGAACAGGCCGCATGCGACGACCGGTACCGCCGCGAACTAACCCCGGATGACGGCCTTTTTCGCGCGTAAAAACTTCGATGATCGCAGACGTCTCGCCATGTTTACGGCTGCTAAGAATAAATCCGTCGGCCGACCAATCCATCGGCTAGACGTCGAATTCCAACCCCATGCCCGTGTAACGGGCTTGATCTTCTTTCCACTTGTCGCGGACCTTGACGAACAAGAAAAGATGCACTTTGCGGCCCAGCCAATCTTGCATGTCACGTCGAGCTGCAGCGCCGATATCTTTGATAGTCTTTCCGCCCTTGCCCAATACGATGGGTTTCTGAGAGGACCGACGCACATAGATAACTTGCTCTATGCGAACATCGCCACTCTTGAGTTCTTTCCACGCTTCCGTCTCGACCATGCTCATATAAGGCAATTCATCGTGCAAGCGCAGGAAGAGTTTTTCACGCGTAATCTCGGCAGCCATCAAACGGGATGGAATATCGGCGGCTTGATCAGTTGGGTATAAAAGCGGACTCTCGGGCATGGCTTCGGCCAGGGCAAATGCAAGGTTTTCAATGCCCTCGCCATTGCGCGCCGACGTCATGAAGATTTGAGAATAGACTTCCATCGCGTTGAACGAATCGATTAAAGGCAAGACTTTATCATGCGCGATTTCATCAATCTTGTTCAGAACAAGATAGGCATTTGCGCGGCGCTTCTTTAACCCTTGCGCAACATTCTTGGTATCGTCGACGGACAAACGATCCTGAGAGCCGCCTGTGCCTTCTAGCTGGCGCAACCATGCTGGCGCGTCAACGACATGGACGATCAGATTACTATCATCTGCTCCCGTCCAAGCGGCATGGACCATTGATTTCGCGAGGCGATCTGATTCATTGGGTGAAAATATACCTGGCGTATCCACGAGAACGACTTGAGATTCCTGCCCCTCACGTGTTTTGACCATTGCAATTGCCCGAATTTGAAACCGGGTGGTTTGAACCTTATGCGTAACGATAGAGACTTTCTCACCCACCAAAGCGTTGGTGAGCGTTGACTTCCCTGCGTTGGGTGCACCAACAATAGCTGCGAAACCTGCACGTGTCATGAGGGCCATCCTTTTAAGAGGTGTAAGGCGGCAAAACGTTCAGCGTCTCGCTTTGATTTTCCAGTGCCTCTGGCATTGCCAATACCATCTACAGACACTTCGATGACGAACAAGGGACGGTGATCCGGTCCACTGCGTTCGACGATTTCATATTTTGGTAAACTTTGTCCAACGGCCATAGCGCGCTCTTGCAATTCCGTTTTTGGGTCTTTGGCAGATTTTTGTACGACTTCCGCCAAGATGGGTTGCCAGAATTTGTCATAGAAATTTTTCGCGCCTTTGTACCCACCATCGAGATAGATAGCCGCGATCAGCGCTTCGCATGCATCACCGAGAATGGAGGTTTTCTCGCGACCTCCCTGTCGATCTTCTGCAGAGGATAGCAAAAGCGCATCCCCTAAGCTGATTTCACGAGCGACGCGCGCGCAGGTTTCCTTGCGGACCAATGCGTTTAACTGTCGGGCAAGTGTCCCCTCTGCATCTGACGAATGGTGATAGAGCGCATCTGCAGTCATCAGACCTAAGACTCGGTCGCCTAGGAATTCGAGACGCTCATTATCAGGTGCAACACGCTGTCCGTCTCCGTAAGAACTATGAGTCATAGCGCGAACAAGCAGATCAGTATTCTCGAACGAATAGCCGATACGTGTCTCGAGCCCACGTAAACGCGGATAACGTCCTTCTCCTATGGGGGTCATTCGATACCCTTAAACCATCGGTCGCCACGCATGTTGAACCATGTCCACGGCTTTACCAGAACGAAGTCTTCGTTGACGGACAACAGGACAATTTCAGCTTTCCCGATGATATTCTCTTTCGGAACAATCCCTGCGCCACCTTCTGCAACAGATACACGGCTGTCATAGGAATGATCACGATTGTCACCCATCATGAAATAATATCCTGACGGAACTGTACGAAGCTCAGTGCGATCTAACCGGCTATTCTTTTGTGCATCCAGAATCTGATGTGCATTCCCGTTGGAGAATGTCTCAATCAGAAGGTCGCCTGTTTCAATGTTTCCGAATTGATTTGCATATTCGTGCATTCCGACTGTCTCAACAGGCAATCGTTCGCCATTTATATAGAGCAGCCCCTGTTTCATCTGAATTTGGTCGCCAGGCAAACCGACAACCCGTTTAATGAAGTTCTTTGTGTCACCTTCTGGACGAAAGACGATGACATCCCCGCGTTTCAATTCACGTTCAAAGAGACGCCCTTTTTTTACAGGAAATGGAAACGGCGTAGCGGCGTGCTTGCCAAAACCAACTGTGAACTTTGACGTGATAATATAGTCACCTTTCACGAGCCCAGGCACCATTGAGCCTGACGGAATGTGGAAAGGTTGGAAAACAAACGTTCTCAAAACAAAGGCAATGCCAACAGCCCAAAGGATTGTAGACAAGGTTTCAAGTAAACCGCCCTTTAGGTCAGGTTTTTCCTCGTCTGATGTTTTCACATTTTCGTTCATGGGGTCTGTCTAACGTTTGGGACAGCTTCGGCAATCGCAAATGCAGTGGCATAGGGATAATCATCAGACAGAGAGACATGAACACTCACAACGCAATCAAGCGGGCAGATAGCGGTCGAACGTGCCAAGGCATCATTGTGCAACGTCACGCGAGGCCGTCCAGACGGATCATTTTCGATTTCAACGGATAGCCAGTTCAGACTTCCTGTGTCGGTCCCCGATAGCGCTTTCGCGACAGCCTCTTTCGCGGCGAAACGCTTAGCGTAGCTCATTCCTGGACGGGCTTTGCTCTCGCAGTAGCTTTGCTCGTGGGGCGTGAACGTCTTGTTTAAAAACCGCGTTCCAAATCGGTCGATGGACTGTTCAATCCTGCGGATGTCACAAATATCAGTACCAATTCCCAATATCACGAAGCACGGGCCTCCGTAACACAGTGACGCATTTCAGCGATGGCATCTTCCAAGCCAAGGAAAATAGCTTCTCCGATGATAAAGTGTCCAATATTCAATTCCACGCATTCGGGAATAGCCGCGACGGCACCGACGTTATCAAATGTCAGGCCGTGACCAAAATGAACTTCTAAACCGAGGTCTGACGCAAGCTTTGCACTTTGTCTGAATGTTTCGAGATAGAAGTCGGCTTTTTCATGATCCCCGTCATCCAAAGCATGCGCATATGCACCTGTGTGAAACTCGACAACTTCGGCCGCCGTGCTGGATGCGGCACGAATTTGGGCCTCAGTTGCTTCGATAAATAACGACACCCGCGACCCATTTTCTTTGAGCGCGCGCGAAATCGGGGCAATGTGATTGTGACCTGCCGCAACATCTAGCCCCCCTTCGGTGGTGCGTTCTTCGCGTCGTTCTGGAACAATACAAACCGCTTTGGGTCTCAAGTTCAAAGCGATGGCAAGCATGTCCGACGTGGCTGCCATCTCCATATTAAGTGGTACATTCTCGCTCTGACAGAGCAATTGCAGCCGAACCATATCGTCATCGCGCATGTGGCGACGGTCTTCACGTAGATGCGCCGTTATCCCGTCTGCACCCGCTCGTATGGCGGTATATGCGCCTGCGACAGGATCAGGATGTTCACCACCTCGCGCATTACGAATGGTCGCAATGTGGTCAATATTTACACCAAGACGCGGAAGTGACTTCACGACAATCCTCGACTGCCCGGTTTGATAGCAGGTAACTTTGCCAGCGCTTCGGGTAAATCATTCGCATCATAATCTGGAAAGCGTTTTGCGGCCAAACTCACCAATGGGACACCAATATCAGCTTCGCCATTCGAGCGATCAAAGATACATGCACCCGCGATAATATCTGCGCCAGTTTCAGCCGTAATCGCAGCGATACATTCGCGAGACGACAATCCAGTTGTCACGATATCTTCAACCATCAAAACTTTAGACCCCGGCTTAATCGTAAACCCGCGGCGTAGCGTGAACTTTCCATCGACCCGTTCAACAAACAAAGAGTCGATGCCCATATGCCGTGCGGTTTCATATCCGGGAATGACGCCGCCCATAGCTGGCGCGATAATGACGTCAGGTTGAACATCCAACGTGGCTTGGACTTTCTCCGCGAGGGCTTTGCAGACTTTCTCAGTCAAACGTGGGTTTTGAAAAATCAGCGCCTTTTGCAAAAATACAGGACTGCGACGACCAGATGACAGAATAAAATGTCCCTCTAGCAATGCGCCAGCCTCGCGAAACACGTCGAGTACATCATCAGTATTCATGGGTTAGTCTTTCAAATGAGCCGGAAGCGCCCGACTGCGGTTAACTTTCACAACGAATGCGGAGGCCCGTAACGCGGCAACAATAAACATCAAGTGGCGATTATCGCGCACCTCAATATCAATAATCATATCAAAAAATGTCGCGCCACGGCGCATCGTCTTAATATTGGTCAGGTTGCCTTTTGATTCACCAATAATTTTCGTCACATCCGCAAGCGCGCCAGGCACATGCTGTACCGTTGCAATAATCCGCCCCATTGAAGCGGCTTGATTTGCTGCGCGTCTCCACGCCAAATCGATCCAACTTTCAATGCGGTCTTCTTTTGATGCCAGCTCATCACAGTCGATTGTGTGAATATCAATGCCACGACCGGGTTCTTGCAGACCTATGATACGATCCCCTGGAATAGGCGAACAACATGGCGCGAGATGCAGCCCGTGACCTGGGTTCAATCCGTCGCCTTTAATATAAAGCGCGGCACTCTCATCGTCGATAAGGTCAAGGTCTTGAACGCCGCCCTCGTCCTTCGACTCCGAACGCCCCGGAAAAACCGCTTCGATGAAGCGGTTCATCGAGAGTTCGCCACGTCCGAGTGTCTCAAACAATGTATCTTCATCCGTGATCTTCAAACGCTTTAACGCATCCGTCAAAACCACATCATCAAGAGACTTTCCTTCGCGTTTAAAAGCATGCAGCGCCAAAGTTTCACCAATATTGCGAAATTCCTCGGCCTCACCCGTTCGAGTTAGACGTCTCAAGGCTTGACGGGCACGTCCGGTAATTGCGATGTTTTCCCAACCTTGTTGCGGTTCAGGTGCACCTCCCCGAATAACTTTTACAACGTCACCATTTTCCAATTGAGTGCGCAAAGGAACTTCACGACCATTTACAATCGCGCCGATACAAGTGTCGCCAACCTTTGTGTGAACCGCATAGGCAAAATCGATGGGTGACGCGCCACGAGGCAAGGCAATCAAATCGCCTTTTGGCGTGAAGGTGAAAACTTGATCCGTGAACATTTCGAGTTTCACATTATCGAGAAACTCATCTGCATTTCCGCTGTGTTCCATCATCTCCACGAGCGGCCGAATACGGCGTAACGGGTCGCCGCCAGATTCATTCGCGCGGTCTGCATCGTAACCGTAACTATCGTCCTTATAGGCCCAATGCGCAGCCACGCCGCGTTGAGCTACATCCTCCATCCGCTCGGTTCGGATTTGAATTTCGACCCGTCGGTTTTCGGAGGTTTGGATTGTCGTGTGTAAAGATTGATACCCATTAGGTTTCGGAACAGAAATAAAATCACGGAACCGCGCAGGCATGGCGCGGAATGCGGCGTGAAGGACACCAAGCACCTGATAGCACGTTTCACTGCGTTCCACTATGATACGAAACGCGTAGATGTCCGCAACGTCGTCAAAGCTAATATTCTGGCGTTGGAGTTTCCGCCAAATTGCGTAGGCTCGTTTTTCTCGACCATAGACCCGCGCTTGAACGCCTGCTTTCACAAGTGTCTCTTTCAGGGCAATCGAAACCTGACTAATGGCCTCACCTTGACTAGAGCGCCAAACGCCCAGTCGTTTCTCGATACTCTCATATGCAGCGGGATTAATGTGACAGAAGGACAAATCTTCAAGTTCGGAGCAAATTTTATCGACGCCAATACGCCGCGCAAGTGGAGCAAAAATCTCAAGTGTTTCCCGCGCAATACGTTCGCGCGATGCCTGCTTTGGATGATGCTCTAGCGTCCGCATATTGTGCAAGCGGTCGCAAAGTTTCACGAGTAGGACCCTGACGTCTTTTGAGACAGCCAGAATAAATTTCTGAAAATTCTCCGCCTGTGCACTTTCGCGTGACAAGTTCGGACGCGACATTTCCACTTGGCCCAATTTCGTGACGCCATCGACCAACTCTGCAATCTCAGGTGTAAATTCGCGCGCGAGATCTTCGACGGTGGTGTCTGTATCCTCTAGGACATCATGCAGCAGAGCGGTGCATATCGTGGCAACATCAAGATGAAGAGACGCGACAATGCCCGCAACCTCAATCGGATGGGCGTAATAAGGATCACCCGAATGTCGAAGTTGTTGCCCATGCGCCTGAACCGAATAGACATAAGCTTTGTTCAACAGCGCTTCATCTGCCGAGGGATCATATTTTTTGACAAGTTCGACAAGTTCGTACTGGCGTAAAAAACGCAGTGGCTTTTTAGCCTGAGATATTTCGACAAGTGTGGTCACGAGCTGCCAACATAGCGGCAGTGATCATCAACGGCCAATAAAAAAGCCGCCTCGGAGGGCGGCATTTTCACTATAATTTGACTACGCCTAGAAACGTGAGGAGCTATCGTTATCGCGATCACCTTGCAGAGCGCGCAGAACGTCGGCTTCGGACATTTCAGCCTGTGGCTCAGATTCGCCGTGGCCGATAGCCAAGACAGGTGCATCGTCTTGCTCGTCAGGCAGATCATCGTCTTGGATGACGCGCTGAAGGCCAACAACAAGCGACTCACGAAGATCAGCTAGGACCAGTGTTTCGTCTGCAAGTTCACGTAAAGACACAACGGGTGTCTTGTCATTGTCACGCTCAATCGTCAGCGGCGAACCTGCTGCGATGTTACGTGAACGGTGAGACGCAAGAAGAACAAGATCAAAACGATTTGGGACTTTTTCGATGCAATCTTCGACGGTAACGCGGGCCATGTTCACTCCAATACAAAAAGGCCGTATCGAAACAGCCTAAGGTCAGGAGCCTATTAGTCAGAAAACCCGATGTAATCAACCATATTTACCACTGACTTATATAACGCGTGGCGCGTACCTCTGCCTCTGGCAATGCGCGAACATATCGTAACCATTTTTGATCAATTTCAGATGCGGGGATCAACACGAAACCACGCTCTAGCATGCGCGGATGCGGTAAGGTCAGGTGATCCGTCGCGCATTTCACATTGCCAAATGTCAGCAGATCAAGATCTAGCGTTCGGGGCGCATTTGGCGTGCTGCGTTCTCGTCCTAACGCGGTTTCAATCTCTAGGAGCTCCGTCATCAAATGTTCAGGCTCTCCGTCAAATTGTCCCGAAACCACAGCATTCAAATAATCCGGATGCCCAGCACCTGCTGGCCAAGCTGGCGACTTCCAAAGACCCGATCGAGCAGTGAGGGTAAAGCCGCGCTCAATCAACATCGCGAGCGCGAGTTGGAACGTGATTTTAGGGCTGGATAGATTCCCGCCAAATGCAATAAGGGTCGCTGTCATGACCTATGCGTCCTCGCGATTTTGGGTCTTCAACCGAGGTAACATAGTATGGCCTTTTATCCAGATGAACGCATTGCGCTCTTTGTTGACGGAGCGAATTTTCACTCCACGAGCAAGTCTCTTGATTTCGACATTGATTACAAGAAGATGCTAGAACTTTTTAAGACGAAAGGTCGTCTTATCGGTGCATATTATTACACGGCACTTTTAGAGAAAGACGATTACTCCGCCATCCGCCCGCTGATCGATTGGCTGGACTACAACGGCTATAATGTCGTCACAAAACCCGCCAAAACTTACACAGATCGCGAAGGCCGCAGCCGCATTAAAGGAAATATGGATATCGAGATGGTTGTCGATATGCTTGAGCTCGCCGACCACGTGGACCACATCATTTTGTGCACGGGCGATGGAGATTTCCGCGCCGCCGTTAAAGCCGTACAACGCAAAGGCACGCGCGTTTCCGTCGTCTCTTCGATGAAAACTAGGCCTGCAATGTTATCGGATGATCTGCGCCGCCAAGCCAATGCCGTGATAGAAGTTGCGGATATGGGCGAGTTAATCGGGCGGCCGCGTCGCGACTATGCGGATCATGATGATGAGTGATATTAACGCCCCTTCCGGCTGCCGCAAATGCCCTCGCCTTGCCCATTTTCTCGATGAGCAGCGCATAGACAAGCCGACCTATTTCAACGGACCTGTTCCGAATTTTTATTCGCCCGACCCCAAACTCCTCGTGATCGGCCTTGCGCCCGGGATGCACGGTGCGAATCAAACGGGCCGACCTTTCACGGGCGATTGGGCAGGCGACTTGCTCTATGCTGCCATGGCGAAATATGGCTTCACATCAGGTACCTATGATAGAGACGCCAAGGGCCAAGACGGATTAGAACTGGTCGACGCCATGGTCACAAATGTGGTGCGTTGCGTCCCGCCACAAAACAAACCCGTCGCATCAGAGATCAATACCTGCCGTGATAATTATCACACGCCACAACTCGCCGCACTGCCCGACCTGAAAGTCATGCTGTGTCTGGGCAAGATCAGCCACGACAGCACGCTGCGCTCGCTAGGTATGCGCCTTGCGACGCATAAGTTCGGGCATGGTACGGAATATGAAGATGATCGGGGCCGCACAATCCTATCCAGCTATCACTGCTCCCGCTACAACACGAACACTAAACGGCTGACGGAAGAAATGTTTTTTGACATTTTCGCCAGGGCGCGAGAGATTTGTGGAAGGTAGTGTTTTCACCTAACTCTTAAAATCATGTCTGCTTCCCTAATAAAGCAGGCATTATCTCAGTATCTTTCTTTGGGCGACTTTAGGACGCTTAATTATGCCTGCCTCGACCACTAATTGACCATACGAAACCTGTTAAGAGAGATATCCGTTGAACAATTAAGTTCGCCGTCCTAACTTTTTGGCATGAACATCAGTTCGATCCATGGGGGAATTTAGTCATGCCGAGAAAAATAGTCCTGGGTCTACTCGTAACATTGGCTTTGTTGTTTGCCGCCAGTCAAACCTTCAAAGTCCAAATCGGGGAACGCATATTCGCCAAAGCGGTTTCACAGAATTTTGGGAATAACATTCTGTCTGACATGCCTGATGGTTTACACATCATTCTCATTGGAACGGGATCGCCTCTTGCCGATCCTTCAAGGGCTGGCCCCAGCACGGCTGTGATTGCGGGCAAGCGCGTCTTTATTGTTGATAGCGGCGGCGGTGCTGTCCGTAAAATGGGAGAGATAGGCCTCTCACCCGCTGCCACCGAACGTGTTCTGCTCACGCATTTTCATTCCGACCACATCGATGGCCTAGGGGAACTCATGCTGCAGCGCTGGGCCGGCGGTGGGTATAATGAGCCTCTTCCTATTCATGGCCCCGAAGGCGTCACTGAGGTGGTCGAAGG
>CALHXF010000003.1 GCA_938040095.1 uncultured Caulobacterales bacterium
TGCGATTGAAACCCGAGCAAATGCTAGGGCCATTGAAGGTGAATTCGGCCTGGTTATTGAAGATGTTCGCATCAAGCGCGCTGACCTACCGCAAGAAAACGCGGACCGTGTGTTTGATCGCATGGCCGCAGATCGTCAGGAACAATCCGCTGAAAAACGTGGTGAGGGTGAGCGTTCCAAGCGAACCATTACTGCGACAGCCGACAAGGAAGTCGAAATCCTTCTCGCCAACGCACGTCGTGATGCCGAGATCATTCGTGGTGAAGGTGACCAGAAGCGAAATGCGATTTACGCTGAGGCTTATAACAAAGACCCAGAATTCTTCGCATTCTATCGGTCTATGCAAGCCTATGAAAAAGGTCTTGTAGGCAGCACAACATATGTGTTGTCGCCTGACAGTGATTTCCTCGGTTATCTCGACAACCAAGGCGGAAATCGCGGTCGCCGATAGACCATCATCATGGGGGCGGTTATACTGATTGCATTTGGCGGTTTCATCCTACTGGAAGGCTTGATGTGGGCTTTGATGCCCACGGCCATGCGCCGCGCCTATGATGAAATGATGAAGCAGGTCTCGGATCGAGACCTGCATGTCGCCGGTGCTATCGGCGTATTTGTCGGAACATGTTTACTGGCTTACGGCGCAAAACTCGTCCTTCAATGACGCAAATGTAAGCCCGCCTGCGGCACGCAACCCCTTGGCAGGGCCTTTCATATCGCTAGGGTGATATCATGAAAAAATTCCGTACTGCTGCTGTCTCTTTGGTCTTCGCAATGACTGCCGTTGCCGTGACTCCCCAAATCGCGGAATCGCGTGGAACGCCAGATGGTTTCACTGATCTGGCGAAGCGATTGTCCCCAGCGGTCGTCAACATTTCGACGGCCCAAACAATTGAGATCGACACAACAAAAGCTAAACAGTTTGAGGAAGGCTCGCCGCTCGAGCGCTTTAACGACTTCTTCGGCGGGCGAAATGACCGTGACGGACGGGTGAGTAAGTCTCTCGGGTCTGGCTTTGTGATCGATGTTGAAGGCCACATCGTCACTAATAATCACGTAATCGAAGATGCTGATTTGATAGAAGTCACATTTCCGAACGGCGATACTTACGAAGCCGAACTCGTGGGGCGCGACCCCGCGACAGACATTGCGGTTCTCAAAATTGACACAGGTGTTGATATGCCTGCTGTGCCGTGGGGCGATAGTGACGAATCTGAAGTTGGGGAATGGGTCATCGCAATTGGGAACCCATTTGGATATTCTGGCTCCGTTGCTGCAGGTATTATATCTGCGCGGAACCGAAATATCTCGTCTGGAAATTATGATGACTTCATTCAAACCGACGTGGCCATCAACAAGGGTAACTCTGGCGGCCCATTGTTCAATATGGAGGGCGAAGTCATTGGCGTGAATACGGCGATTTTGTCACCAACAGGCGGCAGTGTCGGGATCAGTTTTTCGGTCCCAGCCGAGCTTGCGCAATCCATTGCAACGCAACTTATTGAATATGGTGAAACCCGAAGGGGTTATCTGGGCGTTCGTCCTCAAACGGTCGATAATGCAATTGCTCGCAGCTATGGTCTAGATAAGGCCCAAGGTGCACTTGTGAAATCAGTCGTTAAAGACAGTCCCGCCGAAAAGGCTGGGTTGAAACGCGGGGACTTGATTTTGTCCATTGGCGGAAAGCCGTTAGAGGCATCACGTCTCTTGTCGCGTCGTGTCGCCGAAGCTGAAATTGGGAAATCAACTCCGATTGAAATTCTGCGCAAGAAGAAACGTAAAACGATTAACGTTACCATTGAGCGTTTAGAAGAGAGCATTACCGTCGAAGCAAAGGTCAAGCGCGATGCCGCAGCGGGTAGCGCTGAACGCTCTGTGGCGGGGATTTCAGTAGAAGCGCTGACGGAAGATGTCCGCGAACGTAATCGTATCAAAAAAGAAACCGATGGCGTTCGCGTCGTCAAAGTCGACAAACGGGCAGGGGCTAGCGGGAAAATCCTCAAAGGTGATGTGATTGAGGAAGTTGGGTTTGAGGCCGTTAAAACACCTGCAGAATTTGAAGAGGCGATGAAAGCCGCAGCCGAGTTAGACGAGCCTGTGACCTTATTGGTCAATCGTAATGGTAACTTTATCTTCTATGCGCTCAACCCAAAGAGCTAACCGACTTCGACAAATTCGTCTTCTGAAAACCCTTGGAAGTACAGGACGGTGCGGAGGTCTGTGAAACGGACCGCGGATTGCGCCGCAGCGGCAACAGCAGGCTTTGCGTAATAAGCCACGCCCAATCCAGCCGCAGTGACCATAGCGAGGTCATTGGCGCCATCCCCTATCGCGACAGCGTTCAATGGGTCCGACACATTCGCCAACATAGCCCCAAGCTTCGCTTCTCTACCGAGTATGGGGTCAGCGACATTTCCTGTTAATCGCGATTCATCATCGAGTAGGATGTTTGCCTGGTGGGTTTCAAATCCTGTTGCCGCTGCGACGCGTTCGGAGAAAAATGTGAAACCACCCGAAACGATCATTGTTTTTGCCCCAAAGGCTTTCATCGTTGCGCACAGTGTTTTTGCACCAGGGTTGATATGAATACGTTGCTCGAAGCAGGTCTGTAGCGTTTCGAGCGGCAGCCCTTTCAGGAGGTTAACGCGTTCTCTTAACGCTCCGTCAAAACCGATCTCTCCGCGCATCGCCCGTTCGGTAATTGCGCTCACACGGTCTTTGACCCCTGCAAAATCAGCGAGCTCATCAATACATTCCTCACCGATAAGCGTGGAATCCATGTCGCAAATCAACAGAGTTTTACGTCTATTTTCAGTCGTTGAAACGGAAACGTCTGCTTCGATGCCGAGGCTTTGGAGAAGTTGGGCTGCGGTATGAGAGTCTCGATGAGAGGTTGCTCCCTCAATGGCTAATCCCTCAGACAACGTTTTCGCACCCATCATCCCAAGCGCAGTCTGTGCAGCTTGTAACTGTTCTGGGTTACGCTTTTTAAGGACAAGGGTTGTGATCGTGTCTATGGACGGTACTGACATGGAATTTGCTCTGAATATGAAGCCTGTAATCTGTATTGCAGGGCCAACGGCTAGCGGCAAGAGCGCCTATGCGCTTGATGTGGCTGAAGCTGTGGGTGGAGAGATCATCAATGCTGATGCGTTGCAGGTCTATGCGGACCTGCGCATTCTCTCTGCGCGTCCGACAAAGTCTGAAATGGGTAATGTTCCGCATCATATGTTTGGGCATGTTTCTGGAGATATCCGTTACTCAACGGGGGCGTGGTTGAGAGCGGTTGAACCTCTTATTCTTGAGGTATTGGCACGAGGAAAGTCACCGATCCTAATCGGCGGTACCGGGCTTTATTTTCGGGCGCTTTTGCAAGGTATGGCGAATATTCCTGCAGTCTCCGAGGCTGTTCAGCGCGAGACTGCGCTGGAATTGGAGCGGGAGGGTATCGGGGCTCTGCGAGAACGCGCAACAGATTTGGACCCTATCGCAACCGCGCGTGTGTTGGGCAACGATCCACAGCGTTTGCAGCGGATCGTCAATGTCGCAAAAGGAACGGGCCAAGCGCTATCCATATGGCAGGCTGACACACGTCCTGTTGTGCCGTCACGTTTTGCAAAGTTTTGTGTCCTGACACCACCGCGTGAAATCCTCTATGACCGGATCAATGCACGATATGACCAAATGCTCCGACATGGAGGTTTGGACGAAGCGAAAGCCGTGTTCGACAAAGCGGTTGATGAGGGATTGCCTGTAATGAAAGCGATTGGTTTGCGTCAACTCCGTCGGTATTTCGATGATTTGTGTTCTCTTGATGAAGCTGTCGAGGACGCCAAGCGCGAGAGCCGAAGATTTGCAAAACGTCAAATGACATGGTTCCGAAACCAACCACCAAAAGGGGTGTTTCTTGCCAACAGATCTGATCGTGACGCGTTTATCAAAAGCGTCAAAGGCTTGATGTTTTGAACAAACGCGCAACGATATGGCTAGTCGTAAGTCTGATGGCTCCCATAGTTTTAGTCCTTTTGGCGAAACAGTTCTTGGGTGTTAACCAATCCGATTTCATCGAGATGATGAGTTCATTGCGCGACTCAACGTGGGCGATACCGATAACAATTGCATTGTTCTGTGGGCTTGCCTTTATTGGTGCGCCACAATGGATGCTGGTGATGGGGGCCGTTGTTGCGTTCGGGCCGTGGGAAGGCAGTCTTCTCGCTTGGATCGGCAGTTTAGCGGCTGCAAGTTTGGGTTTTTGGGTCGGGCATTTATTAGGTGCGGAGAGGCTTCAGCGTCTTGATGGGGAGTTAATCCAAAAACTCTCTACGGCTGTGCGTAAAAATGGGTTCATGACCAGCCTCGTGATCCGTCTTGTTCCGACGGGCCCCGCTATTCTTGTTAACCTCGCGGCAGGTGTCTCCCGCATGAAGTTTAGTCATTTTGCTGCTGGGACAGCGATTGGTATTGTTCCAAAAATAATTGTGGTGGCTCTGGTGAGTCAGGGGGTTTTGTCGGGCCTATCAGGAAGCGCGATGGCGATAATTTTTGCCGCTCTTGCAGTGCTTGCAATTGGTGTGTCTTGGCTGGCCCGTAAACGATTAGAGGCCCGATCTCCGATTTAAGCCTAAAAAAGCAGTGTTTTTGAGGAATTACAGCGTCGTTTGCTTGCAAATTAGCGTAAGGTTAATAATCACCTACGATGAGTGGGTATCGGTAATGACTGATTCACGAATTTAATTAGGCTGTTATAAATTTTAAATTTATCTGCCCCTGCGCTGGAATGACCATGTCCATCTTTGACAGATTTTCAACTGATCTCGCAATCGACTTAGGAACAGCCAATACGCTGATCTATGCGAAGGGGCGTGACATCGTCCTAAATGAACCTTCCGTGGTTGCGTATTCTATTCGAAATGGTCGCAAGGTTGTACATGCCGTTGGAGAAGATGCCCGCATGATGCTCGGTCGGACCCCAGGAAATATCGAAGCAATTCGCCCCATGAAAGATGGCGTGATTGCAGATTTTGAAGTTGCGGAAGCGATGATCAAAACATTCATCGAAAAAGTGAATAAAAAGCGCTTCAAATTCGGCGGAACCAAAGTCGTGATTTGTGTCCCTGCTGGCGCGACGGCTGTTGAGAAGCGAGCGATTTATCAATCTGCGCAGCAAGCGGGCGCATCCAAGGTTTACATCGTATATGAACCGATGGCGGCGGCTCTGGGCGCTGGTTTGCCGATTCATGAGCCATCAGGCTCAATGGTCGTCGATATCGGCGGTGGCACTACAGAAATCGCAGTCCTCTCCTTGGACGGGATGGTCTACTCGCGCTCTGTGCGGGTTGGCGGTGACAAAATGGATGATGCGATTATCCAATATGTGCGACGGACAACAAATCTGCTATTAGGTGAAATGAGCGCGGAGCGCGTCAAAAAGGAAATTGGCTCTGCCACCATGCCTGAAGACAATGAAGGTATGACGGTTTTGATTAAGGGCCGCGACCTCATGAACGGCGTTCCTCGTGAAATTGCCATCAACGAAGCCATGATCGCGGAGAGCTTGGAAGAGCCTGTTGAACAAATCGTTGAAGCTGTAAAACTTGCGTTGGAAGCCACGCCACCAGAATTGGCTGCGGACATCGTTGATAAAGGCATCATGCTGACAGGTGGCGGTGCGCTTCTGCGTAATCTGGATGTGGAACTACGCGAACGGACAGGATTACCTGTTTCAATTGCAGATGACCCATTGTCCTGTGTTGTGCGCGGATCAGGCACAATTGTCGAAAATTTGAAAAAATGGAAAGTCGTCCTCGAAGCTGGCGTCTAAGCATTTCCGGAGGCCACAATGCGGCACGGGGAGCACCCCAATAGTGGTTGGACACGTATCGCGCTTTCTTTGGCGGTTATTACCTCATGTTTGCTTATAAGCTTTAATCGCGGTCCCATGCGTGAAGCCTCAAATATGGAAATGGCGACGCAAGGGACTGTCACTCCGCTTGTGAATATATTCGCAGGCCCCTTACGAAGCGTAGAAGGCTTTTTCGGATCATTGTCCGATAGGGCGCAGGCACTAAAAGAAAATCGGCGCTTGCAGGAAGAGCTCGTCATTCTTCGCGATAAGCAGTCGCGATATGAGAACCTTGCGATTAAAGTAGCGCGCTATGAAGCCATATTAGGTGTGGATACTGAAACTGACGTGCCCCTGAAGAAGATTGCCGCGCGGGCCGTCGGTGAAATCGACGGACCTTTTGTTAGGTCACTCTTGTTGAATGTTGGTTCGAAGGATGACGTTGCCACGGGTAATCCCGTTATGTCCGTCGAAGGTTTGGTCGGTCACGTGATCAATGTGGGGCCGCGATCTTCGCGTGTTTTGCGTCTATCCGATTTGAACAGCCGCATTGCTGTTGCGTCAGCACGATCTGACACAACAGCTATTCTTGCGGGGGATAACTCACCCGATCCTAAATTGTCCTTTATCAACCAGCCAGAGAATTGGGCAGAAGGCGACAGTGTTATTACATCAGGCGATGATGGAGCGCTCCCGAGGGGCCTTGCGATTGGTGAAGTGATCGTTGACGAAGCTGGCGAGATGAGAGTGGTCTTATCGAGCCGTCGTGCTGCAATCGATTGGGTTTGGGTGTCTCCCTACAAACGTATTGCGCCGCCATTGGAAAATGAAGCAGAGGTCGCGCCGTGACCTACCTTGATACGCAAGCCCCTATACGCCGAATTTGGCCTGCGGTTGTGGCGGGAATTTCCTTGTTGCTTGCAAGTGCGCTATCCGTGGGCGGGCTGAATATTTTCGGAGCCTTTGCGGGGTTTGGCTTTCTGCCACTTGTGATCATTGCGATTTGGCCGCGACAGGCGAATACAATTTTGTCCCTCCTATTTGTATTTATGGCTGGTATTTTTACAGATTGGGCAACCGCTGGCGTTATTGGTCAGTGGGCGCTTGTTTACAGTGTGATTTGGGGCGTACTGCGACCTGAATTACGCAGCGCGCCTTACGCACCCGTAAGCTTACTTGTATTTTGGTTGGCGATTTGTGGGCTTGCAATCCTCTTGTTAAGTGTGTCGGGCTGGTTTGTTTTTGGTATTATGCCCGATTTGAGGTCTCTTGGGCGTCAAATGATATTGGCTACATTTGTGCTACCTCTCATTAGCCTCATGAGGGGCGTCATTTCACGGCGGTTCTCGGATAGTGAAGAGTGGGACCGATAAGATGTCCTCCCCTGTAAATCAGAACCAAAAAGATAAAACACAAGTAACGCGTCGCACAGCGATTCTTGGTGCAGGCGGTTTAGGGGTTTTTGGCGTTTTGGGCGCAAGGCTTTACCAACTTCAAGTACTGCAAGCCGAAGATTATCAAGCCTTGTCAGAGAACAACCGATTCAATTTCAATATGCTTTTGCCTGAACGGGGTGAAATACGAGACCGTTTTGGACGAGCGCTAGCCAAAAACCGACAAAATTTTCGCCTTGTTATGATACCCGAGCGAACGCCTGAAATCGATCTGACGCTGGATCGTGTGGCCGAGATTAACCCCCTATCTGAACGGCAGCGAAATCGTATCATTCGAGACATTCGTCAGAACCCTAAGTTCATCCCAATCCTTATTGAAGATAATATGGACTGGAAAACATTTAGTGCGCTGAATATGCGTCTGCATGACCTACCAGGGATCGTTTCAGAAGCGGGCCAAGGCAGAGCTTATCCTAAAAATGGGGTCTTTTCTCACGTCCTGGGATATATTGGACGCGCAGGGGACCGAGATATCGAGTCCGACACGGATCCACTTCTCCGCCAGCCGACCTTTCGAATTGGGAAAACAGGTGTCGAGGCTTCGCAAGAAAAAACACTACGAGGCGCGTCGGGACAGTTGAAAGTTGAGGTCAATGCGAGAGGTCGTATCGTACGTGAATGGCCTGATCCGCAAACCCGAGCAACGTCAGGTAAAGACGTCTGGTTAACACTTGATTCTGAGCTTCAAGAATTTGCGGCAAAGCAATTCGCGACGGAAGATGAGGGCGATGATAGCGGCGGCATATGTGTGATCGACGTCATAACGGGTGAACTTCGCACATTGCTCTCTATGCCAACTTTTGACGCGAACCTATTTGTATCGGGCTTAACGCAAGCAGATATGGATCAACTCAATAATGATCCGAAGCGACCACAATATAATAAGGCGATTGCGGGTGGGTACCCACCCGCTTCGACATTCAAGATGGCGGTCATGTTGGCAGCTCTCGAGTCAGGATTAATTGATCGAAATGATCCCATATTTTGTGGCGGAAAAATCCGATTGGGCAATCGAAACTTTCATTGCTGGAAGCGTCAAGGCCACGGTAAAATGGATATGCGCGACGCGCTCAAGAATAGTTGCGACACATATTTCTACGACGTCTCTCAAGTCGTTGGAATAGAAGCTATTGCGGATGTTGCGAGACGTTTGGGGCTTGGTGAAAAGTACCAAATTGGTGTCGGTGGCGGGATTTCAGGGATCGTGCCGACAGCGGAGTGGAAACAAAACCGCCTTGGAACTGGGTGGCGGATGGGTGACACGCTCAACTCCTCGATTGGGCAGGGGTTTGTTTTGGCGACGCCGCTTCAGTTAGCCGTGATGACCGCAAGAATTGCGAATGCTCAATCGGCCGTGAAACCTCAACTGGTTATCGGACAAGAAATGGAGTCGTTCAAACCACTCGATTTTGATCCCTTGCACCTAGCTTATGTCAAAGATGCCATGTGGTCAGTTACATCAGAGCCTGGCGGCACGGCTTATCGAACCCAATCCTTTGCTCAAACCTTGGGTCTGGAAGATATCCAAATGGCTGGTAAGACCGGGACAGGACAAGTGCGCGGTATCAGCATGACGGAGCGAGCGTCTGGTATTCGAAAGAACTCAAAACTACCTTGGAAGCTGCGCGATCATTCGATTTTTGTCGGTTATGCCCCATTTGACAACCCAAGATTTGCGGTTGGAACCATCGTTGAACATGGTGGTTCAGGAGCGAAACGCGCGGCAGATATTACGCGGGCCGTCTTGGGCGAAGCTCTGCGTCGCGATGGTGTCATCTCTCCGCTGTCAACCCCAGAGGGTGCGTTGAAGTAGTGGCCCATCAAGGCCAATCATTTCGTAGCGCGAGGTCTACATCTGGCGGGTCGCTCACGACGAAGCTCTATGAGATCAATTGGCTTTTATTGACACTCGTCTGCCTTGTTGGATTAGTCGGCGTCGTTATGATTTTTGCCGCGACCGACGGCATTTGGCAGCGTGGAGCGTTTCAACATCTGACTCGTATCGGCTTAGGCGCGATTGCGATGTTGGGTATTGCGATGATTGACATCCGCATCTGGTATCGTTTGGCCTATCCGATCTATATTATCGGAATTATATTGCTGGTGGGTGTGGAGTTCGCGGGGGTGTCCGTAAATGGTTCAGTACGCTGGCTGGATCTAGGCGTTGCACGCTTGCAGCCCTCAGAGATCATGAAACCTGCCATCGTTCTGGCGCTCGCCCGGTATTACCACGATTTACCAGAATGGCGCGTGAGCCACGTATGGGGACTTTTGGGTGCGCTATTTCTGATGATCGTGCCAATGGCGCTGATTTTTCGCCAGCCAGATTTGGGGACGACATTGCTGTTGGCTGCAACAGGTGTCGCTATCGTTTTCCTCGCAGGGATTTCGTGGCGGGTGATTGGCTTCGCAAGTGTTTTTGCGACGATAGCGATTACGGTCTTTTATCAATTTGGCCTGAAGGCGTATCAGAAAGAAAGAATTCTTACGTTTTTGGACCCTTCACGTGATCCTGCTGGGGCCAGTTATCATATCACCCAATCAAAGATCGCGTTGGGGAGCGGAGGCGTGCACGGCAAAGGCTATATGAAGGGAACGCAGCGCCAAGGCGAGTATGTGCCCGAAAACCGGACCGATTTTATATTTACCGTGATTGGAGAAGAGTTTGGTTTGGTTGGCGGATTTATGACTTTGGGCCTCTATATGGCCGTTATCGGTGTATGCATCTGGTTGTCATTGCAGTGCAAAGAAGTGTTTTCAAAACTGATGATATTGGGCCTTACGACAACCTTCACGCTCTATATTTTTATCAACTTGGGAATGGTCATGGGGTTGGCACCTGTTGTCGGTGTGCCTCTCCCTCTCATTTCCTATGGCGGCACTGTTATTTTGGCCGTTATGGGCGGGTTTGGTTTGATTCTATCCGCGCATTTGCATCGGGGTGTCGAGTTGCCTCGGAACGGTTGATGTTTTCGTCAACGCGTATGTAAGCGCAGGACGACTTTCCGTAAGGGCATCTGCAAAAGCGCGCATCAACGGCGCTATATCAGAGGGTGGCGCATTCTGAAGGTCGCGGGCAATATGTGCGACGCGGGCCAGTCCAATCGCGGCACTCGCGCCTTTAACAGCATGCACCGCGCGTCGGAACTGGGATAAAGATTGCCCGTCGCCCCGCATGGCGTCGGGGAGGGCGCGTTTGATTGTCTCGCATTTCATTTCGATAGAGGTCCAAAAACGGAATTGAATAGCGTCGATGCGCTCTGCATCTGCAAATTCAGACAGTTGCAAAACCATGTCTTCGTCTAAAAGTGGGACTTTTGCGCTGGGGCGAATGTCTACGGAGTCTGTGACGGGGAAAACTAGGCGGTCTTTATGACGTGTGAAAGCCCTTTCCAAATCACCTGAACGTAAGGGCTTTGACAATACGGCGTCGAAGCCTGCAAGGTAGTAACGCTGATGATCTCCTGCGCTGCAGTAGGCTGTTAAGGCGAAAATTGGGGTTTTCTCATTGATAGAGTTTCCCCGCCTTAATCGACGCAATGTCCGCATACCGTCCATTACCGGCATCATAATATCCAGAATGATAAGCCCGTAAGCAGCGCGTTTTGCAAGGCTTAAAGCTTGAGATCCGTTGCGTGCCGTGGTGACGCTATGCCCAGCGCGCTCCAGTATCGTGCGAGAGATGAGCCGATTGGCGTCATTGTCATCCGCCAAAAGAACTTGAAGGGGAGGGATTGTAGGATAGTCGGCCATGATTAAACCTTACATATACAACCTAAAATATAGTTATCAAAGTCAGTCCGAGCGCCTGTTCATCTTGACCCCTCCTAATTTCCCTTTATGCCCGAAACGGAAGCGTCTTAGAACGCAATAGAAATTTAGGGGTTATCCAATGGCAAGCATTCCGATCGAACGCGGAACGGTACAGTGGTCGTCGCGCTTTGCATTTATCATGGCGGCTGTGGGTAGTTCCGTAGGTCTTGGGAACCTCTGGCGTTTCTCTGCCGAGCTTGGCACAAATGGCGGCGCGGCCTTCTTGATGATCTACATTGCCTGTATCGTATTTGTTGGCATCCCCGTTTTGATGAGTGAATACATCATTGGTCGCGCGGGTAATGCCAATTCAGCGGTCAGGTCGAGTGATGATCTAGCTGAGCGCTCTGGCGTCTCAAAAGTGTGGAGTTCTGGCGCTTGGTTTGGGATGATTGCGTCATTCTTGATCGTGAGCTTCTATTGTGTCGTTGCGGCATGGGTTCTAGCGTATATTCCTAAGTTCTTGTTTGGAACTTTCCAGGGTATGCCAGCAGGTGAAATCGAACAACAATTTGGAATGATGTTGGAAAATCCGACATCGCAAGTCTTACCTTGGTTCCTCTTCTTTGGTCTGGTCACGTCATGGTTAGTGGCGCGCGGCGTAAACAAGGGTATCGAGCTCGCTGCTCGCCTGTTGATGCCTGTGTTCTTCCTGCTTTTGATCTGTCTCGCGGCTTATTCTATGATTTCGTCAATGGGCAACGGCGGTACGGCAGATGCTTTTGCATTCATGTTCACACCTGATTTTAGCAAAATTAATGCGGAAGTCGCGCAGTCTGCTCTGGGACAAGCTTGTTTCTCCATCGGTATCGGTAATGCGATCATGATCACTTATGGCTCTTATTTGCCAAAAGAGGTCTCTATCCCAAAGTCGGCCGTGACGGTGTCCTTGGTCGATACAATGGTCGCCATTGTTGCGGGTCTCGCCATCTTTCCCGTTGTCTTTGCGAATAACCTCGATTTCGAAGCAGGCGCAGGTATCTTCTTCACGACCCTTCCAACGGCCATGTCGAATGCGCCTGGTGGAATGATTGTTGGCGCAGCTTTCTTCTTCTTGGCCTTCTTTGCCGCGATTACGTCTTCCGTCTCTTTGCTAGAGCCGTCGGTGGCTTATCTGGCAGAGAAGACAGGCTGGACAAAAAAGAAAGCGGCATGGATTGCTGGCGGTGCCATCATGACACTCGGTTTAGCGTCTATCTATGTTACGGGGTTCATGGATTTCATCGATGGTGGTTTAGCAGGGCCGATTTTGGCGCCGCTATCGGCTTTGTTGATCGTTCTGTTCACGGGCTGGCGTTTGAACAAAGCTATTCTAGCGGATGAACTTTCTGGGCCAGGTGAGGGTCTGGGACGCTTTATTCTCTTCTTTGTACGATTTGTGGCGCCTTTTTTCATGGGTTTTGTCCTTATTGCAGGTACGTTGGAAAAATATGGAATTTTACCTGTCGCGGTTGTTTTAGTTCTCGTCGGGGCTTTTGTCGTGACAAAGGTTATGTCGAAAAAGGCATGATCTTGAACGCGAAGGGGAAGTCTGTCTTCGAGTTAAGTCGAGATTACGGCACTTTTACTTGCAAGAGCCGTGTCATCAGTTACGGCTAATATCGTTCAGAGATTGTTCAACTTATTTGCTGTATGGAGCGCGTTTCTGGATGCGCTCGTGTCAGATAAGCGGTCCGTTTTGGTGGAAGTAAATACATGCGATTTCGCGTTGCGATAATAACGACGGTTGCGCTCCTTGCGAGCGGCTGCGCGACTGTTGATATGACGGAAATGGCCGTCCCTGTGTCTGCGAAAGCGGAGACGACGTCTGAAAAGAACATCGTCGTACGAGCTGCGAATAAGCTTTATGCTGCGTTTCGGAACAAAGGATTTGTGCCGAAAACGTCCCGTAAGAAAATGCAGTCTGCGGCATCAATATTG
>CALHXF010000004.1 GCA_938040095.1 uncultured Caulobacterales bacterium
CGGGGGTTTATGACTGGCCGCTTCTTCAAAAACCATTGCTGCAAGGTTTGCATTATCCGCCTGACAATCGGGTGATGCGGCAATCGCGTAAAACAAAAACTATAAATTTGGTATTCCATCGCGGATGCCAACCTTGCGGACAGTCCCGCTTATAATTTTTGGCTTCGGCAGTTCCCCCCTGAAAGATGGAGATGGGCTGTGGGAGCTTTCGCTTGGCATATTTACACCAGCGTCATCCGCAGGTTCTGCTGATTGGCCCGAAGACAAATTCAACGACTCTTAGCGGTAGATACGTCTGTCGATCCGTCGCATAATCTTAGAGGGATCAATGAGGCGACATCGATGGTCAGCTACTTCTTCAACAGCCCAATTTCTAACAACCGTTCCGTGAGGTAATCTCCCGCTGTAATCGGCGCCTCAACTTTCCCCGTTTTCGCGACGCAATCTGGTAGCGGATCGATGAGGTAATCTTGGTTGGGATGCAGGAAGAATGGGAAAGAATAGCGTGGAAATTTCGCGCGTTCAGCGGATGGGTTCAGCACGCGATGGGTCGTCGACGGGATCGTCCCAGCCGTCAGGCGTTGTAACATGTCACCCGCATTGACGACCAAAGCCCCCTTTGGCGCGTCCACATCCAACCAGGTTCCGTTGCGATGTTGGGCTTGGAGGCCCGCTTCTTCCGCGCCCAGCAGTAATGTAATCAAATTGATGTCTTCATGCGCAGCAGCACGGACAGAGCCTTCTGGCGGCGGATTCGTATGTGCGGGGTAGTGCAAGAGACGCAGGATGGAATTCCCATTATTGACCTTGTCATCAAAATACGTCTCATCCAGCCCGAGGTGGATCGCAACGGCACGCAGCAAGTCAGCACCGAAACTATCGAGGGCTTCATAAAGGTCTCGGGTCGAAACGTTAAACGCAGGTAATTCGTCGACAATGGGCGTGTCCTTCATCTTCGCGCGATAGGGACTATCGGCGGGAAGGTTGCGGCCTGTGTGCCAGAATTCTTTGAAATCAGAGATTGCCTGCCCCTTGGCATTTTCCGATCCAATCGGTGAATAGCCGCGTTGATGGCCATTTTCGGGGTCGGCATATTTGCGCTTTGTCGCGGGCGATTGCGCGAAGAAGTCTTTCGCATCATCGGCGGCTTGATCGATTACACCTTGCGGGATCGTGTGATCGGACACGACAGCAAAGCCGGTCTCGGCGAAACTCTCGCCGAAGGCTTTCGCGAAAGCGGCTTTGTCCGTTTTCCAAAGGTTATAACTGACGGGTTTGATTTCGATTGTGGTCATGGGCATTTTATCGCGCGAGTCTGCGGGGGTTGGCAATGGATTTCGACAGAAAGCTCTGCATTATGAAGTGGACCGCTTAGATAGCGACGGAAATGGCGACATTAATACTATCGCCAATGTCCAAAGTTTCTGCCTTTCGGATGGCTTTCTTGATCGGCAAGAAATATGCGCCGCTTTCCTTATCGGGAAAGAGCGAGGTGCTCCATTTCGTCTCTCCTAGCGTGACGTTGACCCGCACTGAGCGGAAACCGCGTGCAGTGTGGCGTGTGAAATGTTTGATGTCAGCGCTCATCTCAACGGGCAACGTCACGAAAACCCAGCTGCCCTTCCACTCCCAAAGGGCGGCGGTAAATTCGAAGTCCAAATCAATCATGATTTGGACCATACACCTAAACGCTGTTGAAACCAAAAGAGGAGACTTGCAGCAACGCGCGAGCACCTTCACATTAGCTAGATGTCCGTGACCAAACTCAAAAAACTGAACACGCAAACTCCGCGCCTACCCGCAACTCAATTTTGGGGCCTTTGCTTTATCGTCTGGATGATCTTGCAAGTCCCCTTTGTGAGCATCCCGATATCATTCATATCGACCTGGGCACATGAACTCGGTCATGGCTTGGGCGCGCTTGTAACAGGCGGATCTTTTATGGAGTTGACGATCTTCCCCAACTTTTCAGGTTTAGCATTGACGGGATCATCCAATACATTTCAGCGGGCCGTTTCCGTTATCCTTGGTCTGTCTGGGCCGGCCATATTGGGCGTCTTTATGATTATTCTGACCCGTGCCCTGAATTGGTATCGTATCGCGATTATCATTTTGGCGGTTTTGCTGGCCATCAGCCAAATCTGGGCCGCGGATACGTTTACCCGCGTCACCTTGGCGGCCACGACGGTCATCTTGGGTTTAATTGGATGGAAAATTCCGAATAAAGCCGTCTTCTATATCTCGCATATCCTAGCGATTGCCCTCTGTTTGGATGCACTGACGAGTTTCGGATATTTCTTCGTGGGAGGCGGCGTTATCAACGGGTCCGTCTACCGCTCAGATACAGGCGTTCTCTCCGACATTTTGTGGGGCCCACATTGGTTTTGGGGTGCGCTAATTGCCGCCTTCTCGATCATCATACTCTTCGCAGGGGTCGTGCTGTCTGACAAATGGGCGCGCAAGAAAGACGCGCCCAAAATCTAAATTTACTTGGAAGGTGATCCAAATATTTTGCGCCAAAAACCTCGCGCCTTAGCGCTGCCCTCTTCCACGGTGTCTCCGACTTCACGCGCCGCATCGCCAATCGAATCGCCGACTTTATCCAATGTTGGATCAATGCGTTTGGCTTTCCAGCGAGAAACCGCGCGCCATAGCGTAAACCAGAGAAGCAGCAAAAGACCAATAAAGACGATATTGAAAAATGGAAAAACGGACGCATTAGGGCCATCGACACGCTTCATAGATGTGGCGTTCGGGAAAATTGAGAACATGCGTATCCTCCAACCGTAATGTCGAACGGCGACCCATTGATCGTCGTCCTTCGCCAAGCCCTGCGCTTGCGCGGTCACGTCACTACTGTTGAATTTAAAATATGGCGGAAACCCCCAACCTGTGTCTTCATTTCTGTAAACGCGAGTTTTGCCCTTAGGTGTTTCAGTATTGATAAAACGCACGTCGCGCGTCGATCCCTCATTAGTCCCGATATCTCCACGATCCCAACCGGGTGCGTTCTTATCAACATCAACGCGCTTCATATCCACACCAACGATCCTCACCACATCATTCTGAGGCAGAAAGTAGTTCAGGAAAACAGCGCCAAATATGAATAGAAGAATGGCAGGTAGGTGTTTTGCAAATTTCATGGTCGTCCCCTTACGCGTATTGGGCCAGATAAATTAGAAGCCCCATGATGAGACCAGGAATAACATAAACCCCAAGTATCAGCTTGGGTTTATATGATCGACCATAACGTTTCATACCACGGGCGACAAAGACGTCTTTCTTTTCCGTGACCTGTTTGATTTCAGATTGCGTTTTATAGTCCGCCTCTAAACTTGCACGCTGACGCATGCGGGCTGTGAAGCTCAAAATCGCATAGGCGATACTTAGCAATATGAATATAATCACCACATTTCGAATGATAGGGAACATAATCTAACGTCGCCTCCGGTCTTTAGATCGAGATCGTTTCTTCGGCGGCCCCCAAGGACTGATATACGGTTTCGTATCAGATGCACGTTTCGTACGTCCCGTTTCTACATCAATGACAACCAACTCATCATCCACAATCCGCGCCATGGTTCCGCTCGCGGAAATATCAGGTTGGAGGTGTGTCGGCTTTGGCACATCATCTGACATGCTGGGTTCACTGCCGAACAGGGCTTCACGCGCGCCCGCTTTGTCCATCGCATATTCTTGCTCTAAAAAACGGACAACAAAGTCCTTCTTCTCATCCGTCCAGTCGCGATAGGCTTCGTAAAACAACGACTTGTGACAAATGAAAAGTTGACGGAAATCGAGACGCGATAGATCCGACAACAGCATATTCACGAGATCACGGTCTCTATGCTGCGATCCGCGCAGTGCGTAGAAAAAGGCAGGATGGACTGGCCCTAACTTCGGCACACGTCCGCCCAAAGACGCCCAGCGCCAAACTTCCATCAGCCCCGTAAATTCAGGGGGCAATTGATTGGCATAGCGCCGTTCCAGGCTACGCATGTTTTGACGCGATAACGTCGAGAGATCGTGACCTTCATTTGCCGCCGTAGAGACAACAATAAAGTCCATCTTCTGACGGATAATTAGCGCGCTGCCTTCGCTTGGCCGCTGTACGATTAACTGGCTCAGATCCTCATCGCGCAACCAGTTCGCAATCCCTTCAGGGTCGGAAAACGTCAAAACTTGGTCAATATCCACATCGCTGAGGCCCGGCACATCTTCACGTGCAATGATGGTTGGAACATTTGCGTCACGAAAGACGTAAACGCCACCAAAATGAGAGGAGAAGTAATTGCCTTGCTGAAAGACTTGGCTTTCAAGTTTTACCGGATTGCGTTGAATATTACCCGTGCGTTTGGCGAGTTCAATCATTTCCGCGATCAAAACATCATCCCACCACGCATCATCGTCGGCCATGAAACGGTCAATTTGACCGCTTAATTCTTCGGCTTCAGCGACATGAGCTTGGGTGGTGTCGGCGGTGATTTCGACACGGTTGATATCCAATAGGTCTGCGGGTTCATCGAGTTTGAAAACAGAGTTCATCAACTCGCCTGCGACGGCTTCGCGCGCGGTCAGGGCGAATAACTGATCTTCGTTCTCTTCGATGTAATGCCTTAAAATATGGCGAGACGTTGAGAATTGAGAGTTGAGCAGCGGCGCAGTTTTCTGGTCAGTCGACAGTAAAATGAACATTTGGTTCGCGCCATGCGGGTTCAGATACAGCTCATCGTCTAACTCATGCGCGATTTCTGGTGACGCTCCGACAATGTCGATATGGAACTCGGTCAGCTCTGTACGCTTACCGATCAAATGCTCCAACGCACGATTATATCGCTCCACAAGGGCAGGCGAGGACACCTCATAGAGGTTCCCAAACATGAGACCGGCTTTGACGAGACGCATCATGCGACATTTACCTCCGCACTAATCTGTTCAAACTCTGCGCCTGTCTTGTAATTTCCTGGAAAACCAAAGCAGATAAAACCGCAATCAGACCCCAAAAATGACTTTAACTTTGATAGATATTTCACAGCCAAATCTTCAGTGCCATCAAGCGTTATAGTCATAATCAGGTGTTTGTCCGATGTAAAATCAGCTCCAACCGTCAACTTGTCCTTACCTATAGGGCTCTCAGACCAATAAAAAGTTTGGCTGAGATTATCGTGTTCCGAATAGTAACGAATCATCTCCAATTCATTGACGAAAGGTTTCCCATCAGCGCGATCCGAATAATTAGAGCTCAACTCAACTCGATTTGGTGCGAAATGATCTAAGACAGAATAAACTATGCTTTCAGATCGTTCCGTCGCCATGACTTGACAGACTGTATCTATGTGAAAATCATTCACGTCTTACTCGCCAAATAGCGTCGTTTCGCTTCTTCGTTCCGGCCAAAGTCACGCACCATATTTTCTATAGCAATCTCATCCGATTTATCGGCGTAGCGGAATTCTGAATCGGCGTAGCGATTGATTTCTTGGATGACCATATCGACCGTTATTTCTTTGGACAGGTCGGCAATCATCTTGCGCTTTGTGTCATAATCTTTGTCGAGGAATAGCTCTGTGTTCTCCATCCATTCGTCCGGCAGTTCAAAGTCCATCGCGCGAACTTTGACCGCATCCGTGATGTTCTTGATCGCGCGGCCCGTGAAACGCGGGTCGGCCTCTTGGATGCCCTTTAGATAGGTGCCCAATTTCGCAATCGTGTCTAGATCGCCGATGTTGGAATGCACCTTGTCAAACACGTTCATCAGACCGGGTTCGTGGGGTTTTGAATGGCTCTCAAAACTCGCTGCGACGGCCTTCTTGATCTCTTGCGCGCTGAACGCTTCATGATCTCCAATCGGAATGTCGTGGTTTTTGCCCATCAACAGATACAGGATATCGATGTAGTCGTCCCGCGTTTGCGGCCCATCCACCAAGAACCGCGCGCCCGCCCTTTGGCGCAGCGCATCATCCACGTTTTCGGGGTAATTCGAAAACATCCCGAAGGTGCAATTGCCGCGCACAACGGTGTTCGCCCCTGCAAAGCTCTCCATCAGAACGGCCGTAATCTCAAGCTGGCCGGCCGAGGATTGCCGATCCCCGCGCTTGCCCGCCAACTGGTCAATATCATCAATCGTGCCAAAGCCGATGACCGAAGGGTCAATGATATTGTTGATAAACGCCTTGGCGTTCTGGCCCGATTTGCCCTGATAGCTGTCGATATTATCGGTGCTGAGGTTCT
>CALHXF010000005.1 GCA_938040095.1 uncultured Caulobacterales bacterium
CTAGTTCGCGCTAGTACCGTTGGGGCCGTTCTGAGCATCGCGTGTCTGCTGACGTGATGCCGCAGCGACGTTGTTCCAATGCTCTTTTGTCCCACAGATTTTTCGTTTGAATTTCGATCCCACAATGGCTGTTCGTTTGCAGATTTGCTCTTCTTCACCCTCTGCGGACGCTGTCGTTGTCGAAGGCGCAGTTTTGGATGCAACGGCAACAGCGGCAGAAGCGGTTTGCGTAGATGGTGCGGATGTCGCGCACGCGCTGAGGCCAAGCATGGCAACTGCGCAGAAAGCGATAAGTGGGAATGTATTTGATGTCACGGGAGGCTCCAGCGGTTGAGGGAGTGTGTTTCCTACTTAAAATCATAGGTTTAAGCAGGAGAGCCATAGGCCGATATCGAATGGCCTATGGATGCTGCGTTAGAGCAATTGTGTAAATTCGATCAGATTAATTCGATGAACCAACACTTCCGCCGCCACGTTGAATACTTTCCGCTTTGGCACGGTCTGCAGTCGCGCGTGCATCCCATACATCTTGCGTTGCGCAAATTTTCTTTTTGAACTTCGACCCGACGACGGCTTCGCGTTTACAGACCTGCTTGGTTGCGTTACCAGCAGACGCAGTCTCAGTTTTTGTTGTTGTCGGCGTCATTGACGCTTTCGCTTCGGCAGCGGGTGCTGACGCCGTTTGCGTCGCGGGTGTTGCGCAGGCGCTTAGGCCCAACAAAGCTGCTGAACTGATACTGATAAAAATGAATTTAAATGATGGCACTTGGCACTCCTTCAAGGGGGTTGGTGTGACCCTTGTTTTTAATCGGAGAATTTCAAAAAGCAATCGCCCATGAACCCATAGGGTAAATGCACCAAACGACATATTTCAATTGGTCATGCGTTTCGTCCAACTGCCCATGAATGAGGCAGCACGGTCATTAAATTAAAGCGGGGGCTGTCCGCGTGGTTGGTTTTCGCGATGGAATACCAAGATAAAAAGTTTGTTTTATGCAAAGACTAAAGTGTTGGCTGTCAACCGACACCCCCGCATTTGGCATGCGTCAATTGCGAGGCCCCGCCTGTCCCTTGTCCGAAAGAACGAGAAAACAATATTCAGGTTTTGACAGCGAGGATCATGTTGTTGATTTTAGGTATAAGTCGCTGAAATAAATAGGTTTCAAATTTTCATAAACGCGGATCTTTCTCAAAACACGTCCCGAAAACGAAAAACGCGCCGCCTCCCCTTGGGGAAACGACGCGCTCTCTAATCTAACGAGGGCTGATTAAATCAGCCTCCGAAACATCAAATGGCTTATGCCATTGTGATGTTGTCGACAGACGTTTTGCCTGAACGCTGATCAATAGCTGTGTCGAAGGAGACTTTGTCGCCTTCTTGCAAGCCGTCAAGGCCGCCACGCTGTAGAGCAGTGATGTGTACAAACACGTCGTCGCCGGATTCAGGCTGAATAAAGCCGAAGCCTTTTGAGGAGTTGAAAAACTTAACAGTTCCGGTTCTCATATCTGACATGGGTATTTCCTTTCACGTCATAAAATTGCCGAAGCTCCAACATGGAGCTGTGGCGTTAGTCGATGTCGGGAGAAGTAAAATACATAGTCACCGCAAACATTGGCCCCTTTTGGACAGGGAAAGGTTTGCAGTTAGTAAGCCAGATTGTTCGGCCTTAGATCGATAACAGGCATATGGTCGCTAAAGAACGGGATTACAACCCCTAGCGTGACTCAACTCACGTCATCGCGCTAAGCCTAAGCCGCCAACATCTCGGGGTCTAAATAGGCATCTGCCATAATCCGTACCTTGGCTGACAAGTTGCTCGGCCAAGCCGTCCGCAAGGACGCTGCCGTCAATTTCCGCACAGATTTACTAAATTCGAAATCCTGTCCCAAATTCAACCAGACCGAATAATCCGTAAACTCACGCACGGGAATAGGACGGTTCACAAGTAGCAGGACAGATTGCGCGAGAGGGTCTTGCTGAACGGATTGAAAATATTTTGTGACAATCTCCTCAGGGCCCTCTGTGATCGCGAGCGCTTTTTGACGATTGGCAAAAACGCGGCCCGTAATACCAAACTGCTCACAAATTTTCGTACTCATAGCCGACGTATCAAAAGCGTTCCGCGCCGAAAGCTCCGTCATGAGGATCGACGTGTAGATATATTGAACAAAAGCCATGCGGGTAGATAACGATGCAGCCTTACGGTTGGGTTCGTCGATGTGGTTAAGCAGGTGTTAAAAAAGGCGCGCTCCCGGCGTCCCGTCTTGAACCTCAAACATCACAAAGCGCCGATCTTACATTCCATCTCGCCAGTCTTACTCTCTCGGCAATCTCGATAGGTCAGTTGAAAGTAATCGGCGCGGACGGAGGTCCAGGTAAAGTCCATGACCCACGCACGGCCCTTTTCATGTTCGCGTTCCGCGTGGAGTTCGCCCGCGCAGTCAGGCGTTTCCCTGTAGCGAAAGGATGAGTTCGGACCGAGCGTGCCTGAGGCTTGCTCTTCCCCTGTTTTGTCACGCGCGAATGTCAATGCGGAGGTCGTGACCCCGTCCTCGACCAACGCCATGCTCAAGGTGTCATAGTCGGGGTTCCCGAGAACCATGTTCACATCTGTGCGCGTATCTTCGTCATGAATGACGTTGGTGAAGCTCAATGCGTCCCCGTCTTTGACGACGTTTTCGACGGCGAATTTATCGCCCATGACGCGGGCCATTGTTGTGCAGCCATCGGATTCATAGGATTCGTGATTACAGGCAACCACTTGCCCCTGAACCTGATTTCCGATGCCCATCATGAACCTAAACAAATTCAGCGCTGCAAGTTTCTCTACCGTCTCCTCATAGGCTTTCGCCTCGGCGGGTGTGAGCTCCACCGTCGTGGGAGTGAGGTCACGTAACCGCTGTACGAACTGATCACTTTTGGCTTGAACGGACGGGTATGTCGGAGAATTTAGCGAGATGAAGGTGTTGACCTGCCCCCGTTCAAAATCGGGTTCCATACAGGCGAGATTGACGGGGCGCGCATCGGACGTCGCCCACTCTATATCTTTGGCTTCCGCTGCGTCATTCGCCACATCCTCAGCTGCCCACGCCGCCTTTACGTCTTCGGGCGATGTATCATCCCCGTCGGGTCCACCACAGGCCGAGAGTAAAAGAATCGCGACGACGCCTAAGCTGAAGTGATGTTTCATGCAGTCTCGCTTTATCAATCGTTTCAAATATGGCGGGCAGTCTTGAAGTGTGAGCGAAATATCAAGCGGTGGGGGTCAGTGCAATCTGATAAGCTCTTTCGCTGAAATCGGAAAGATACAGAACCATTGGATTAGGGAGCATTATACCCGCGGCTCTGAATGAGAAGGAGTATCACCGAGACACCGAGGCCGACACAGAGCGGGGAATAATACAGGCGGTTGAGCGTCCGAAACGGCTCTTCTGGTGTGATGCTCGCCCAAAACGGCATGAAACCGACAATCCCGCGCGCCAGTAAAACAAGCGCAAACCCCGCGCCCAAAATTTGGAAAATCCACATCGGGAGTGACGCCACCCGCATGACGCCGCCGAGCGTGAGAACGATCCAACTCCCAATCAGTAAAGCGACAGTAACGAAACTACAGGCCCAAAAATTCGGCAGCTGCGTTATACCCTTCGCCCCCCACAACGGCCCGCGCCAGAGCGGCCTCATCCTTAGCAGGCCAAGTAACATCCACGCCCCAAAGGAAGTGGAGGAACGCAATCAGCAGGAGGATGAAAGCTGTGGCTTGGGAGAGGAGTGTTATGGTGGCCTTCTATTCATCAAAAATAAACTCACCTGCACTCGGGTCAAGTGGCCGTCATTGCGTTTTCCCTACATCACTGGGCACACGGGTGCATGGAAAAGTGGGGTAAGGTACATGATAAAATTCATGAAAAATAATCGCTAATTGAATTGAATTGTGAGCGATCAAGGATCAATGAACGATAAATAATAGATGTATCTGACAATTGCGAAAATTTGGGAGCGTAGAAATGAAGGATTTTAAACGGCAACTTCTAGCATCTAGTGGATACAGTGAAATAAAAACTGTGGCCAATTTTATTTCAGAAAGAACCAATGACTTTTCGTTAGAAGTTCGAACTTCGGAACGAGTTCTCAAGAAAAATGAAAGAGGCTTAGTTGTATCCGAACCTATGGAAATTAACGGGCACTCATTTTCAAGCAAAAGCGGGTTGGATATACAATCGGTAAAGTCCGCATTGTTATTTTGGGACGCTTTTGATTGGCCAGCAAATTCAAAGTTGTACCGAGAACCTTCTGCCGACATTCAGTTTTTGATTGATGAAGGAATTTTTCATAGAAGCCAGGTCAGAATAAATGGTAGAGGAG
>CALHXF010000006.1 GCA_938040095.1 uncultured Caulobacterales bacterium
GTTTTGTCTTTTAGGTCGTCAACTTCATCGGCCTTATAGGCAGCAATGCGTTTCAACACGTCTGGCGCGTCCATTAAACTAGCGATTGGAAAACTCCACGAGGCGCGTGAGGATGGTTTTTGCATTGCCGCTGTCAATGGATTTGGCGGCCATCTCCAAACCTTCGGCAATGTCGGTGACTCGACCTGCGATAGTCAAAGCGGCGGCAGCATTCAGTCTGACGATCTCGCGATAGGGCGATAACTTACCGTCCAACAAAGCGCCGAGTGCCGCGGCGTTTCGCTTTGGCGCACCGCCCGCAAGTGCCGATAGAGGTACGGCCGATAAGCCATATGTTTCAGGCACAATCTCAAATTCTGTTATAACGCCATCTTTCAACTGTGCGACGGTGGTCGGGCCAGTGGTTGTAATCTCGTCCATGCCATCATGGCCGTGGACCACCATTGCAGACGTGACGCCGTTTGCTTTGAGCGCTTCCGCCATTGGGCGCACCAGATTGGCTTCTGCGCTGCCGACCAGCATACATTTGACGCTGGCGGGGTTTGAAAGCGGGCCTAAGCGATTGAAAATCGTTCGTTTTCCGATCTGTTTGCGTGCGGGCCCGACATGGCGCATGGCAGGATGATAGGTTGGGGCGAACAGAAATCCCATGCCAACCTCAGATACTGCGGCAGCGGCGCGTTCGGGGCTCATGGCGATATTCACACCAAGTTCGGAGAGCGTATCAGCCGTACCTGTTGGGCTGCTCGCGCCGCGATTTCCGTGTTTTGCGACGGGCACGCCTGCGCCCGCGACAACAAAAGCTGTTGCGGTTGAGATGGATAAAAGTTTGAGGCCAGTTCCGCCTGTTCCGACAATATCGATCGCATTTTCGGGCACGTCGACGCGACGCATATGTTCGCGCATCACTGCGACGCCAGCGGTCAGTTGTTCTGCGCCGACGCCGTCGGATTCAATCTGGACTAAGGTCTCGACGATGTCGGCGGTTTCCATCTTGCCAGACAGCATAGATGTCAGAGCCACACGGAGGTCTGCGGCGTTCACGCCATTAGCTCTAAGAATTTACCGATCAATTTGTGACCGTTTTCCGATGCGATGGATTCAGGGTGAAATTGCAAGCCATGGATCGGGCGGGTAGCATGACGCAATCCCATGATTTCACCGTCATCAACCCACGAATTCACAAGCAGTTCAGCAGGTAGACTTCCGCGTTCAACGGACAACGAGTGATAGCGCGTTGCGTTAAATGGGCTTTCCAACCCTGCGAATACGCCTGTGCCGTCATGGTGCATCGGCGAGGTTTTGCCGTGCATAATTTCTTTTGCTCGAATGACTTTGCCGCCAAAGACTTGGCCAATGCTCTGCATACCGAGACATATGCCAAGAATAGGAAGATCGTCTGGAGCCTTCGCGATCAGATCGAGGCAGATGCCCGCTTCATTTGGCGTCTTTGGACCAGGTGAAAGAAGGATGCCCTTCGCGCCGAGTGAGAGGGCCTCTGCCACGCTTAGATCATCATTGCGGATGACTTTTGTTTTCACTCCTAGTTCCTGCGCGTAATGCACGAGATTATAGGTAAAACTGTCGTAATTATCGATGACGAGGAGCATGGCTTAGCGATTGCCTCCGAACCTGACGCTTTGTTCAGCGGCGCGGAACAGGGCGTTGGATTTGTGGATCGTTTCTTCAAATTCCATCTGGGCGACGCTGTCCATGACTATGCCTGCACCAGCGCGGACATGCAGTGTGCCGTCTTTAACGATAGCTGTCCGCAGCGCGATGGCGGTGTCCATGTCACCAGTGACTGAAAGATAGCCGATGGCGCCCGCATAGATGCCGCGTTTTTCGTCCTCTAATTCGTCAATGATTTCCATAGCGCGAACTTTGGGCGCCCCGCTTACTGTGCCAGCTGGAAAGCCTGCGAAGAGCGCATCGAGTGTATCCAAGCCGTCACGAATTTCGCCTTCAACATTGGAGACGATATGCATGACATGGCTATAGCGCTCGATCATGAAACGGTCTGTGACTTTGACGGTGCCGGGTTTGGCAACGCGGCCCACGTCATTACGGCCCAAATCAAGCAGCATGAGGTGTTCGGCGCATTCCTTTGGATCGGCGAGGAGGTCAGCTTCGAATTGATTGTCTTCCGCCGTGGTTTTCCCGCGAGGTCGCGTGCCGGCGATGGGGCGGACCGTTACGGTGTTATCCCGCAGGCGGACAAGGATTTCAGGACTTGATCCAATAACTTGATGGTCGTAAAAATCTAGGAAGTATAGAAAAGGCGAGGGGTTCATCCGTCGCAAGGACCGATAAAGTGCGAAAGGGGACGCAGGTAGAGGCGCGGAAAGACGCTGGCCGATCACGACCTGAAAGACATCCCCCGCAAGAATGTAATCCTTGGCTTTGGCAACCCGCGCGCCGAATGCCGCTGCGTCAGTCCCGAGCGTCGGTGTAAGCGTTGGAATAGCAATGTTGCGGGTCGCGTTAGCGGAAACAGGTAAGGCAAGGTCGGCTGCTACACGCTCTATTCGTGCGCAGGCGGCGTCATAGTCTCCACCCACTTCTAGAGGTGAGCCGATGATGATTTCCTGCGCGACCTGATCGAAAATACAGACAATACGGGGGCGCACCTTGATCGCATCTGGCGTGCCGATGGGGTCGTTCTTGGCAGCGCTATCATCATCAACAGGCAGGCTTTCCACTTGCCGTATCATATCGTAGCCAAGATAACCGAACAGGCCTGAGGCCATAGGAGGAATGCCTTCTGGTAGATCGAAGCTAACCTCTTCCTGAAGCGTGCGCAGCGCGTCCAGAGGTTTGCCATCACAGTCGGAGTAGCTGGAACCACCGTCACGGCTAATCTCGCTTTGGTCCCCTTGTGAACGCCAGACAATGTCAGGGTCAAAGCCAAAGAAACTATAACGCCCGCGTTGTTCGCCGCCCGTTACGGACTCGAATAAAAAGGCATAAGGTTTACCTAATCCCGCCTTGATGAAGGCGGAAACGGGTGTGTCGATGTCATTGATAACGCGCGTATGGACAAGCTGGGCTTGCCCCATATCAAGGCTGTCACGCGAAGGAAAAAACGTGAGTGTCATGGCGTCGTCTATTCGCCCTCGATACCCATGATCGCACGCACCTGTTCAGGGTATTCGCGAAGCTCGTGTTCTTTCAGGATTGCAAGACGATAGGCGTTTTGGATATCACCACTGATTTCTGACCCGATATTGCGTTGAACAACGTCAAGGATTTCGCCAGCCAGACCGTCAGAGTTCGGTGTGATGCCATCCAAACGCGCGATGGTATAGGTCAGTGGCTGACCACCTGAACCGCGGGCGAGGTCGCCAACATTGGCTTTCAGTAGGTCGACGACAACCTGACCTGAGATATCACGCGGCGGTTGCGCGCGCGAAATACCACGCTGTTGCAGGACTGCGGCACTGCCTAGTTCTTTTGCAATATCTTCCAGACTGCGACCGTCGCGGACCTCTTGTGTGATTTCCAAGCCACGCGCATTGATAGCTGCTTGAAGCTGTTCAGTCTCCCACGCGACGAGGACATTGTCTTTGACGTCGACGAGGGGACGCACTTTACTGTCGATCACGTCTGCGACGCGGAAGGCGACAAAACCTTCTTGTACAGTTGGATAAATGTCCGTGTCGAAACCAATATCTTCGGTGAAAATTAGGCGAAGTAGTTCGTCATCTTGGGCGATGCCGGGGATATTGGCAGAGCCGTTCATAACCAAACCATCACGTGTTTTCCCAACCCGGTCGATAAAGTCATAACTCTCCATAGGCAGGTCTAAAGCTTCGGCGATGGTCTCAAGCGTTTCGCCATTCAACAGACGCTCGTCGAGTGAGTTGCTGATTTCGAAGATTTTTCCTTTGGCACGATCAATGCCAATATCACGCCTGATTTGAGGTTCAACGGAGGCAAAATTGGGGGTGATCGCGGCGACGACTTTTGGAACAAAAACCGCTTCCCAACCCCCTAAGCTGTTTTCATTGGCTTTCGCTTCGCCTTGAGCCAATGAAAACGCAGTGGTGTCTGTGACGGCGTCAAGAAGCTGGTTCTCTTGGATTTCGTCAAAACGATCTGGTGCGAGGAGGCCAAGCGCTGTCGCAACGCTTTCTGGAGCTTCGCCTTCGGCGAGACGTGTCGCCGCTGCAATGGCGGTTGCTTCGTCCGACGCGGAAATGACGACAACGTCGCGTGACGCTTTGGACCCGATATCACCACGCGCAATGCGAGCGTCAAATTCTTCCTGAACATCTTCTTCTGTGATGCCACCAGCGACGTCAGGTAAAAAGCCGGATGGCTCAAGTCTGATCATCGTGACTTGGCGATATTCTGGTGCTGTGTAGCGAGCCGCATTCGTATCAAGGAACGCTTGCAGTACCTCATCGTCAGGGGTTTCGAGCGCGGGCACAGAATCTTTGTTCAAAGTGAGTACGCTTGCTTTGCGCTGCTCTGATAGGAAATCAAATTGGCGTTTTGCGTATCCAGATGGCGCTCGAATTCCGCCGACGATGGCCTCGACCGTTTGAATGCGGCGGAGGTCGCGCAATGTGTCGGCTTCGAATTTCTTGATCGAATAGCCGTTTCGCAATCCACCGAGGGCTTGTTGTAGCCTCTCCTTTGAAAATTGGCCGGTCACAGTAGACTGAAAAGCTGGGATCGATTCGATGTAAGCTTTGGCATCTGCGCGGTTCACGCCAACGCCTAAGTCCTGCGAGTCTTTCTCGACGGCCAGAGTGATTTGATATTGTGCGAGCAATTCTCGGTGGATGCCTTGCTGATAGGCCTCTTCATTTGTTAGACCTTCACCGCGTTGGGATGCGATTTCGCGCAAGCGTGTCTGGAGGTCGCGGTTGAAATCGCGGGTTGGCACGCTTGCGTCACCAACACTGACCACGGCATTTCTCACGCCTGGTACAAAAATATCATTCACACCCCAGACCGCGAAGGCCAGAACAAGAAGAGCGACGAGGATGCCAACAAATGCACCTCTGATTTTTCCACCGATGGATTGAGCCATGAGATTCTGACGCCTATTGAGTAAAACGAGCTTAAACTGGGCCCGTCTTAACCACGCCTAGCGCCCCTTACAAGGCCGCGTTGCGCTTGCAATTTCCTTGTTTTCAGGGTCTTCTGTCCTCTGATATTGGAGACCGATGATGCGCCAGACTTTACGACCCCTAATTGCTGCCAATTGGAAGATGCATGGCGACCTAAGTTGGACGTCTAAGCCATCCGATTTTGCTGCCATATATCCCGCCTCAGAGCGTGGCCATTTGGACGTTCTGATTTGTCCGCCGGCAACGCTCTTGGCCTCCATGAATGATGGCGTTTTGTTGGGAGGACAGGATTGCCACGCTGCGGTTTCCGGCGCGCATACAGGCGATGTGTCTGCCGAAATGCTGAAAGACGCAGGGGCGACCTACGTTATTATTGGTCACAGTGAACGTCGCGCGCGCGGTGACACGAATGCGGACGTAAATGCCAAGGCCATAGCGGCAACGCGCGCAGGACTGATTCCGATTATCTGTGTAGGCGAAACGGAAAATGAGCGCGATGCAGGGCAGGCCGAAACAGTTGTCTCCGATCAAATCAGAGCCAGCGTTCCCGACATTGAGGCCTATGTTATCGCCTATGAGCCCGTTTGGGCTATTGGCACAGGCAAGACGGCGACCCCTAAAGATGTTGACGACATGCACAATGCGATCCGTGCTCAAGTTGGCCCGACGGTTCAGCTGCTTTACGGGGGCTCTGTTAAGCCTGCCAACGCCACAGAATTACTGGCGTTGAAAAATGTGGATGGCGCACTGATCGGCGGGGCAGGTCTGGACATGGAAAGTTTAGCTGCCATCGCCCGAGCTGCGCCAAAACCTTAATTGATCGCATCAGACCTTAACAAACAGGGTTAACCAAGCGTCAACGCCTTGCCGTCATTCTGGCTTCAACGATTCGAACATTTGGTTTGAATCAGTCTGATGTGATTGTCTTGCGAGGATACCATGCGTTTTCTAACGGCTGCTCTTTTTAGTGCTCTTCTATCGGCCCCCGCCTTTGCTGCGGATTTGGGGATGTATCGTCCCGGCACGCCTTACAATAGCGCCGTGGCTGGCGGGGCTGATGTTTGCGACAGTCAATGTGCGGGCGATGCACAGTGCCGAGGGTGGAACTATGTGAAGCCAAATCCGCGCACCGCTGGCATTTGCGAGTTTTTATCTTCTGTTTCCACACCGATTGCCTCCCAGATTTCAATTTCAGGGGAAAGCCAGACCGTCGCCCCATTCTCGTCACGGGTTATGCCAGGTTCGACAAATACAGTGCGAGTTGGCACGACTGTCACGCCTCGCACAAATACCGTTAAGGTGGGTCAATCTCCATCGGGACGTCGCGTTGTGCGCCAAACCCCGACGCAACGTATAACGCCAAACCAGACGAGCGTGCGCCCAATCGAGGACATGAGCCTGACAGCGCAACAAAATCGATATCGCCACGCACAAGGTCAGTCTTCATCTCCACAATCTGGGCCACAACCACAGCAGCCTATGCCGTCGCAGTCGAACCGTCAGATGTTCCGCCCGATTCTAGATGCCCCTGCGCCGCAGCAAGCCTATGCGCCAAACGGCCCAAAAATAGCACAGCCTCAACGCCAATTGGATCCTCGCCGTCAGGCCGCGCAACGTCGCGCAACGGGACCCCGCAATGCAGCCGTGCAAGGGCGTCCGATGAGACAGCAACAAATGCTGCAAATGGGTCAGCGTATTGACCCTCGTCAGCAATCGTCGCGGCCGCCCATTGGCCAACCTATTGCTGCGCCACAAAATATGCAGCGGCCGCCGCAAGCTCAACGTCCTATTCAGGCTCGCGTGACATCGCCGTCGCAAAGAGTTGCGCAGTTAACAGCGCAAACGCGGGCACAAAGACAAGCGCCAATGAGGGGACAATCAATACCTCCCCAAGTCAAATCGACCCAAACAGGATCAACTCAAGGACCTGCGGCGCTTAGCCCAGAGCAAGCGCGTCGTAGCCTCTTTGGCCGTCTGAATGATGATGTGAAAGCACCTGAAAGCACAGCTCAGGATATGCCGATCGTTACGTCTGTGCCGACGCAAGCTGTTACGCAGGAACCGTTAGGCTCACTTTATGGCGACAGTCTAGCTGGAGGCCGCTAGGCGTTTTTTGAACCAGTAGGACACGCCCGCTGAAATCGCTTTGAAGGACAAGCGGAACCAGCCGAACATCACGAAAATGACAAAGCAAAGCGTTAGTGCCGTCAACATCGCCTCTGACGTGAGTGTCACGTCATAGTGGAAGAGCACCAAGGTCTGCGCGCCGCCAGAAAAGGCCGCGATCATAGCGAGAAAGACCCAAACGCCGACCCAGTAAAAACGGATGAGTTCATCCTTCTGTTTGAACGCAGTCACTGGAATGAAAAATAATGTGACGAACGCCAGTGTAATGGCGAACATGATCAATCCAGGTAAAACGTGTATCAGCATGAAACGGGCCTTCAAAGCAGGTTCGGAACTGCTTCAGACGTTTCAAATGTTGTGCCAGCTTCCTGACATTTCCGAAATTGCGATCAGAAATTTGATCAGGCGCGCTCTTTCGTGGTCAAGAATCGCAGTTTAGGATTTTTATCTTGCGCATAACCAACATCCCAAGAGGATTTCGCGAGGAAGACAGGCGCGCCGTCAACATCTGTTCCTGTTGTCATCACGTTTTTATCGACAAAGGCTTTGATGGTCTCCTCATCATCGGATGCGATCCAGCGTGCGATTTGATAGGCGGGCTGTTCGAACGTGACTTCGAGGCCATATTCCGTTTTGATCCGCTCGCGCATCACATCGATCTGCAATGACCCAACCGCGCCAACAATCATGTCGGACCCGAAATTTGGCTTGAAAAGTTGCGTTACGCCTTCTTCCGCAAGCGACTCGAGGGCTTTGCGAAGATGCTTGGCTTTCAAAGGGTCTTTCAGCTGCGCGCGACGTAGAATTTCGGGTGCGAAGTTTGGAATACCCGCGAAAACAATTTTACCACTCTCGGACAAGCTATCACCAACGCGCAACGCACCGTGGTTTGGTATGCCTATGACATCTCCAGCATAGGCATTCTCGGCCAGTTCACGATCTTGCGCGAAGAACAGAATAGGGTTGTGAACCGAGACGGTTTTGTTCTCCGCTGTTTTCAATTTCATGCCGCGTTTGAATTCGCCCGAGCACATGCGCAGGAACGCCACGCGGTCACGATGGTTTAAATCCATATTGGCTTGGACCTTGAACACGAAGCCTGCGACTTCTTTACTCGTAGGCTCGATCATCACGTCTTGGCCGGCTTTTTTGGCTTTTTCAGCCTGGGGTTCAGGGCACAATTCAGCCAACGCATTAATGAGTTCTAACACACCAAACTTCCGCAACGCAGAGCCGAAATAGACGGGTGTCATATGGCCCTCGCGGAAAGACTGTTCGTTGAAGTCTGGATATTCCTTGGCGAGTTCTTGCTCTTCCAGAAATTCATTTAACAGGTCATCATTGTCGAACATTTCTGCAATCGAATTTCCGTCGACCTTTGTCATGACATGCTCACCGCCATCCTCGGGTAAAACGAAGTGTAAGAAGTCATTCGTGTGTAGATCGACAACGCCTTTGAAACGACGGCCAGAGGCTGCAGGCCACTGCATCGGCACAACGTCCAGCGCGAGTTTGTCTTGGATTTCGGAAATGATATCGAAAGTATCGCGGCCTTCACGGTCAAGCTTGTTGACGAATGTGATAATCGGAATATCGCGGAGGCGGCAGACTTCGAAAAGTTTCAACGTTTGCGGCTCGATACCTTTGGCCACATCGAGAACCATGACTGCGCAATCGGCCGCCGTCAGCGTGCGGTAGGTGTCTTCCGAGAAGTCTTCATGTCCTGGCGTGTCGAGCAGGTTAAAGATCAGGTCTTTATGCTCGAATGTCATAACGGAGGAACTCACGGAAATCCCGCGTTCTTGCTCGATTTTCATCCAGTCAGACTGCGTACGGCGCGCTTCTCCCCGCGCGGCAACCTTACCCGCTTGGTGAATCGCACCCGCGGCGAGAAGCATGTTTTCCGTGAGCGTCGTTTTACCCGCATCGGGATGAGAGATGATAGCAAAGACGCGGCGACGTTTGGGTTCGAGTTCGATAGCTTTAGACATTTGCGCGGAATAGGCGGGCATGGGCGAGGGGGCAAGTGCAATGGGTGAGGAATATTTGACTTTGACAGGCGGAAGCACTCGCTGCCCATCGAAGTGACAGCCGAAAGTCATAATTTAAACAGGACTTACCCGCAGAGGTGCCTTCCCGATGGAGTACCAGAGGGACGCGCTTAGTTTTGTTTTACGCGAAGACGATGTCCCTGATTGTAAGACAGAAACAAACTCCGCGGCAGCGGTTTTGAAGAAACGGCCGGTCATAAACCCCAGAGTTAGCCCACTTGGAACTACT
>CALHXF010000007.1 GCA_938040095.1 uncultured Caulobacterales bacterium
CATTGATGACGCTAAAAAAGACCTAGAAGATTATGTCGGTGGCCGTGCAGCGGCACGTACATTTTTTGGTGATGCCCTAAAAGATAGTAAGGTTCGGAAGGCCAACTCTCCGGTGGATGTAGCTGGCCAGATAAAGGTTCCCGTTTTTTTGGCACACGGCGATTTAGATCAAAACGTACGGTTTTCGCAATTTGAACGCATGAAGCGCGCGCTTGAAAAAGTGGGTGCAGACGCGACGTATTTAACCCTCGAAAATGAAGATCATTTCTTGTCCAAACAAGAAAACCGAGTTGATTTCTTCGAGGGCGTAGAAGGTTTCTTAAACGAGGTGAACGGTCCGTCTGAATATATGGCGAAGTAAACACTGATTTTAATAGCGTCAAAACCTCATGCCGCCACACTCCAGAATATTGATAGACGAGATTTAAAAATTACAAAATTTTCCGCTTTGATGTTGTCCAGTGTGCTGAGTTTGGGTGGAGCTTTGGCACCTCTGTCTTTGGCGCAGGCCGCACCGCCCGCGAAAGCATTTGGTGAGCTTCCCTTGGCCTATGATGCTGATTTATCGCCTGATGGGTCTAAATTTGCAGTCATCGTCAATGGCAAGGGGACCTATTATGTTGCAACCATGCCTATTGATGGAGACACTGCCAATATGGAGGTGATTTCCTTGGGGCCAGATTTGCGTCCACGCTATGTGAAATGGGTCAATAATGAACGCTATGTCGTGGCGATTGAAAAAAGTGAAAGTTTCCGCAGTACGCCTTTTACGGTCACGGATCTTTTTACAAAATCTCTGAACGAAAAAAAACCTCGTAGGGTCTTAAAGGTGGATATTTTTCGCCAGTTCAATGACCGCGTCATTGATTGGTTGGAGGATAACGAAGACCATATTTTGATGGCTTATTCAAAAGAGCAATTTGATCCATACCCTAGCATTTACAAAGTCAATGTTGCGACTGGACGCGATAGACGTGTGATGTCTGGCCGATCAGGTATCGAACGTTGGATAACGGATGACAACGGCATCCCCCGTATTGGTCGGGGTCGTAACGAAAAAGGCGTTTCGAACATGCGCGTCTTTGATCCGAAAACAGAAAAATGGGATAGTTATAAAGACTATCCGGGATTGGATGCGGACACGCCAATTTTTAGTATTTTGAAAGATGGAACCGAACTGATTGTCGGGGATTACAATAATTGGGATACGCTTGGCCTGTATATATATGACCTGAAACAAAAACGTATCACGCGGACCTTATTTCACAATGATGATTATGATGCATCGGGCGTTGTCGTGAGCACGGATGGTGAAACTGTTATCGGTGCAAAATATACGGCGGATCAGGAACAAACTGAACTGTTGGGGGAATATGGCACATTGCTGACGTCTCTGCGGGTTAAACTTCCTGGTTACTCGGTTAGTTACGTGGATCAAACCGATGACGGACAGACCATGATTGTTCGCGTCTCGGCTCCATTTGATCCGGGCGGATTGTATTTCTATTCCCGGGGAGACTCTGGTCCGTCGGTCCTCCAGAAATCTTATACTGGTTTGCTCCCAGACGATATGGGTGATGTAATCTCTATCAAATATGCGGCGAGAGACGGACAGAAAATTCCCGCCTATATCACGATACCGAGAACCATCACGGAGACTTCGCAACTCAAAAATATTCCATTTATTGTATTACCCCATGGCGGGCCTTACGGACGGGACGAGAAGCGGTTTGACTACCTCGCCCAATTTTTTGCGACGCGCGGATATGGCGTGATGCAGATGAATTTCAGGGGCTCAGAAGGCTACGGTAAAGCCTTCAAAGAAGCGGGGCGAGATAACTGGCTTGTCATGCAAGAAGACGTTGAAGACGCCACGCGTTACCTCCTCAAAAAGGGATATGCCGATCCTGATCGGACGTGCATCGCGGGTTGGTCTTATGGCGGCTATGCGGCGCTCATGGGCGCGGCAAAGGATAATGATGGTCTATATGATTGTGTTATTGCGATGGCAGCGCTGACAGACATTAACGATGCCAAGCGTGATCTGAAAAAATATCGCGGTGGCAAACAGGCGGCAAAGACATTCTTTGGAGAAGCCATGAAAGACAAGGATGTCCGGCGCGCCAATTCACCCGTGCATGTTGCGGATGACATTAAAGTTCCCGTTTTCATTGCTCACGGTGATCTCGACGAAAATGTTCAATACGATCAATTTTTACGCATGAGAAAAGCTTTGAAAAAGGCAGGTGTCAAAACGACGGATATGGCTTTCAAGGACGAAGATCATTTTCTTTCACGCCAAGAGAATCGTGAAAACTTCTTTATCGGCGTTGAGAAATTCCTACTCGAAGTAAATGGACCGTCCGAATTCATGCAGAAGTAGCTGTTAGGCAGAGCAACTCGCGCCACCCAAAACGCAGAATTTTGCGCAATGCGGGTGATTAAGCGCAACAGCGCCTAGCGACTCTTTAAGGGCCTCACCGGTTTGAAATTGCGGGTCATCCCAAAGTAAGGTGCAGGCAAGAACGACTGCGCGGGGCTCGCCTTTGCGTCTGACAATCATGCGGGATGTGGCGCACATCATTGTATCTGGGTGCACATCTAGGATGCTCCAACACGCCACTGTAATTTCTGGCACGTCGACTTGCTCGTCCATTTCTGGGAACAACAGAAGCTGTCCTGGGTTTTGTGCTGCGACTTTCCATCCATGGCCTTTGATCAAGGTTGAGTAGCCAGCACGGGCAACCACATCATTTTCAGAAAACATCGCACGTCCCGCGATATGTGTCGCAAACCCATTTTCGGTGAGCCAATTCATCCCTTTGACAGCAATGTCAAAACTTCCGTTTCCGCGCTCAGCATCATGTCCATCGGGCGTAAAGTGATCAAGGCTAACGCGGAGTGTCATTTTCCCTGGAAATCTATTTTGAAGATCGAGCAAGCCAGCTTGAACGCGAGGGCGCATCATCGGCTTCATAGCGTTGGTCAAAACGAGCAAACTGTGCCCGCGTTCCAACGCCATTTCGGATAAGCGGATGGCGTTTGGGTTCAAATAAGGTTCGCCTCCTGTGAAAGCAATTTCAATTTTCCCGAGGTTCATTTCTTCGATCTCGTCAAGATACGGCGCCATGTCTTCTGGCGTGAGATAGATGAAGTGATCCGCAGTAGGGGAGCTTGCAATATAGCAATTTGCGCACTCAATATTGCACTGAGACCCGGTATTGAACCAGAGCGTCTCAAGGGTTTTGAAAAACACCTGCGCGCGTTTCTCACCCTTGGCTGTCACCTTGGGGTTCTGGAATTTTTCGGGATTGATTATAACGGTCATGCCCGCCTCTTACTGAAGTTCAAAAGCTGTGTCTCACACAAAGCTGTGAGTGAATTCAGGTCCAACTTAGAGGTGAGGTTGCCCCGAAATGCAGAGGTCTCGCGAAGAAACGTCTGGGACGGCTAACGTGCGATTTCGCCTTCTGGGGTGATGCGAAAGACCTCTCGCAAGACTTTAGGTGTCAGTGTTTCATCTGGAGGCCCATCCGCAACTAGGCGACCTGAATTCATAACCCAAACTCGATCGCAGAACTTTCGCGCTAGGGATAAATCATGTAGCGCTGCAATAACCGTTGTGCCTTCGTTTGAGGCCTCACGGAGGACTTCCATGACGGAAAGTTGGTAATAAGGATCAAGCGCGGTGACGGGCTCATCTGCCAGTAGCAGCGCGGTGTCTGTTGCGAGGGTTCGGGCCAAGTGAACACGCGTTTGCTCACCGCCCGAAAGCGTTTTGAAGACTCTGTCCTTGAATTTCGTGACACCGCATTTTTCCATTGCAGCTTTGACGATTTGACTGTCGACGTCGGTTAATCGCGACAGCGACCCAATATGCGGTGTTCGGCCCAAGGCTACAATGTTTTGTATTTTGTGCTCACCCGATGCTGTGGCGTTTTGCGCTAAATACGCCAACTGCTTGGCACGTATTCTCCGATTGGACGCGAGATTGGATGACCCTTCGTGCGGGATAAGGCCCGCCGCAGATTTCAGAAAACTAGATTTCCCTGACCCATTCGGCCCAACTAAGGCAATAAATTCACCAGGTTCCGCAGCGACGGATACATCTTGAACTGCGAAAGTTTCACCGAACTTAACCGATATGTTGCGCAGTGAAATCATGATTGTCGCCACGCGAGCCAAAGAAAGAAGGGCACGCCAATAAGTGAGGTGACAATGCCAAGATAAAGCGGTGTGCCTGGTCCCGCCGTAATCCGAATGCCCATGTCCACGAGCACTAAAAAACTAGCGCCTCCTAAAGCCGAAAGTGGAATTAGCCACGCTTCATCTGGGCCCACAACAAACCGCAAAATATGTGGAATGAATAGGCCCACAAATCCTATGGCTCCTGCGACAGCCACGCCCGATCCAATGCAAAGCGCGCATCCCGTCACGACAAGGAGTTGTGTGCGAGAGACAGAAATTCCCAAACTTTGAGCGGTGTCTTCGCCCATGCCAAGGACACGCAGCGCAGGCCCTGAGAGCAGCAACAGGCCCAGCCCTAGAAGCGTCAGAGGCGCCGCGAACATGACATCGGGTAAGTCGGCATTTTTCAACGACCCCATGAGCCAATAGACTAATTCCGACAAGGCCCACGGATTTGGGGCCAAATTCATCATTAGCCCTGTGACGGCGGTGGCCAATGCCCCAATTCCGATGCCGACTAGAACGAGACCTGAGGCTCCCGGTTTTCGACGTGAGAACACTGTCATGGCGACCGCACCTGCGAATGCAAAAATGATGGCCGCGGGTGTGACGAGTTTTGAAACACCGAAGTAAAGAGCAAGAACTGCGCCCAATGCGGCGCAAGCCGAAAACCCTAACAATCCCGGGGCTGCAAGCGGGTTGCGGGTGAACCCTTGTAACGCCGCCCCTGACGCTCCCAATCCTGCGCCAACGCAGGCGGCGAGTAAGGCGCGCGGTAAGCGGATCGTTTGAATAATTGTGTTAATGTCACTTGTCGATTGCCCGAGTAATCCCGCGAGACTTTCCCGAAGTTCGATCTGAGTGGACCCGAAGAAGAGACTCGCGATAATGGTGAAACCGCAGAGCCCGCAAAGACCCAAGGTCCAATTGCGGGGATTCCAAAGACGGGCGTTCATAATTTTGTCAATTCTGAAGATAAGTGTGTAGCCGCCTCGATTAGACCTGGACCTGCGCAGGGCCATAATCCGCCATGAATATCAATTTTCGGATAAGCCTCTATTTTCTTGGCTAATGCTGCATGTCTCACGGCTCGATCATTCACACCGACATAATTTGAACTCATGAAACTGGTCACAATAGCGTCGGGGTTGAGGGTCAATAAAATCTCCGCGTCTGGAGAATGCCACCCAGGCGTTTTGATGATGTTTTCGGCGCCCGCGGCTTGAAAGACCGCATCGACAAATGTTCCCCGACCCGCTGTCATGCCCGCTCGATTTAAGTAGAGTAAACGTGGCGATATCGTGGGTTGAGGCAGGTTATTCAATTGATCTTTGAAGGTCTGTGTTGGGTTCGCAATATCTAATGATTTTGACAGAAGCTCAAAATTTTTCCAAACCGTTTCAAAATTATCACCGAAAGATAAATTCAAATCTCCGTTTTGACCCGCGCTGGAAATGATCGTTGCTGCTTTCCATCGATGAAGCCGTTCAGGGTCTTCATCTGCTTGTGGCAAATGCCTCAAATGCTCGGGCGTGCGTGAGAGCGAAGATCGTGATTGCCACGACAGAGCCGCCAGTCGTTGTTCTAAGTCGGGTAGGGCCAAGACATATGTGTCGACGCAAAGTGTTGTGCTGACAACAGCATTTGGCGGCACGTCGACAACGACGGCTTTACAGCCAGAAAGGCAGGTGAGGCTCAACAGTGTGAGGAACCGAACCATTTCAGGCAGCCGTCATCCAGTATAGATCTTCATGGTGACTAACTATTTTCATCACGTTCATCCAAAGCCGCCCGCAATCCAGCTTGCCATTCAGGTAGGGGATGACGGAAGGTGCGTTCAAAACGGTCGGTGTCTAGAACGGAATATTGCGGACGTTCGGCGGGTGTTGGGTAATCTGATGTTGGGATTTCATCGACATGCGTATCACTGCCAACCGTTTGGAATATAGCTTTTGCGAAACCTGCCCAAGTGACCTCTTCGCCGCCGCCTGTGATGTGGTAAACACCCGTTTCTAAATCGGGTTCCTCGGCTAGCCCTTCGGCAGCTTTAAGAACAGCCTGCGCTAAATGACCTGCATATGTTGGGCGACCAATTTGATCGTCGACGACTGAAACTTCATCTCGTGTCTTGGCGAGTTTGATCATTGTTGTCAGAAAGTTCTTGTTAATCGCGTCAAAGACCCAAGATGTCCGTAAAATAAGGGCGCGGGCCCCAGAGTTTATAACAGCGAGTTCGCCGTCCAATTTGGACGCGCCATAGACCCCCAATGGGTCGGTGTCATCGTCTGGACTATAGGGTTGGTCTGCTTCGCCATCGAATACATAATCTGTCGATATGTGGATCATTGGAATGTCATGTTGGGCGCACGCCATTGCGATGGCGGCGGGGGCTGTACTGTTGATAGCATACGCCAGATCAGCATTGGTTTCGGCACCATCCACGTCCGTGTATGCAGCAGCCAAAATCAACCCGTCCAATCCAGAGGGTAGCCCCGCTATGGCAGCTTTAATCTGCTTTGGTGACGCAGCGAGGTCCAAGGCCTCGCGATCCAAAGCGATGATCTGGTGGCCCAAGTCTTCACCCTCGCGCAGCAAGGCTTGTCCCAATTGTCCCGTTTTTCCGATTACGGCTAATCGTAAACTCATGCGCTTAACTCATATTTGAATGGGGATTTAAAAGTCGAAAATGACGTGGCTTGACCATCACGTTCAGACAGGACGCACGGTTCTGTTGTTCCCCAATCAATGTCTAAGGTCGGGTCGTTCCATATCACGGTACCTTCGTGGTTTGGCGCGTAAGACGATGTACCTTTATAACCTACCATGGTGTCATCTACCAGCGTTCGGAAGCCGTGAAGAAAGCCTTCGGGAATCCAAAGTTGTTTGTCATTTTCGGAGGTCAATTTTACGACGACCGATTTACCAAAATCTGGAGAGCCAATTCTGATGTCGACCGCGATATACACAATGCCGCCTTGAAGACAGCGAACAAGTTTGCCTTGCCCATGCGGCGGGGCTTGGAAATGTAGCCCTTGTAATGTGTTCGCTTTCAGAGGCCCTGACTGTTTTTCCTGAACAAAGGCAACATCTGAACCCGTTTGCGAGTCGAATTTGTTCTGTCGAAATGTTTCCATGAAAAAGCCGCGGGAATCTGAAAAACGTTGCGACGTAAAAAGGATGACATCGGATAGAGATGTAGGTTCTGCGATCATGGTTTTGCCCTAACCGCTGTCGTGAGGCAGGGCAATCCTATGAGTCTGAGAATAGGGCAAGTCACAGTCAATTTTTTGGTCGCGAACTACGTGATAACGTCTACTCGCCAACATTTTCGACCAATTTGATTGAGTCTTATTTCCACGTCGAGAAACTGTTTTATGATGTCTATGTTAGTTCGTGTGTGCTGAGAGATGTCGGTTGTCGTGAAAACACCACCGGCAAACAATGCCATTGGCAAGAGAAGTTGATCCGCCAAATGCTCTCCGACGGCGGTACTTATCTTTCCAGAACCATCCTTTGCGGGAAGGTATTTCTGAGCTTGGTGCACGACTTTTTTGGCAACGGCTTCAGCGCGGACGCCATGCTCGCCCAAGCCAATAAAGACCTCAGTGATGTTCTCATGCTCGAGGAAAAGTGTCACCGCATTGCCAGGGCCAGGGCCTTCAGCGTGGATGATTTCGCCTTGTTCCTCGCTCAAATTAAACGCCTTGAGCAGTGTTATGAGTTCGCGGTTCGCAATGTCTCTTTTTAGGTTTGCGACGACGGCAACAACGCTTTCACCTGTGCGTTCGCCTCGGTCTTCCAAGGCTAACGCATGAGTTTCAGTGGTCGGTTTAACAGCCATGCGAATGGCTCCGCCGCCCGCAGGATAGAAGCCATAGCCCTCCAATTCAGCGGATGCACGACCACCCATTTTCCGAAATTGCGGAAGAAAAGCCTGATCCAGAAAATCAAATGTTGGGGCCCATTGGTTATGGGTTCCACCTGAAATTTTGACGTTCGAGGCTGTGTCAGCATGCGCCAAAATCGGGAGGATTGTCTGTGCAACAAGGTTTGTTGCACCAGCAGATCCAATAGCGAAATCGTATTCTCCGCCTTTAATTTTCCCCGGATGAAAGGCAATTTCGGACGAGCCTAATTCTGCGCCTTCCAGTGTCGCATCGCAAATTTCTGCAGCGGCTTTGAACGCCGTCAAATGCTGCCGAAACAAGCCAGGTTTCTTCCGCCGTCCACGGACATTCTCAATCCGAACGGGTTTACCTGTGATGGCGGATAGGGAGAGGGACGTACGCAGAACTTGTCCACCGCCTTCACCTGCGCTGCCGTCGATTATGATTACACTTTTAGTCATTATGCGTGTGTCCATCTTGTAGTGTCAGCGCTAGGGACGAAAACCTTTTCATAATAGCACTCGCTAAATTCGTAACCAATATCCACGCCACAAATGCACTTACGGTTGGGTTTGTTATGGCCCGGGATTACGCCGCAACAGCCATAACCTTTCTCCCAATTCTGGTTTCTCAAAATATGATCTTTGATATCATCTAGGTTAAGCCAATATTGGTGAGGCAGTTCGTCAGTTTGTAAATGAAGAAAATGTTGAACACTGACACTCGCTTTAAAGGCAACTCCCTTTGGGATAAATCCGCCTTCTGTTGAGGAATTCGGAATAATATCGCCCTTTGCAAATGTTCCCTTAAAGGGAACCAGGCGTCCGTTTACTTTACCAAATTCAACTGAGGCGTCAGCTTCATCATAGTGGCGTAAAGTGCCCGTGACTGGTTTCCCGCAACCTTTACAAATTAGTATTACATTCATAGGAACTCCAATGTGGGCGCCAAAAGCGCCCACTTGTAATCATCCTTTTACACACACAACTTGGCGAAGTGTATGTACGATCTCGACGAGATCTTTCTGGGCTTCCATTACATCATCAATAGATTTGTAAGCCGATGGTGTTTCATCCAAAACGCCAATATCTTTACGACACTCGACATTTTTTACGGCCTCCAAATGCTCTTCCATAGACACGCTTTTCTTGGCTTCAGTCCGAGACATCACCCGTCCCGCCCCATGGGAGCAAGAGCAAAATGAGTCTTCATTACCGAGGCCGCGAACAATGTAGGACCGCGTCCCCATAGAGCCCGGAATAATACCCATGTCACCCTTGCGAGCGCGGACTGCGCCTTTACGCGTGACAAAGATATTCTCACCGAAGTGGTTCTCGCGGCTGACATAGTTATGGTGGCAATTCACGGCCTCCACTTCTGCATCAAACGGGACCGACAAGACAGCCCGCGCGGCGGCAATGACGTTTTGCATCATCACAGTCCGGTTGGCGAAAGCAAAGTCCTGCGCCCATTCGACGGCTTCGACGTAATCATCGAAATGATCTGTGCCTTCCGGGAAGTACGCCAAATCCTTGTCAGGGATGTTGATGAACCATTGCTCCATGTCTTTCTTAGCCAGCTCGATAAAGTAACGCCCGATCCGATTGCCAACACCTCGAGATCCTGTGTGAAGCATGAACCAAACACGGTCTTCTTGATCCAAACAGACTTCAATGAAGTGATTACCTGTTCCAAGCGTTCCGAGGTGTCGTAAGTTATTGCTCTGGGCAATGACCTTATGTTTCTCGGTGATGGTATCGAAACGACCTTTCAAGCCAGACCATGCGACTTCGGATGTGGCAGGCACATCATGCCAAGAGCCTTTATCACGACGACGACCAGACGTGCGGCCATGGGGCACAGCACGTTCAATCGCAGAGCGTAAATGCCCGAGGCTGTCTGGCAAATCGGTAGCCGTCAAAGTTGTTCGACATGCCATCATTCCGCAACCAATATCCACGCCAACAGCGGCTGGGATAATAGCATTCTTTGTCGGGATCACAGAGCCTACCGTCGCGCCAATACCTACGTGAACGTCTGGCATGACGGCGACATGTTTGAAGATAAAGGGCATCTGCGCAGCGCGTAGCAATTGCTCACGCGCCCGATCATCAATGGGAACGCCGCGCGCCCACATTTTTACGGGCACGCCGCCTTCGCCTGCCATTACGTCGAAACCATGTTGTGTTTCGTGTTCCATTTCTTCCTCTTTCCTTCTCTGGGCGCCTTTCAAAACGCTATTGGTGTGTGAGGCTGGATTCGAACCAGCGTACCCTTTCGAGGGCAGTTTTACAGACTGCCCGCTTTGCCGCTTGCATACTCACACGTGTTTGATCTTTCGGTCGTTATTGGTCGGGGCAGCAGGATTTGAACCTGCGGCATCTCGGCTCCAAACCGAGAACTCTGACCTTGTGTATTTTGCGAAAAGCAAATTGCACTAACTGAGCTACACACCGTTTTATTCTGGCTCACGTGACAGGACTCGAACCTGTAACTACCGCATTAACAGTGCAGCTCCCCTACCAGCAGGGACCCACGTGAAGACTAAATTTGGTTGATCCCCCAGGATTCGAACCTGGAGTGGCGCGCTCAAAACGCGCAGTCCTGCCCCGTTCATTCTACGTTTCACGCAAATTGAACCGGACGAGGGATCAATATTAAAAGAAAACCGCGCTCTCCCTCGTACGTGAAGGGAGAGCGCGGCGCGTATGTTCGACGTTCCGGACTGAACGTCAGCGGCCCTCACGGATTTGAAAGCCTATAATTCGTCGTTTCCAACGAGATTGAAAATGCGAAACGAGTGGTGCGTTAGGAAATGTTTTTTATCGTAAAATCATAATGCATTGAATTTAAACGATAGTTTATAATTTGGGGCGTAATTCAGGAGCTAGAAACATACAGGGAGTGCAATAATATTATATATTTTTATATAATATTATAATAGAAGATATGAATGAAGAAGAATGTTGCCATCGGATTCCTCGGAATCAACTTAGATAATGGTAAAGGTGCCGGGCGTTGGGAGCGTTGGAGGCCTACAGTTGATCTGTGCCGCCAAGATGACTTCATCATTCATCGCTTTGAACTGCTCGTTGACCCTAAATACATGGCTATAGCAGAGCAGGTTGAGGCAGATATCGCGCTGGTCTCACCGAACACGACGGTCGTTATCAATGAAATGGAAGTCCATAACCCTTGGGACTTGGAAGAGGTCTATGAAGCGCTCTTTGATTTCACCGACCTTTATCGATTCAATACTCAAGAGGAAGATTACCTGCTTCACATTACGACGGGTACTCATGTTGCGCAGATTTGTCTCTTCCTTCTAAATGAAGCGAGATATCTACCTGGGAAAATCCTTCAACTCTCTCCGCCGCGTAAGAAAGATAAGACAGGACCAGGCAAGGTCTCTGTTATCGACCTTGATCTCTCGAAATATGACCGCCTTGCAGATCGCTTTGAAACGGAGCGTCAAACGGATACCTCATTTTTGAAGTCGGGAATTCCAACACGTAACCTAGCCTTCAACACGATGATTGACGAAATTGAACAAGTTGCCATTCGGACAACCAACCCAGTCTTGATCTCTGGTCCGACTGGTGCAGGTAAATCTCATCTCGCGAAACGTATTTTTGAGCTTAAGAAACGCCGCTATCAAGTTGAGGGTGACTTCATCAGCGTAAATTGTGCGACCCTTCGCGGGGACACGGCGATGTCGACTTTGTTTGGGCATAAGCGGGGGGCCTATGCCGGCGCGATTAAAGATAGAGCGGGTTTGTTGCGCATGGCACATAAGGGACTCATTTTCTTAGACGAGATTGAAGCGTTAGGTTTGGACGAGCAGGCCATGATCCTTAGCGCACTCGAAGATCAAAAATTCTATCCAGTTGGCGGGGACCAAGAAGTCAAAAGTGAGTTCCAACTTATCGCAGGCACGACCACCGATTTGGTTGAGCTTGTGGCAAAAGGACGATTTCGTGAAGATCTGCTCGCGCGGATAAATATGTGGAGCTACATCCTTCCTAGTCTGAGAGATCGGCGGGAGGATATAGAGTCAAATTTGAATTTCGAGCTTGCGAAATTTAGCTCTCGCAACAATCGAAAAATGACTTTGAACGTCGAAGCCCGTGCAGCTTATTTGAAGTATGCGCTGTCGGCAGATGCCAAATGGAGCGCGAACTTCCGTGACCTCGCGGCATCCGTAACGCGCCTGTGCACTTTCGCGGATGGCTCGCGGATCAATTTGGCGAGTGTGCAGCGGGAGATTGAACGCCTAAAATATGCTTGGCGGTTGGCAGCCAATGATCCAGATGAAGCTATTTTACTATCGGTGATGTTACAATCGAAACTCTCTGAAATAGATCCGTTCGATCGACCGAATTTGGTAAATGTGATTAAGGTTTGTCGTCAATCTGACAGCCTTAGTGAGGCGGGACGTAAGTTGTTTTCAGTGTCTCGTGAAAACCGTAAATCCACGAACGACGCCGATAGATTGAAGAAGTATTTGGCTAAGTTTGGTTTAAAGTGGCAATCGATTTGATGAAATTAGAGGCAAGTTGATAGATTAGATTGAGGGTGATTTTGTTAGGTTTGACGTGGCTGAAATTTTCTAGAACCCCAATGGGGTGAGCGCCCAGCTGTCACTATCTTTTAGAATGCAATGAAAGCCTTGATCTTAAAAGCTGTTCAATTTCGCCAGCCTTTAGCCCAAAATTAGGATAATCATACATCGCGGCGTTACCTTTGATGCGATGTGCCATATCTGTTGCATCGGCGACATAGCACTGTGAATGATCGCAATGGTTCAGACGATTGATAACATCAACGAAAACTAGACTTAGAAATCTGTCTGAGGAACCAGAAATCGTTCAAGAATTGAGGTTAGGGATGGTGCATGCCGCACGTCTAGTTCGTCGTTATGGGATGATTTACTGGCTATTGTTGAGCGCCTTAAAAGTGAAGTTGCGATGATTGAGGAACATGAAGCGCTATTGAAAAAGCTCTTAAACGAGGAGCTAACAAAGTGTAGATAGTAGTCAGCATTCCAAAGTATACGCGCATATTGATACGCGATCATGTGGTTGCCCGGAACTTAAAGCCCGAAAAAGGACTTAAACCAGCGGCTTACTTTGAGCAATTTTAGGGCACTCACAATAGAAGTCGGTTGAACCCTTCAAAGAGCATCATGCCAGCTATCATAGCGCCCAAGAAAATGATGATTGGTAATCCCCCAATAAATAAGGCGGCTATAGCTGGTCCGGGGCATAAGCCTACAAGCCCCCAGCCTATGCCGAATAGTATCGCGCCCATGGCAAGTTTTTTATCAATCGATCGATTGCCCGGAACCTGAAATTGCTCGGCAGCAAAAGGTTTGGGTTTTCGCCAAGCCAGCCTGTATCCGATAGCTGTAACAACAAGGGCTGCGCCCATGACGAAGGCTAATGATGGGTCCCAATCACCGAATATATCTAAAAAATCTATGACTTTGGCAGGATTGACCATTTGGGAGATAACAAGACCCAGCCCAAATACGAGGCCAGCGCTTAGCGCGCTAAAGTGACGTAACATATCAACCTCCCAACATTGTTCTGACCGCGGTAACCGTCAGCATGCCTGCGCCCATAAATAAGAGTACGGAAACAAGAGA
>CALHXF010000008.1 GCA_938040095.1 uncultured Caulobacterales bacterium
GCCATCGGGCGGGTAAGTGTCATATTGCGGCAATCCATCTGTAATCTCGTAATAGTCGCCTTTCTCGGCAACATAGATATGTCCTTTGACAGCGAGTCCTTGCGGCGCGTCAATGGACCCTGCCAAGATACTCACAGTGTCGAAGCTATGCGCGTCCCAAAACATATAGCTTCCGCAAGATTTGCAATGTCCAGAGTTGGATTTCTCCGATATGGGGAGCCAGTTGACGTCGCCTGTGATGTCTAGGTTTTCGCGCTTCACCCCCGCCGCTGCAATATAGAGACCCGTAAGATGCTGGCATTGCTTACAGTGGCAATACCAAATATCCGACAAGCCAACGGCGCGGTATTTAACCGCGCCGCAAAGACATGACCCTGTATGGACAGTATCAGCCACGACGGCGACGTCCACCGCGCTCCCGGCGGCTCTCGCCTTCGGCAGGCGCGGGACGATAATTCTTGATCCAATTTGAGCAACTCGGGTCAAGGCCGTTAAGCACATCGGCCGCGCGTACGGCGGGCACTAATCCGTCATCTAAAACATTTACAATAGCGGATGTCATGCCAGCACAGGCCAGCATTGGTAAGAATGCATTATTGATCGTATGCCGGTTCGGAAGACCAAAGGCTACATTGGAGGCGCCGCATGTTGTATTGACGCCAAGTTCATTGCGAAGCCTATGGAGCAATTTAAAGACATCTTTGCCCGCGCTATTTACGGCCCCAACCGGCATAACGAGCGGGTCAACGACAACATCTTCAGGCTTAATGCCGTAATCCGACGCACGGTTTACGATACGTTTTGCGACCTCAAAACGCACATCAGGGTCTTCGGAGATGCCTGTGTCATCATTCGATATCGCGACGACGGCGCAATCATATTTTGCGACCAAAGGAAGGATACGCTCCATCACTTCTTCTTCGGCGGTTGTTGAGTTCAGCAAAGGGCGGCCCTTATAGACCTTCAAGCCCGCTTCGAGCGCATCCATAACAGAACTATCAATGCACAAGGGAACATCTGTAAGGCTTTGAATAAGCGGGATAACCTCGGACATTATTAATGGCTCATCTGCTAGTGGCACGCCAACATTCACATCTAAAACGTGGGCCCCCGCCGCGACTTGCGCCAAGGCTTCTTTCTTTACGCGCCAGTAATTAAATTCGCGAAGCTCTTTGGAAAAAAGCTTGCGCCCCGTCGGGTTAATGCGCTCACCAATCATGGTGAAAGGCTGATCAAACCCGATAGCCACTTCTTTTGTGGCGGAAGCTAAAATTGTACGTGCCATTGTGAGTGTCCTACTCTGCTAAGCCGTAGCGGCTATACGAAAGGTGTCAGTTGACCAGCTACCTCGCTCGGTCAACCATGATGTCGATTTCTTTGCGCCGCCAAATGGAAATACATGAATTTGTTTGATAAGCGATGTTTCAGAGGTCCGCCAATGGGTCTCAATCGGATCAACAATATCATTTGGATCAAACCCTTTTATCATCGTCGCCATAGCGCCGCCGCGCTTTTTGAGAAAACTAAGTGAATTCCCCACGCCGCACATTGCCGCAAATCTAATGAGCGTTGTAACCTTAGCAGGCCCCGCAACGCCAAGGTGAACAGGCATGGTAATCCCGGCCGCTTGGAGGTCTTTTGTCCAGTCTATAAATTTTTCTGCGTCAAAGCCGAACTGAGTGACAATACGCAAATTCAAACCCGTCGCTGCGGCAAAAGCTTGCTTTTGGTGCAGAGCTTCCATGGCCGTGTCCTCGTCAAAATCAGGCGAACCTTCGGGATGTCCCGCAATACCCATATGGGTGATACCGTGGCGCTGAAACACGCCCGTCTCCAGGAGTTTCATTGTCGAGGCAAATTCACCGGCTTCTTTTTCCAATCCGCCGCCTATAACTAGAACATCTGATACGCTGGCCTCTTGGACCATACGCTTCACACGGTCCTCCAGTATATCTGCGCCAACCATGCGGCGAGATGCAAAGTGAGGGACAGGCTCATAGCCCAAATCACGTACGCGCTTTGCAGCTTTCACGAGATACTCAGTCGTATCTGTACCAACATCTGTAATATAGACGCGTCCACCCAGTGGGAAGAGCCCTATAATGGCATCGCTTTCAGCCGCTTGCTTCGGCGATACCTCAATAGAGGCCGGAATGTAATTAGACATGGGCATCCTCGCTTTGCGGCAGTGTTTTTATCGCCTGCCCCAATTCGCCATAACCGACAGGACGGTGGATAAATTCGAGTTCAAGGAATTCAGCTGCTGCTTTTGCTTTTTGCATCGTTATATCGTTCGGCACCTGCGAAATATAAATCAGGCGCTTATAATGCTCAAAATACATCTCTTTTAAATTCGGGTAGCGGTCCATACCAAACCCCTTAATAATCAAGGTTTCGAAATGAAGAGCCAGATAGTCAGTGAGAAAAAAGCTCCCAAGCTCCTCTTCCATCATGGCGTCAAACTCTGGCAAGCCCGCATAAAAGGCGTAACAATGGGTCCCTGGCAAACGATAAGTATTGGGATATTTTTCCATCATACGGTCTAATCCCCCGCCTGTACCACAATCGCCATACCCAATCAGAATACGGTCATAATTCATACCGACTTCATCAATAATTTTCTCAAGCCCAGGTACGATTTTGCGAGGGAAGTTATGATAACCAGCGGGCAAACACTTCAAGTCAAAGGTGCCATCTGGTAGACAAAAATCGTCCTTGATCGCCAAAATCTCTTTCGCCAAAGCTCCGCAAGCCAGAACCAGAGTGGTATGGCGCGCAACGCTCACTAACGGTTTTTGCCCATAATGGCTTTGGCAAGCTCAGAACTCATCGCCGCGTCACGGCCATAGGTATGGGCGTTAATCGCATCGGCAAATTCCTGGTTCAGCGGCGCGCCGCCAACCATTACTGGAAGCTCTTTAAGGATTCCACGCTTATCTAACTCCTCAATCACGACACCCATATAAGGCATGGTTGTCGTCAAAAGTGCTGACATACCCATTATGTCAGGCTCATGCTCATCAATAGCGCCAAGGAATTCCTCAACGGATGTATTGATTCCCAGATTAACCACTTCAAATCCCGCGCCTTCGAGCATCATGGCAACGAGGTTCTTACCAATATCGTGAATATCGCCCTTTACTGTTCCAATCACATATTTACCAACGCTTGAATTATGTTCGCTCGCGGCCAGAATAGGGCGCAAAAGGTTCATCCCGCCCTTCATAGCGTTGGCACTTTGAAGAACCTCAGGCACGAATAAAATACCATCGCGGAAATCCACACCGACAATCCGCATACCTTCGACCAGCGCATCATTTAAGACCATATTCGCATCCCAACCGCGATCGAGTAGAATTTGTGTCCCCTCTGTAACTTCAGGGATCATGCCGTCATAAAGATCATCCTGCATCTGCGCGACCAGTTCGGTGTCGTCGAGGTCCTTAAGTATGATTTCTTCGTCTTGATCGCTCATTTGCGACTCCATTTATTTCATATAAGAATTTCTTTATATGTTTATTTTAGGCAAGTCCAACAATTTGTCCGTCTTCATCCAGCCCAATATCAAGGGCGGCGGGATGTCTTGGGAGGCCTGGCATACGCATGATAGTGCCGCAAATCGCGACCACGAATCCAGCGCCAGCATTTAGCGTCGCTTCGCGAACTTCAACATTATGACCAGATGTAGCGCCAAGTTTTTTCGGATCTGTAGAGAAACTAGACTGGGTTTTAGCGATGCAAATCGGTAAGTGCCCAAAGCCCATCTTTTCAATCTGGCGGAAAGCTGTCTTCGCTGCGGCGCTTATAGTGACGCTCTCTGCGCGGTAAATTTCTTTGGCAACTTTTTCAACCTTAACGGCCAGCTTATCGCTATCCTCATACATTAAGGTAATGGTTGGCTTTGGCTTATCAAGCTGGGCTTTCACGGCCCGGGCCAAATCCTCTGCCCCGGCTCCGCCCTCGGCCCAATGACGCGCGATTACCATAGGCACGGATTCACGATCACAAACCTCTTTGACAATAGCTATTTCTTCATCAGTGTCGTGAACGAAATGATTAATAGACACAATCGGTGTCACGCCGAATTTCTTCAGGTTCTGAATATGACGCTCAACATTTACGCAACCCGCGCGAACGGCCTCAATGTCTTGGGGCGTGAGATTGTTCTTAGCGACCCCGCCCTGCATTTTCATCGCGCGAATGGTGCAGACGAGTACAACAGCGTCTGGACGCAAGCCTGATTGACGGCACTTAATATCAAGGAATTTCTCAGCGCCTAGATCTGCCCCAAACCCGGCTTCTGTGACGACGACGTCGGTCATCTTCAAAGCTGTTTGCGTCGCAACGACAGAGTTGCACCCATGGGCAATATTCGCGAATGGGCCGCCATGGATAAAGGCCATATTATGCTCAATTGATTGCACAAGATTGGGTTGAAACGCATCT
>CALHXF010000009.1 GCA_938040095.1 uncultured Caulobacterales bacterium
ACCCTGCACGTTACCTGTTTTAGGTCGTTTGGAAATGGGTTTCGGGGAATGGCCACGTTCACCTGACACTTTCGGCTTTTCACTCATTTTCTTCTCTGGGTTCAATAAACTCTATAGATTCAATAGTTGATGCGGAAATGAACACTGAAGTCTTACGCTTAGGTTTCACCCACCCTCCATAGAGACTGTAGTCGTAAGTCACATCAATATAAAGGTCTCGCTCCTGAGGTGTACTAGAGGCAAGTGAGTTTCCAGAAAATTCACCGCGAATTTTCTCTCCATTCTTCAAATGCACGATAACCCAACAAGCTTTTCGGTCAGAAAAAGCAAAATCCCACGCGCTAGGAATTTCCGACCTAAGGTGAAAACCAAGCACAGAGAAGATTTTACGAATTCGTTCGGAAAAGGCAGCCGAAAGCAATGCTATGAACAAAGGCCAAAATGCCAGATTAAGCCCGTCAGCGACGGCTTGAGGCACGGACGGTAAAGGTGAAAAATATAAAATCGCGCGCAAAAGAAGATCATAGAGAAAAGACCCTACCACGCTGGCTATTATCAATTTTGACGTCGCTGGAAGAGGGGCTTTTTTTCGGGATAAATAAACGTAGACAATTATAAATCCGGGCAGAAGGGCCTTCAGCGCGAAATCAAAATTTTCAGGTTCTATCAGGTCTATTAAAGGCCCCTCACGCCAAGCCCTGCATATCCGCCACATCACGCCCAATCACTTGAAACACTTTTTCTACAATCGAGTCAGCGTCTAGTTTGGCTTGCTTGTACATAATCTCAGGGCTGTCTTGGTCGATGAAGATGTCGGGCAGCGTCATGGTGCGGATTTTAACGCCTGTGTCTAAACGCCCTGCATCGGCCAGCGCGTGCAGACAGAATGCACCAAACCCGCCGACAGAGCCTTCTTCGATTGTGATTAGGACTTCATGTTCATCAGCCAAACGGCACAGCAATTCAGTATCGAGCGGTTTGGCGAAACGTGCATCTGCGACGGTCGCCGAAAGACCAAGCAGTTCGAGCTTTTCCGCTGCCAAAAGCGCTTCACCTAAGCGTGTGCCATAAGAGAAAATCGCAATACTTGAACCTTCGCGCAACACGCGGCCTTTGCCGATTTCGAGCGGTTGAGGATTGGGTTCAATCCCAGCGCCAGTCGCTTCACCGCGCGCATATCTGAACGCTGTCGGGCCATCATCACGTGCGACGGCGGTGGCGACCATACGCGCCAGATCATTTTCATCTGCTGCAGCCATCAGAACCATATTGGGCAAACATCCCATGAAGGCGATATCAAATGCGCCCGCATGCGTTGGACCATCCGCGCCAACAAGACCCGCGCGGTCCATTGCGAAACGCACAGGCAAGTTTTGGATCGCAACGTCATGGACGACTTGATCATAGCCGCGCTGTAAGAATGTCGAGTAGATCGCGCAGAACGGCTTATATCCATCCGCGGCGAGACCCGCAGCAAATGTCACTGCATGTTGTTCAGCAATGCCAACATCAAACATGCGTACTGGGAAGACTTGGCCAAATTCTTTCATGCCCGTACCGCCTGGCATCGCGGCGGTGATGCCGACAATTTTTTCGTCTTTACGGGCTTCAGAAATCAAGCTTTCCGCGAAGACTTTGGTGTAGGACGGTGCGTTGGCTTTAGCTTTGGACTGTTCGCCTGTGACGACATTGAACTTGCTAACGCCGTGATATTTATCAGCGGAATTTTCGGCGGGCGCGTAGCCTTTCCCCTTTTGCGTCACGACATGAATGAGGACGGGACCGTCTTTCATTTTCTTGACGTTTTCCAACACAGGGATCAGCGCGTCCAAGTCATGCCCATCAACGGGACCGACATAGAAAAAACCAAGCTCTTCAAACCACGTACCGCCCGTGAACATGCCACGGGTATATTCTTCGGCTTTTTTGGCGGTGGATTTAATCGGACGCGGTGCACCTTTGACCATTGATTTCGCAGCCCCACGGAGGGCTTGGTAGCCACCGCTGCTGACCGTGCGGGAGAGCAAATGGCTCATCGCGCCAACGGGCGGTGCAATCGACATGTCATTATCGTTCAAAATAACGATCTGACGGCTGTCCGTGGCACCCGCATTATTCATCGCTTCATAAGCCATACCAGCCGTGATCGACCCATCGCCAATAACGGAAATGATGTGATTGTTGCGACCATCCAAATCGCGCGCCGTGGCAAAGCCCATGCCTGCAGAAATCGAGGTCGAACTATGCGCCGCACCGAAGGGGTCGTATTCGCTTTCGGCCCGTTTCGTGAAACCCGAAAGACCGCCACCCTTGCGGATGGTCCGCATACGTTCGCGGCGACCTGTCAGAACTTTATGCGGGTAACATTGATGGCCCACATCCCAAATCAACTTGTCATCTGGCGTATCGAAGACGGCGTGTATCGCAACGGTCAATTCAACCACGCCCAAACCCGCGCCCAAATGTCCGCCTGTGACGGAAACAGCGTCGATGACTTCCGTGCGCACTTCATCGGCGAGCTGCTTGATTTGCTCACGCGAGAAGCCTTTGATATCGGCTGGGATATTGACGGTGTCTAATAGCGGCGTTTTTGTCATAGCAATGTCGGGGGTAGCCCCGGAATTTCCGTTCGTTATCGTGGTCTGTTAGTGCTGGCGTTCCAGTACAAAGTCCACAGTATCACGCAAGGTTTGCGCATCTTTATTCCAAGGTTCAAGACGATTCTTCGCCTGTTCACCCAGCTCTTTCGCGCGATGTCGCGCACCTTCAAGGCCTAATATAGATACAAATGTGGCTTTACCGAGGTCTGCGTCTTTCCCAACGGCTTTTCCGACCGTTTCCGCATCTCCTGTTACATCAAGGATATCGTCCTGTATTTGGAACGCGAGCCCCATATCACGCGCATAGGCCGAGAGTGCGGCAAGCTCTGTTTCAGACGCACCTGCGACATAGCCGCCCGCTCGCACGGCAAAGTCGATTAACGCTCCCGTTTTCATCGCTTGCAGATCGGTGATTAAGGCTTCGTCACGTTCGCCTTCCGCCACAGTAATATCGACAACTTGCCCACCGATCATGCCAGACATGCCACCCGATACGGCAAGCTCCGCAACCAATTTCACGCGTATATCGGCAGGTAAATCGACTTCGCCCAAAATGCCAAAGCTGCGGGTCAGCAGTGCATCGCCCGCCAAAACAGCAATCGCGTCGTCATAGGCCCGGTGAACAGTGGGCTTTCCACGGCGCAAATCATCATCATCCATACAGGGCAAATCATCGTGCACAAGACTGTAGACGTGCAGACATTCCAAGGCGCACCCGACGCTCAGCGCTTGATCCAGCGGACCGCCCAACATGCGCGCCGTTTCAACCGTCAAAAAAGGCCGCAAACGTTTTCCACCACCCAACGCCGCATAGCGCGCCGCTTCAAAAATAACGGACTGATGACCGTGCGGCTGGGACAGTAAAGCCTCCAAGCGCGTTTCAACTGCCGCGGCGACGTCGCGTAAGCGCGCAGGGAAATCAGAGGTCGTTGAATTTGAAGCAGCGGTGAGTGACATCAAATTCTAACCGTCAAATGGCGCAGTGCCAGCGTTACCCTGCCCGTCCAATACGATCTTATCGACTTTCATTTGCGCGTCTTTTAACTTACCTTCGCAATACGCCTTCAGCGCAGCACCGCGTTCATAGATCGAGATACTTTTCTCGAGCGGTGCATCACCACGTTCCAACTGTCCAACAATACCTTCAAGCTCTAGCAAGGCATCCTCAAAACTCATTTCAGTCATTTTACGTTCGGACATGATTCACCTAATTCAGAATTTCGCTACGGATAGTCCAGCGAGGCCTTGGCGTCGATAGACAATTAGAGCTTCACCATCCAACGGCCCTTTGGTGGGCAATGCAGATCTTCGTCACGGTTACACTTTTTGAAGCTGACCATCATCCGTTCGGCCCGCCCCATAACATAATTCATATGCACCATGCCAGGACCATCACTCGCGCGACTATCAATCGAATTGTCGCGATTATCACCCATGAAAAACAAGGTATCTTCGGGGACAATAAAAACGGGCGTACTGTCGAGAGGTGATACATCATTGCGTTCATAAATCACAAAGTCCTTTTCGGACGCAGGCAAAGTCTGCGCATAGACATTCACCGACCGCACACGTTCGGTTCTATGTTCACGATATAAGCGTCCGTCGATTTTTTCTCGTGGGACTAGAACATCATTGAGATAAAGCTGACCACGTCGCACTTGGATTTTGTCTCCAGGGCGTCCAACAAGACGCTTAATCATCACAATACCGCTTTTCGGATTACGAAAAACAACGACGTCTCCCCGGTCAGGCACGCGAGAGAAAATTCGACCTTCAGGCAAAGGTAAATTATGCAACAAATACGGCAGGGAATGTTTCGATATGCCATACGGGTATTTCGACACATATAACCGATCGCCAACTTCTAAGGTCGGCTGCATACTTTCACTCGGAATCTTAAAATGCCCCCAGATTAGGGTATTAAAAGCGATGATGAACACGCCGAGTTTCGCGAAGAACTTAAACTCAGACCAAAGCCACTCACGCCGTGAGGGTTTCGCGGGTTGGTTTTTCAGACTATCGGCATTCAAAGGTTTTGGCATTTTTGCGCTTTGCGTCAGGGTTGAGGTGCTTTCAACTATATTTTGTCGTGAAGCACGTTAGGATGTGGTCATGAAACACATTATACTCCCCCTTCTTCTTGCGCTTACAGCCTGCGCAACTGCGCCTAGCCTAGATGTGAACGCCGCGCCCGAAGGGGCTTACGTCCTCGATCCTGCGCATGCCTCGGTGAATTGGTCGCTTAGTCATTCAGGTCTGTCATTCTACACGGCTCGCTTTGATGACATCTCTGGGGGTTTGGATTTCAACCCAAAAGACCCGACCGCCAGCCGCCTTGATATCCGCATTGACCCGATCAGCGTATCAACGGGCGACCCCAAGTGGGATGAAACCTTGGGCACGGATGGCAAATATTT
>CALHXF010000010.1 GCA_938040095.1 uncultured Caulobacterales bacterium
CAGTTGAATCGTTTCGCGGATGTTGCCACCTTCCCCCATCGCGTCGACAATCGCGCGCGCTTTGCGGAGGTTTTCTGCGAAATCTGTGATGACGATAATGTCACCATCGGGGTTGGCCGAAACTTGCCCTTGCGAATGCATGACGGGTTTAATCAAACGCGCAGCTTCAGCCGATTTTCCGTCTGGTACCCGCAAAATCGTTGTCGCAAATTGTCCAACGATACCATTTCCTGACGCAGAAAATGGCGCGTCTTGCGCAGCGCCCTGCAAGAGCGTCACGCGATATTCGCCATTGGCAGAGCGTACAACTGTAAAGCCGTGAACGCGCAGAACCTCCTTGAAGACCGCGAAAACTTGCCCGTCGTTGAGGGCTTTCTCTGATACGATATTCACCTTCCCATTAACCCGTGGATCAATGACAAACGTTCGCCCCGTGACGATACCAACGTTTTCGATGAAGACCTTCATGTCGACATCTTGCATATTAATCACATGATCATCAGCCGCAAAGGCGGGCGTCATGATTACGCCAAACAGTGCCAAGGCAAGCGCCGCAGAGGCGAAAAGATTTCGAATGGACATAGTCATTGGCCTAATCGGATTGTAACGGAGGCTCCATTACGGATTACATCTAAATCTTGCGCAGCGCCCGTCGCAATTAACTCGCGCAGCTCTTTGATATTCACACGATTTGCATTGAGCAAGACCGGTCCAACCCGCGTCACGACATCACCAGACTTCAAGCCGAATTTCGATAGATCAGCCCCAGAACGAGGTGTTATTTTATACCCAAGAAGGCGGGCTGTGCCACCTGGCAACATTTCCTTCTGAGGCGTTAGCGATATTTGCGAAAACAAAGTTTCGGCTTCGGCTTGGGTCGGCATTCTAACCGTCGAACTTGCGGATTTTGCGGCGGGCGCGCGAGTAATCACATTATTCTCACCATTGGGGTCCAATTTAACGCGTTCGAGCGTGAGCTTTTGATCTTCACCCCTCACGTCTAAAATCACGAAGGTTTTCGTCGTACGCGTCAAGGTGACTCCGTCCATGACTTCTTTGCCAATCGCAACAGATTTATCTTTCCCATCCGCGAGACGGAATGCGGCGCTACTGTCTGAGACAATCCCTTTGAGCTTCAAATTCAAACTTGTTTCTGGTGCGTCCTCAACGATTTCTGTGACAATCGTCGAGACCGCCGTTTGACCAAATGAGAAAGGATCGGATGTGAAATCATAAGTCTCATTAGATGCCAATGACACTGCCGCCGAATTGGGGGCAATAATGGGGTCAGCAACACGCAAACTAGACGGGCTTGCGATGCCCAAAATGATACGCACAACCAACCACCCCAGCACGGCCACGAGGACAATGCTGCCGATATTCAAAGCTATACGAATGGCCTTCATGTGACCCTTTTCAAATCATTATCTCTATGTGCGGGTAAAGCATAGCGGGTATGATCTGCCAAGGCGACAGGTGATGACGTTACAAAGCGTCAAACCTGAAAAAATCGATGCAATCCACGTCGGACCTGCTAGGAGGCCTTCAATATCTCCACAGCACGAACTTCGAGGGTCCCTCATTGACAATTTGATAGATGGTAAAGCGGTCGCCGCGCAAACCCGTGAAACTGTAGCCAAAGCGGTTGCTGCCCTACCAATCACGCCGACACTTGCCGTTGTACTTGTCGGCGATGACCCTGCAAGTCAGGTCTATGTCCGCAATAAAATCAAGTTCACCCAAGAAACGGGCATGCGCTCGCTTGAACATCGCCTCCCCGCGACAGCCACCCAGGATCAAGTCACAGCGATCGTCCGAGCCCTAAACGCCGACGAAGACGTCGACGGCATCCTGGTTCAGTTGCCCTTGCCAGATCATCTTGATTCCAACGCCGTGATTGCAGAAATCCATCCGTCCAAAGACGTTGATGGATTGACTGATGTCTCGGCGGGGCGTCTTGTCTTGGGCCAAGCGGGTTTGCGCCCTTGCACGCCGACGGGGTCAGTTATTCTGGCCAAGGCCGCGCTGGGCGACCTGACGGGTAAACATTGCGTCGTCCTCGGTCGATCCATTCTCGTGGGAAAACCTGCCGCGCTCATGTTCCTTGAGCAAAATTGCACCGTGACGATTGCCCATTCCAGAACAGAGAACTTACCCGCCGTCTGCCGTAGCGCGGATATTCTCGTTGCTGCAGTCGGTCGTCCAAAAATGGTGAAAAGCGATTGGGTGAAAGCGGGCGCTTGCGTCATTGATATTGGCATCAACCGTATCCCGAGTGTCAAACGTCCTGGTAAATTCCGCCTCGTCGGAGATGTGGATTACAGAAAGACTCGCGACGTCGCAGGCGCGATCACACCCGTCCCTGGCGGTGTGGGTCCAATGACAATTGCTTGCCTGTTGAGAAATACGGTATTGGCGGCCTGTGATCGACGTGGACTAGAACGTCCGTCGGTCCTCGCAATATAGGCTAAGTTGGCGGCGCGATGGCAATAGCGGGAACGCTTGTCGTCCGCTCACGCCAGCTCGGGCGGTAAAATTTGTGAAAGCCGATCTTGGCTTTAAATTCCAAAGTCTCAGCCCAATCAGGTTGAATTTCGACCGTATGATAATGCGTCGCGTTCTGCGTGAGATCAGGCACAAACCCAGTCAGCGAGACCTGCGCGATATCTTGCGAACGGTCCCAAGCTTTGCCTGTCGGCGCGCGATCCATTGAACCGTCGCAAGCGAAAGAAAACTGACAAGCAAATGGGCGATGCGAACCTTCGTAGACCACACCACAAATCGTATTTGGGTAATGCTTAGACTTTACGCGGTTTTTTACGACATCTGCGACAGCCAGTTGTCCGGAACGCGATTCAGAGCGCGCTTCGTAGTAAACCGCTTCAGATAAGCACGTATGTTCAACGGCGCGTGTTTTCGCCCAACGACGATGTTCAATCCGAAGCGGAGAGAGCATCCGAATATCAGCGGCATCACGCAATCGAGGCGTCGTTGTCACATCAAAATCAGTAACTTGGGCATCAAAGGCTTGGAAATCTGTCGCGGCCTGCGCCCATAGGGCATTGTCGCGCTGCGCGGAGGATTTCTCCCCAATCGCAGGAATCACAGACGTTACGACTGCGATAGTGGCAATAGCTCCCAGCCAGCCCGATATGTTTTGCACGTTGCGCATAACTCGCGTTCCCTAGCCGATTTTCACGTCCAAACAACGTGATTCACGGTAATCTGTTGCAATTCACGCGCCTTTTTCGGGAGTTGTGACTCTTTTGCAACGGGTCGGAGGTGTCTATTCCGCACAGAAAAACAAGGTGAACTACCATTAACATACTGATTAATTGATGTTTTTAATTCGAAATCAGTGTGCGCTCTTGGTAGACTAAACTTGAAAAATAATTCGCTTAAAACGAGAATACATTGACGAAATCACCGCCTTTGGGGCTCACAACCCTCAATTTCGCTTCTTTTTTGTCCCAATCTACGTCAATTATTCCGTAATTGACCTCAAATTGCATCGGATGGATGCGATATGGACCTTCTTCCATATCGGTATTTCCCGCTTCGGCACGCCATGTCGATTGCGGCAGGTTCAAGGATGACGCTGTCACCTCATAAAGCGGATAATCGGTAATATCATCGCGACGGTAGATAGAACCCGCATGACGATCCCCAGAGATCAATACAACGCCTTCGGCCCCACTCGTAACAATCATATCATAGAGCTTTTGACGCTCGGCAGGCATTGTCCGCCACGCTTCCCAACCATGCCCATCGGCATGAACCTGAATGGAAGACACAAGCAAACGCAGATCAGCGGGCTTTTGCAGCTCACCTGCTAGCCATTCCCACTGGTCGTCACCCAACATCGTGCCGTGCCCGCCTTCGAGGGGAACATAACGCTCTTTGCCCGCTTCTCCGCGCTTGTCCGTGGCCTGTAATTCCGTGCGGAAGAACCGCGTATCCAACATGATAATTTGTACGCGTTGCCCCGCAGGCCCAATAATTTTTGACGTATGCACACCATCGCGTTTACGGCGTTCATCATTGGCGGGGACCGCCCACGCATCCAAATACATATCCTGCGCTAAGTCTTTAAATTGGTAGTAAGCGCCCGCATCATTGCCACCATAATCATGATCATCCCATGTCGTGAGCATCGGTGTCTTGGCGCGGAATTCTGCAAATTCAGGAACCGCGGCCAGCGTATTATAACTCTGACGCATTTTCGGCATGGACGGATCGGCCCAACGGGGGTCGGATTTATAAGTATCCCCGTAGATATTATCGCCCGTAAAAAGGAAGAGGTCAGCATTTTCCGCTGCGACCGTATTCCAAATCGACTGATTTTCCGTCTCATTCAAGCAAGACCCAAATGCGATGCGCGTCAGAGCCTTGGAACTATCCAAAGGCGCAGAGCTCATAGGCGTTACGCCCGTCTCAATCGCATTGGAGGATGAAGTGGGGACGGTCTCACACGCAGAGAGCAAACCAGCAGACAAGGCGACAGACACCAAAAGGGGGAATAAATGTTTCATAGAATATCCCTAACTCGCTTTCATGACACTGTCATGTCAGTTGCGTGGTTTTTTGAGTGGGTGATTATCTCTAACCCCCAAGCGCAAACGTAATCCCAGCCTGGTTGTTTGAGAAGCAAACAACCAGGCTGGGACTTTTGCAGTCGCAATTATCCGCTGCCGTCTGAAGAACGTGCGGCTTCTGCTCCAAACGCAGGACCTGACGGTACCCGTCTGGTTGTTTGTGTCTCAAACAACGGAACGCGGATGACAGGGAGAGTATTGGCGCTGGCCTTACTAAACCTCGGAAGCCTCTGCTTCGTGTATCTCTTAGTGTCGGAAAAATGGGGTGTTCGCGTGGGTAGTCAGGCTCGGGCGGAAACCCAATAAAATAGTAGTTTTCGAGCCCAACTGACGTCTTGTGTCAGAAGAACCCCACGCGACGACGCCTTTTTCCACTAACGGCCATACTATCCAGTCTCGGAACAAATAGCTCTCGTTAGGCCACCCAGATTGATCGACATTACCCGATCGCTCCCAATGACAAGCGTCGCTTCTTCCCGATCAGATCAATGTGCACATGACCGCCCGTTGAAAGAAGACACCTAAACATGACACGATTTTCGGAGGCGGGGACGCATCTCTTGAAAGAAAATTTAAGCGCCTGATTGTGTGAGATTATTTAGTCGAAAGGCCGTTTATAAACGCGGATGGAGTTTTGAAGTCGATATATCCCCTAGCCCAAGACACCTAACTCACCTATCAAGATGCCCATCATGCTCGATCACGCGACCTTCATTTCTCACACCAAAAAATGGCTTTCAGACGTCATTATTCATCACGCGCTTTGCCCCTTTGCGAAACGCGAATTTGATGCGGGTCGCATTCATTATGCTGTCATTGAGGCGGAGGATTTACAGGGACAACTCGAACATATTCTCCTCGAATGCATCACGTTGGACCGAGATACAGATCGAGAAACAAGCCTGTTGATCTTCCCAACAGCCATGTCCGATTTTGAGACCTATTTAGATATGTTAGAACTCGCGACAGCCGTTCTGGAAAATCAAGGGTATGCCGGTATCTATCAACTCGCGAGCTTTCATCCGCACTATCAATTCGAAAATATCGACGAAACTGACGCCAGTCACTACACGAACCGTTCGCCCTACCCCATGATCCATATCCTACGCGAATCCAGCGTTGAGAAGGCCGTTGAGAGCCATCCAAACCCAGAAGGAATCCCTGATCGAAACATCAAATTAACGCAGGAATTGGGATTGGACGCGATGCAGGCTCTGTTAGCAGCGTGTTATAAATAAAGGTTTCGCCACCCTAACCTAAAACGGGAAACCACATGCCCAACGTCGCGAGGCCGACACCGACCGTTGTCAACGCGGCGGCGATCCACAGGAACACGGCGAAGGCGATCTTCGCTCGGCTATTCGATCCTGCTTTCACGCGGATGTAAACTTCATACAGGACCAGAGGTAAAAACTGGAACGCTGACATTGCGTCGATAAACCACCCTGTTCCGTCCGAAGTGTCGATTCCGATTCCGCCTGTCAAAACGAACCAGATCATGATCATTACTCTAAAGAACCAAACGGCGCTCGCTGCGAGAAAAAGGCGGGTGGCCCATTGCATGTGGGTTGCGAATTTGCGCTGTCTGGCGTGGCGAACGGCTTGCCATGCAAACCCCAAGATCAACGCGCCTTGGAGCATAAAGCCAGCACGAAGAGTCCATGCGCCGATCTCTCTGACGATCAACATATAGACCCCCGCCGCCGTGACGAGCACGACGCTGAGGACAAATACGCGGCCTGACCATCGATGGAACTTTGGGTATTTTTTCCTGACGGCGGGGACGAGTTGTAGCGGGCCGAAGAAATGAACAATTACTGCTAACGCGAGATGGACGGCAACGGTTAGGTTTCCAAATGTGCGACCTGGCTCATAAGCTTGCGACAAATGATCATTCCACTCCGCGAGCTCTCCCGCGACCACTGGCCATCCATAGGCATAGAAAATATAAGCAACAAATATCCACTGGCCCAGAAGAACGGGCGTGTACCAAGCCTTCGCCGCAACATCTAAGGCGCGAATTGATCGGGAGGACGGGTGAATATTGTCTGTCATTCGATAAACATATATCGTTTATCGATAATTAAAAGTGAAAATTATATTAAAGCTCAGGAGCAACTGATCAACTGTGACCCCAATTCACATTAAACCAATATCTTCGATGTCCATGTTCTTGCTTTGAATTTGCTCTGGTAAAGGGTTCTCGTCGTCAATTTTAGAATTCAAAGAGACACAATTTTTAAATTCACAGTCAACAAAATGCGTCGTTTTAAGATCGCAGCCTCCGCCGAGATTACTGGGTCTGAATTGCGTTCTCGTAAATGTACAATTTACAAAAGTTACATCGGTCAGATCAATGCCGCAAAATTTAACATCTGTGAAATTGCACGACACAAAAGCATTCCTCAAATGTCCAACCCAATAAAAATTGAAGTCTGAAAAATCGCAATCGACTAAGGTGCAATAATAAAAATTACCGCCGCTAAAGGTACAAAGCTTGAAAACGCACTTGTACAAAACACAGTTATCAAAAGTAACCCCATCGTAGTCTTTCTTGGAATACCGCCTAGCCTTCAGAACTGAATTTCCTTCGATAATACTCATCAATCAAGGCCTTAAGACACCCTACCCCTTCGCCCGAATAGCCGCCTGTGCCGCTGACAATCTCGCAATCGGCACGCGATATGGCGAGCAAGAGACGTAGTTCAGGCCTGCGCGGTGGCAGAAATCAATCGAGGATGGGTCGCCGCCATGTTCGCCGCAGATGCCGAGTTTAATGTCGGGACGCGCCGCTTTGCCACGTTCAACCGCGATTTGGATGAGGTCGCCCACACCTTCTTGGTCGAGCGAGACGAAAGGGTCTTTTTCGACGATCCCAGCGGCAACATAGTCAGGGAGAAAACGTCCTGCGTCATCGCGCGAAAGACCAAAGGTTGTTTGCGTCAAATCATTGGTACCGAAGCTAAAGAACTCCGCAAATTCCGCGATATCACCCGCACGTAAGGCCGCACGTGGTAATTCGATCATTGTACCGACAACATAATCTGACGTTCCAATTTCCGCAGCAATCGCGTCGATGCGACCCTTTAGAATTTCGAGCTCTTTAGCAGAGGATACGAGCGGAATCATGATTTCAGCAATTGGGTGCGTACCCGTTTCGTCAGCAACAAGTTTCTGCGCTTGGAAAATCGCACGTGCCTGCATCTCATAGATTTCAGGATAGGAAATACCGAGACGACAGCCCCGATGACCGAGCATCGGATTGCTCTCTTGCAGTTCATGCGCGCGGCGCATCAACTCACCCGCAGGCACGCCGATTTCTTGAGCAACAGATTCAATGTCTTTTTCCGTATGCGGCAGGAACTCATGCAGTGGCGGATCGAGCAAGCGGATCGTACTAGGTAAGTCACCCATAATGCGGAAGATCGCCGCGAAGTCATCGCGTTGTACGGGGAGGATTTTCTCCAACGCCATTTCGCGACCTTCGGCATGTTCGGCCAAGATCATCTCGCGGAAATTCGCGAGGCGGTCGGCTTCAAAAAACATGTGCTCTGTGCGGCAGAGGCCGATGCCTTCTGCGCCGAAATCAACAGCGGTTTGGACGTCGAGCGGTGTTTCCGCATTGGTCCGAATACCCAAGGTGCGAGCTTCATCAGACCACTCCATGACTTTCGCGAAATCACCTGAAAGCTCAGGCTGGACCATATCGACCGTGCCAGCGAAAACTTGCCCCGTTGCGCCATCAACAGTGACAATGTCGCCCGCTTTGATGACACGGCCTGCAACAGTGAATTCCTGCGCTTCGTAATTAATTCGGATGTCGCCCGCACCAGACACACAAGGTGTCCCCATGCCGCGCGCAACCACCGCCGCGTGAGACGTCATGCCGCCACGTGCCGTGACAATCGCTTCGGCGGCGTGCATGCCGTGAATATCTTCTGGGCTGGTTTCGATGCGCACCAGAATAACTTTGTGCCCAGACTTGGCTTTGGCTTCGGCCTCGTCAGAGTTGAAGACGACTTCACCAATCGCGGCGCCCGGAGAAGCAGGCAGACCCATCGCAATAATATCGCGCGGCGCGTCAGGATTAAGCGTCGGATGTAACAGCTGATCAAGTGCCAGCGGGTCAATCCGCATCAGCGCTTCGTCACGTGTGATCTGCCCTGTTTCGGCCATATCGACCGCGATTTTAATCGCAGCTCGTGCCGTCCGTTTGCCTGTCCGTGTTTGCAACATCCAGAGCGTGCCTTGCTCCACAGTGAACTCGATATCCTGCATGTCGCGATAATGACCTTCAAGGGTCACGAATGTCTCTGCCAATTGAGCATAGACTTCGGGCAGTGCCTCTTCCATCGACAGCGCCGTTTCGCCCATGTCTTGGCGGGCTTTTTTCGTAAGAGTTTGTGGCGTGCGAATACCCGCAACCACGTCTTCGCCCTGCGCATTGATTAGGAATTCACCGTAATATTCGTTCGCGCCCGTGGAGGGATCGCGCGTAAAGGCAACGCCCGTCGCGGAGGTTTCGCCCATATTGCCAAAGACCATGGCTTGCACGTTGACGGCT
>CALHXF010000011.1 GCA_938040095.1 uncultured Caulobacterales bacterium
CGCAAATAACGCGTCGCGATGCGGCGTTCAATTGTACCGAAGGGGCTGCTCTGGCCTGATGTGTCTGCGCCTGCCTTCATTTTAGGCGAATGCTTCGACGAGGAGGTTCATCGCGGCTTCGGGAGAGAGGTTTTGACGTTCACCCGTTGCACGGTCTTTGACCTCAACGATGCCTTCTTTGAGGCCACGTGGTCCTATAACGATTTGATAGGGCAGACCGATAAGGTCCATACGTGAGAATTTCACGCCACCCCGATCAGGACTGTCATCATAGAGCGGGTCCAAACCAGCTTCCACGCATTTTTCGTAGAAGTCCGTTGCAGCAACGCCGCAAGCTTCGTCCTTCATGTTCAGATTGATAATGCCCACGCCAAATGGGGCGACTGACTTCGGCCAAACGATACCATTTTCATCATGGCACGCTTCGATGATGCCGCCGACGAGACGTGAGACGCCGATACCGTAGCTGCCCATCATTACATTTTGCGGTTTTCCGTTAGAGTCCATCACCGTCGCCTTCATCGGCGCAGAATATTTGTCTCCGAAGTAGAAAATATGTCCAACTTCAATGCCACGCGCAGATAGCTGTTTGTCCTTTGGGATTTTTGCAAATTCTTCGGCGTCATGCATTTCTTCCGTCGCTGCGTACAAAGAGGTGCGTTCGTCAAAGATATGACTGAGATCACCCTCAAAATCGACGTCTCCCGGAGGCGCCATTTCGACGAGATCACGATGGCAGAAGACTTCGCTTTCACCAGACTCAGCAAGGATCACAAATTCATGGGATAAGTCGCCACCGATTGGGCCTGTGTCGGCCTTCATTGGCACAGCTTTGATGCCCAAACGCGCGAAGGTGTTTAGGTATGCTGTGAACATTTTATTGTAAGATTTCACCGCGTCTTCTTTGGTCAAATCGAAGCTATAAGTATCCTTCATCAGGAATTCACGGCCCCGCATCACGCCAAAACGTGGGCGCGTTTCATCGCGGAATTTCCACTGAATGTGATAAAGCATCTTCGGCAAATCTTTGTAAGATCGCACAAATGAACGGAATACATCCGTGATCATATCTTCATTCGTTGGACCAAAGAGCATTTCACGATCATGACGATCCGTAATCCGAAGCATTTCTGGACCATAGGCATCATAGCGCCCTGTTTCGCGCCAAAGGTCAGCCGATTGAATTGTTGGCATCAACATCTCAATAGCGCCCGCTTTGTTTTGTTCTTCGCGCACGATCTGTTCGATCTTTTTCAACACGCGGTGACCCAGTGGCAGCCACGTATAAATACCCGCGCTGTTTTGCTTGATCATACCTGCGCGCAACATATAGCGATGCGACGCAACCGTGGCGTCAGCAGGTGTCTCTTTAAGGACGGGAAGAAAATATCGGGACAGGCGCATTGAGCGATCTCTTATGTTTTAACCCGGTCATTTTAGGTCCGGTATAGGATGGGCTTAGACGAGCCCCTAGACAGCGGCAACGTTTGAATAGCAACCATTTGTTAATGGCGCATTTACCATAAATCAGCGTTGAATGAAGTCGCCCAACATCTCCCAGCTGACCCAGCCTGAGAGAATCAACCCACAGGTCAATACCCAAAGCACAGAGGCAATAATCGTCGTCTGAATAAACTTCCGTTTGATATTGAGCGTATGCGGCGCGCCAGGTTCAGAACCTTTAACGATGTCGCCCTCTTCGGCCTGACCGCGAATACCTATGGGCAGGATAATAAAGAGAACAAGCCACCAGATGATGAGCCAGACGACAAGTGCAGAAAACCAATTCATATTAGTGGTCCGTAGCTTCGCAAGTTTTATGGCTTTCCATCAGCTCAATCAAAACGCCGCCCGCATCACCAGGATGCAGAAACACCACGAGTGTTCCATGTGCGCCAATGCGCGGTTCCCCTAGAACCCGCATACCGCGCGTTTCCATTACAGACTTTGCGGCGTGAATATCGGCGACTTCGAAGCACATATGGTGCTGCCCGCCCTTCGGGTTACGCTCAAGGAACTTTAAGATTGGCGAAGTTTCGCCGTAAGGTTCAATCAATTCAACCTGCCCTGTCGGTAGATTGACAAAGGCGTATTTCACGCCCTGCGGCGCTAGAATTTCAGGTTCTGAGATATCGGTCACGCCCATGATATCACGGTAAAAAGTAATCGCCTTTTCAATGTCAGGAACCGCAACGCCGACATGGTTCATTGGTCCGAGTTCAAATTCCGTTGTATCAGACTTTGACATGCTACTTTACCTTATGTGCGGTAACTTCAACCAATGCACGCTTACCCGTGCGGTCACGGACTAAACGTTTAACCTTGGCTGAGACACGATCTTCAATAGCGTCTTCGTCTTTTTTGGCACTTGGTGAAAGCGTATTAAAAGCGGCCTCCGCAGAATCAGCAATGGCGTCTAGCAATTGATCCATCAACTTACCTTTATGGCCTTCGGGGAATCCGCTGACGCGCGGTTCGGGCCCTGACACAAGTTTGCCACGACTATCAACGACCAAGCTAACCGAGACATGACCCGCAAAAGCCATTTTTCGACGCAAGCGCAATCCATCATCGGTCGCACCAACAATATCTTTACCGTCCTGATGCAAGCGACCCGAGGCTACGATATCGATGACCTTTGGGCCAACAGGTGCAAGCAGGATCATCTCGCCATTTCGCGGGGCATAGGTCTTTTTAACGCCAAATGTTTTCGCAAGCTTTGCATGCTCTAGCAAATGACGACGTTCGCCATGCACGGGAACAGCCGTTTGTGGCCGCACCCATTCATACATACGCGCCAGTTCATCACGGCAAGGATGTCCGGACACATGAATGTCACGCATTTTTTCTGTCACAATTTCGACGCCATCATCAGCCAGTGCATTTTGAAGTGCGAAGATGCCCTTCTCATTCCCCGGGATGATTTTAGAACTGAAGACGACAACGTCGCCTTTTTTGAATTTCAAAGAGCGATGCTCGCCATGAGCAATGCGTGAGAGGGCCGCGCGAGGTTCGCCTTGGCTGCCCGTGCAAAGATAGAGGACATTGCCCGGCGACATAGATTGCGCTTCGTCTTCGCTGAGGAGGACGCCTGTTTCGGACAACAAGCCAATCGACTTCGCCGCGGCCGTCATACGTTTCATTGAACGTCCCATGAGACATACCGAGCGATTGTTCGCTTTTGCAGCCATCATCACAGATTCCATTCGTGCGACATTTGATGCAAAGGACGCCACAGCAATACCTTTACCTTTATACTCACCAATCAATTTGATCAGTTCTTCGCGAACGCCCTCTTCCGACCCAGCTTCACCGGGTGAGAAAACGTTAGTGGAGTCGCAGATCATGGTCAGGACGCCCTCGTCTCCCAAAGCCCGCAATGCTTTTTCATCTACTGGGTCACCAATTTGTGGATTGGCATCGATTTTCCAATCTCCGGTATGAAGGATTGTGCCAAGCGGCGTGCGAATAGCAAGCGCGTTAGGCTCTGGGATTGAATGCGTTAGGGTAATCAGGTCGATGTCAAATGGCCCGATTTCAATCTTCCCGCCAAGTTCCACTATATTTAGCGGCACTTGATCCAAAAGCCCAACCTCTGCGAGGCGATCTTTCACGAGGTACATCGTAAACGGTGTCGCCCAAACGGGACAACGGATACGATCCCAAAGGCGCGCCAACGCGCCCATATGGTCTTCATGGGCATGTGTCAGAACAATGCCGAGGATATCTTTGCGATTTTGTTCGATGAAGTCGATGTTCGGCATGATAATATCAACGCCGGGCGTGTCTGCACCGCCGAATGTCACGCCAATATCGACGATAATCCATTTGCGATTATGTTCTGGCCCAAAGCCGAACATATTCAAATTCATACCAATTTCGCCTGACCCGCCAAGTGGAAGGAAGACAAGTTCGTCTTGGTTTTTTTGTTTTGTCATAATGATTCTTTATTGTGAGGCGCGAGAGGCCGTTTCGCTTCGTCGCCAGATGAGTCGCGTCTAACTGTTGAGACGCCAGACTTCATATAGACCATCAATCGTGAGTTTCGAGTCATAGTGCGTAATTGTCTCACTTGCCCCTTCGAACAACGATGCAACGCCACCCGTACCAATGACTGTGAAGTCACGGCTATCCTCTTTTTGGATTTGGCGGACCAAGCCATCAATCAAGCCAATATATCCCCAGAACACACCCGACTGCATGGCAGCGACCGTATTCTTGCCGATGACACCCTCTGGTTTCTTTATCTCGATCCGAGGGAGTTGCGCTGCCGCTTCATGTAAGGCCCGCATGGACAGGTTAATTCCAGGCGCAATCACACCGCCTTCAAAATGTTCATCGGCGGAAACAACATCGAATGTCGTGGCCGTACCGCTATCAATGATTATCAAGGGCCCTTTGTAGCGTTGGATGGCCCCTAGTGTCGTCACCAAACGATCCGCACCAACTTGTTCTGGGTTATCAACACGCATCCCAATCCCAATGTCGACACCGGGCTCTCCGATGATAATCGGATCAACATTTAGGTGACGCCTCGCCAAATTCCGAAGATTGAAAATTGACTGCGGAACAACCGAGGAAATGACGCAAGCTGAGATGTTATTGAACTCCAAACCCACCATGCCCATGAGCTGATGAAACCACACAGCATATTCATCAGCTGTGCGCGCAGGGTCGGTGGCGATGCGCCATTCAAACAGCCATCCTGTTTTCATATCATGGATAGCAAATAGGATATTCGTATTACCGTTATCAATCGCGAGTAACATTTCGTCAGCTTCCAAAAAAGACATCGCCTGCGTGGACGTCCCGTATCGTGCCATCCTCTGTGACGACACGCAACGCTCCGTTTTCCAAAAGGCTTTGCGCCTCGCCTGTGAATGTCTCATTCGGCAAACGAACCGTGACAGGTCCAGGTACACCCGCAGATAGCGCCGTCCAATCGGTGCGGGTCGCAGAAAATCCATAAGCGCGATGACGGCGGAACGCTTGGTCAAATTCCCGCGCCAGAATCGCGAGGACGCCGTCTGCCCCCGTAAATTCGGATTCATCCGTATCGAGAACGGCTGGATCCATATGTTCCAGTAGATGCGTAGGCGGTACGTTGCCGGTTTCAGGATGAGACACCAAGTTGATCCCTATGCCAATCAGCACACGTCCAGGCTTGGCTTCCAATAAAAGGCCCGCGATCTTGCGGCCATCGATCAAGACATCATTGGGCCACTTCAATGTCGGTTGTGTGGTGAGCGTGTAAGCGGAGAGCGTTTTCGCAACGGCGACGGCAGCAACGAAACTAAGCTTCGCAGCGTCACTAGGTGTTCCGTCGAACGCATAACAGGCTGTACCGTAGAAATTTCCTTTTGGCGACGACCATTCACGCCCTCGTCGGCCACGACCTGCATTCTGCTGATCCGCTCGCACCCAAAATGTGGGCGCCTCGCCTATCTCAAACAAACGGTCTGCCTCGACACTTGTGCTGCCGAGGGTCTGATATTGGAAGAATTTCACGCCAAGCGGCCTAAAACTCTACTGCGCAAAAAGGGCCTGAGCAGCTGACTCGGCAAGTCCCAGAGCTGCAGTCGAAATGCCCGGCATAATCAGCACAGGAATAACGAGAACAATCGACAAAATCGCAATCAAGCGCGTTGTGCGCGGGCCGCGAATGAACTCACGGTTCGGCTCGTCGAACCACATCGTCTTGATAATGCGAAGATAGTAAAACGCACTGATTACGGAAGCCACAAGTGCGACAACGACAAGCCATAGAAGCCCTGCTTCAACAGCAGGAACAAACGCAAACAACTTACCAAAGAAGCCTAACCACGGCGGAATACCGATCAAGGACACCATGAGCATTGTTAGGCCGAAAGCCATGCCAGGGTTGGATTTTGACAAACCAGAAAGGTCGCTGACCTTCTCGACCATGCCATTGCGCAAACGCATTTGTAGGATAATCGCAAATACCCCGATGACCGTGATGATATAGATGGCCATGAACACTAACATACCTTGGACGCCAGCAATCGTTCCCGCCGCCAAAGGCACAAGCGCGTAGCCCATATTGGCGATGGACGAATAGGCCATCAGACGTTTGATGTTCGTCTGCATGATCGCACCGAGAGACCCGACAACCATGGAAAGCACGGCAAGCACAACAATCACCTGCTGCCACTGACCGATGATATCGCCAAATGGTACGATTAGAAGCCGTGTGATGATTGCCATAGCCGCAAGCTTTGGAGCTGCAGCAAAGAAACCCGTCACCGGTGTTGGTGAACCTTCATAGACATCAGGTGTCCACATGTGAAACGGCGCGGCAGAAATTTTGAACGCCAGACCACACAGTAAGAATACCATGCCCGCGATAATACCTGTTGTTGGTCCTGTCAGGGCTATGCTGGCGCGGATTGTTTCGAAGTCGAGCGATCCGGTAAAACCATAAATCAAGGATGCGCCATAAAGCAGCAAACCCGAGGACAATGCGCCGAGGACGAAATACTTCAGGCCAGACTCTGAGGCCCGCAAGCTGTCACGGTTAAACGCAGCCATGATGTAAAGCGCGAGAGATTGCATCTCGATACCTATATACATCGCCAACAGATTATTCGCCGACACCATGATCGACATACCCAAGACAGCGTAAAGTGTCAGGACGGAAAACTCGTAACGGTCGAGATTTTCCTTTTGGAAATAGTTCTTGGACAGCAGCAAGGCCGCCGCTGCAGCAAGACCAATGATTGCTTTCAGGAAATCACTGAAATCATTATTGAACAAAAGCCCTGAGAAAGACGTCCCATCAGGTCGGTCCAAAATATAGCCCATGAACGCAAAGACGACGAGAACGCCCACTGAAATGTAGCGGACGAGGACGGAACGGTCTTGGGTCTTGGATAGTCCGAAACCCAACAAGAGTGAGGCCGAGAGCGCTAGAAACAACTCCGGCAAAAATGTCGAGAGAGTTTGAAGCATTACTGCACTCCTGCTGCGATCTGCGCCGCATTGAAATCAGCGATCAATTTTTCCACTGATGCTGCCGTCACATCCGTAATCAGAGACGGATAGACACCTAGCAAGATCGTGAAAAACGCGAGCGTTCCGAGAATGAACAGCTCTGTTCGGGTTACATCCAAAATATCATCGAGCTTGTCATTGACAACCTCTCCGAAAATCACGGCACGATATAGATGCAAGGCGTAGACAGCGGACAAGATCATCCCAATCGCCGCACCAAATGCGATCCAAGGACTAACTTGATAAGCACCGACCATTGTCAAAATCTCACCCACAAACCCGGACGTCCCCGGCAAGCCAACATTCGCCATCGTGAACAAAAGGAACAATGCCGCATAAACAGGCATTTTGCTGACGAGGCCGCCATAGAATGAAATCTCTCGCGTATGCATACGATCATAAATGACGCCAACACAGAAGAAGAGCGCGCCTGAGATGATACCATGACTAAGCATCTGGAAAATACCGCCCTGAATACCTTGCATATTAAAGGTGAAGATACCCATCGTCACGAAACCCATATGGGCGACGGATGAATACGCGATTAGCTTCTTCATATCGTTCTGGCGATACGCCACAAGCGAGGTGTAGATAATCGCAATGACGGACATCCAGAAGATGATCGGGGCGAGATTTAGCGACGCTTCGGGGAACAGCGGAATAGAGAACCGCAAGAAACCATAACCACCAAGTTTCAACAGAATACCCGCAAGAATAACGGAACCCGCGGTTGGCGCTTCAACGTGAGCATCAGGGAGCCACGTGTGAACAGGCCACATCGGCATTTTAACGGCGAATGACGCGAAGAATGCCAACCAGAGCCATGTCTGGGCACCGCCGGGGATTTTGAGTTCTTCAATTAGAACCCGCATATCTGTCGTGCGCTCACCCAACTGGATACCGCTGTAGTTATAAATCCAAAGGATCGCCGCCAGCATGAGGACGGATCCAAGAAGCGTGTAGAGGAAGAACTTGTAAGACGCATAAACACGGTTCTTCCCACCCCAGACGCCGATGATGATAAACATCGGGATCAAAACGGCTTCAAAGAAGAGATAGAAGAGGATCAAATCAAGCGCGACGAATACGCCGATCATCAAGGTTTCAAGGACCAAAAACGCGATCATATATTCCAACATCCGTTTTTTGACAGATGTCATAGACGCCAAAATACAGAATGGTGTCAGGAACGCCGTCAACAAGACAAACAGAACAGAGATACCATCGACACCCACGCGATACTCAATACCGCCACCTAGCCACGGCGTGTCTTCCATGAATTGGAAACCAGCTTTCGTGCTATCAAAGTCCAAAGTCATCAGGATTGAAAGGATCAGAACAGCAATAGATATGACCAACGCCGCACGCGGCGCATTACGCTCTAATTGCTCGCGACCTTCGGCCTTACCCAGCCACGCAAAGAGCGCAAGAAGTAACGCCCCAGCCAATGGGATGAACGTAATAAAACTCAGGATTGGGAGATCTTCTAACATAGCCCTATCCTCCCGTTGTGCCGCGGAAGGCAACTAAAATGAGAAGTGCCACGCCAAGCAACATAACGAAGGCGTAGTGATACAGATAACCTGTTTGCAATTTGGAAACACGCTTGGCGGCTCCCGATGCGAGTTTTGCAACACCATTGGGGCCTAAACCGTCGATGATGCGGACATCACCAATTTTCCAGAAAATGTCGCCGAGCTTACGAACAGCGCGAACAACTGTCGCGTCATAAAGCTCATCGACATACCACTTGTTCAGCAGGAAATTATAAAGCGGCGACCCACCTGTTTCCTTGATGTTATCGATTTTGGCTGTGACGCTGCCACGGACATACATGAAGTAAGCCACGACAAACCCTGTCACAGAGGCGACGAGCGGCAAAAGAAGCACCCAATACGGATAACCATGAACCATTTTGAATAACCATCCGAACGGTCCTGAAGGAGCGTGATCGTCGGCGTAATGCGCATCGGATGCCGTTGTTTCAGCCGCAGCGTAAAGCGTATTTGAAATCGAGGCATGATGTTCGCCATCCACAGCAGGCAAAGCGCCGTGCCAGAATCCGCCATAGTCTTTCATAAAGTACTTATGGAAGACCGCGCCCGCAAAGACCGCGCCTATGGACAACAAGACCAAAGGCACACGCATATTCCATGGGCTTTCATGCGCATGATCAAGCGTATGCTGTTCGCCACGGAATTTTCCGTGGAACGTCATGAAGATCAAACGCCAGCTATAGAAACTGGTCATAAGAGCGGCAGTGATACCAATCCAGAAGGCGAAGATGGCGGCGTTCGTGTCGCCACGTGCTGCATAGGCGGCTTCAATTATAGCGTCTTTCGAGAAGAATCCCGCAAAGCCCCATGTGTAGCTACCCGGGATACCAATACCCGTGATCGCAAGTGTACCAATAATCATCGCGCCATAGGTCCAAGGGACCTTTTTCCAGATACCACCCATTTTGCGCATGTCTTGTTCGTGATGCAGCGCATGAATAACGGAACCCGCACAGAGGAACAAAAGCGCCTTAAAGAACGCATGGGTAAAGAGATGGAACATCGCTGCATTATAGGCGCCTACGCCCGCCGCGAAGAACATGTACCCAAGCTGCGAGCAGGTTGAATAAGCAATCACCCGTTTGATGTCGTTTTGAACCAGAGCAACAGACGCCGCGAAGAGGGCCGTGAACGCACCAACGGTCGTGATGAAACCAGAAGTCACAGGCGCAAGTTCAAAGATCGGATGCGCGCGACACACAAGGAACACGCCAGCCGTGACCATAGTCGCGGCATGAATAAGAGCCGAAACAGGTGTAGGGCCTTCCATCGCGTCGGGCAGCCAAACGTGGAGAACGAACTGCGCAGATTTGCCCATTGCACCGATAAATAGAAGGAACGCAATCAATTCGAGGGCGTTAAATTCCATCCAAAGGAACGGCAAAATAGTGTCAGCACCGCCTTCTAGGGCTGCGAAGACTGTATCGAATTTCACTGAACCAAACATCAGGAAGATCGTCATGATGCCTAGCGCCAAGCCAACATCGCCAACTCGGTTGGTCACAAAGGCTTTGATCGCCGCCGCATTCGCAGACGGTTTTTTATAATAATAGCCAATCAGCAAATAACTCGCGAGGCCAACGCCTTCCCAACCGAAGAACAACTGGATGAAATCATCGGCTGTCACGAGCATAAGCATCGCGAAGGTAAAGAGAGAGAGATAGGCAAAGAAGCGCGGTTGATATTTATCATCGCTCATATAGCCCCAGCTATAGAGATGAACGAGCGCGGAAACGGAGTTCACGACGACCAGCATAACGGCTGTTAGCGTATCGATTTTCAACGCCCAGTCGGCTTTCATGTCGCCAACTTCCATCCAGCGGAACAGTTGAACCGTCTGATCAGGGGAATCTCCGAATCCAATGTTCATAAACACGACCCAAGAGAGGATCGCGGAGAGAAACAAGAGGCCAGTTGTCACAACTTTGGAAAGGGTCGCGTTCAGGATTTGTGATCCAAAACGTGTGCCCGCAACACCGGCGATGATTGCGCCTAATAACGGCGCAAAAACGATGAATTGATAGATCACGGTCCTACCCTTTCATCAGGTCGATATTCTCGACCGCGATGTTGCCGCGGTTGCGGAAGTAAACGACGAGAATGGCAAGACCAACAGCAGCTTCCGCTGCGGCAACCGTCAAAATGAACAGCGCAAAAATTTGACCTGCAATCGGGTCTGCGCCTGCGACGGGTTCCATATGGGTTGAGAACGCCACGAAGTTGATGTTCACGGCAAGAAGGATGAGTTCAACGCACATCAAAATGATAATGACGTTCTTCCGATTCACGAAAATCCCGAACACACCGATGGTGAACAAGATCGCCGCAACGATGAGGTAATGGTGTAAACCAATGAGCATAACGACCCCCTACCTTAAGCCTTGGCCAGGTTCGATATCGATCAATTCGACACCATCCTCGCGCGTGCGTGACATTTGTTTCACAGCGTCCTGTGTCCGAACACCTTTACGTTCCCGCAGAGTTAGAACAACTGCACCAATCAAAGCGACCAGCAAGATCAAGCCTGCTGCTTCGAACGCCCCTGCATATTGCGTGTAGAGTACGTCGCCGAAGGCTTCGAGATTACTTGTATTCGGATCCGCAGGAACAACCGTCTTGGTTTCACCCATGAAGTAAGCGGCGCCCACCATGATCATTTCAGCCAGCAAGATAAGAGCGACAGTCGCCCCGATACCTATGTACTGAAGAAACCCCTGTTTCAGCTCTACGAAATCAACGTCCAGCATCATCACGACAAAGAGGAACAGGACTGCTACCGCGCCGACATAAACCATGACTAACAGGAGCGCGATAAATTCGGCCCCCATCAAAATGAACAACCCTGCCGCAGAGAAAAACGTCAGGATAAGGAACAACACCGAATGCACAGGGTTGCGCGAGGCCACGACCATGAAGGCTGAGGCTATGGCGGTGAAGGCCATGAGGTAGAATGTGATTGCGATGAGCACGATTCGAGTGTCCTGCGGTTAGTTGTCGTGCCCCTAACGGTAGGGCGCGTCCAAGGCTAGATTTTTTGCGATCTCAGTTTCCCAACGATCACCGTTCTGAAGTAGTTTTTCTTTGTCGTAATACAGCTCTTCGCGTGTCTCGGTTGCGAATTCATAATTCGGGCCTTCGACAATCGCATCAACAGGGCATGCTTCTTGGCAAAGCCCGCAATAGATACATTTGACCATATCAATATCATAACGCGTCGTACGACGAGATCCGTCTTCGCGGGGCTCGGATTCGATCATAATCGCTTGCGCGGGGCAGATCGCTTCACAAAGTTTACAGGCAATGCAGCGTTCCTCGCCTGAAGGATAACGGCGCAGTGCATGTTCTCCGCGGAAACGTGGAGAAATCGGGCCTTTTTCAAACGGGTAGTTGATCGTGACTTTTGGACGGAAAAAATACTTCATCGCCAAAATGAACGCGGCAATGAATTCCAGTAGGAATGCGGCGCGGAGAACTTGTTTGATACGGTTCATTATGCGTTCCACCCGAAGTTATTGGCGGCCACTACGAAAGTTGAAACCAATGCGACAGCGACGAGTGCCGTTGGAAGGAAGACTTTCCACCCCAAACGCATCAGCTGATCATAGCGGTAGCGCGGGACAATCGCTTTCACCATCGCGAACATGAAGAAGATGAAAGCCGTCTTGGCAAAGAACCAGAAGAATGGCGGGATGAATTGAACGCCAATATCGAGTGGTGCGTGCCACCCACCCAAGAACAAGATCGTCATCATGGCCGAGAGCAACATGATGTTCACATATTCCGCGAAGAAAAACATAAGGAACGGCGTCGAAGAATACTCAACCTGATATCCAGCCACCAATTCTGATTCCGCTTCAGGAAGATCAAATGGTGGGCGATTTGTTTCCGCTAAAGCACTGATAAAGAACAAAACACCCATGTAAAACATGATTGGTGCGATCAGAAAAATTTTCCAACCATACTCACCAAAAGGGTTCAGCAGGAACATATTCCAATTGAAAATGCCTGCGCCTTGCGAGTCTACAATTGTCGTGAGGTTCATGGAGCCACTGAGGAAGATTACGGTCAGAATGATGAAGCCGATGGAAACCTCATAGGACACCATTTGCGCCGCAGACCGCAGCGCGCCCATGAACGGATATTTCGAGTTTGACGCCCAACCGCCAATAATGATTCCGTAAACACCGAGCGAACTCAACGCGAGCACATAGAGAACACCGATATTGATGTCGGAAATCACCCAACCTGGCGCGACAGGCACAACAGCCCAAGCTGCGAAGGCCATAACAAGGCCGATAATCGGTGCCAGAATGAACAGGAATTTGTCAGAACCTGCTGGAATAACGATTTCTTTGAAGAAGAACTTCAGTGCATCCGCCATTGTTTGCAAGAGACCGAAAGCCCCAACGACGTTCGGTCCACGGCGCATCTGCACAGCGGCCCAAATTTTACGGTCAGCTAAAACAAGGGCGGCTACAAGCAACGCTAGCGTAATTGCAAACAAACCAGCTTGGACCAGTTTCAAACCAAACCAAGCCCAAGGTGAGAGATCAGTCCACACCACACTAAACGTCAGTTGAGGTAATATTGTCATTAGATCGGACATTATTCCGCGGCCTCATTTAGTTCAGGCTTCAGACCTTCGATCACCGCTGAACATTCCGCCATAACAGTGGAGGCACGCGCAATCGGGTTGGTCATATAAAAATCCGCTATCGGGTTCATCATCGTGTCACCGGATAAATCACCTGCAACACCCAAGGTCGTCGGATCAAAGGCTTCCAAAGCGGGTGCCGTATCGAGCGACATAAAAGTCGGGTGATCTGCCATCAGTTTTGTGCGTAGCGCTTCGAGATTATCATATGGCAGCACGCGGTTCAGCTTTTCGGAGAGCGCACGAAGGATCGCCCAATCTTCTTTCGCGTCACCCTTTGGGGGTACAGCGCGCGAAGACAATTGAACGCGGCCTTCCAAGTTCACATAGAGACCAGATTTTTCAGTATAGGCTGCTCCTGGCAAGATAACGTCCGCAACATGCGCACCATTATCACCGTGGTGACCTTGATAGATCACAAAAGCGTCTTTGAGTTTCGACGTGTCGAGCTCATCCGCGCCCATCAAGTACACAGTTTCGACTGCGCCCTGCTCTGCGGCATCTAAAATCGCGTCTGTCACCAGACCACCTTCGCCGGGAATGAAG
>CALHXF010000012.1 GCA_938040095.1 uncultured Caulobacterales bacterium
GCGACTTCGACGACCTGCTCTAATTCGTAAAGAATACCTTCGATTTCGGCAGGGTAAACATTCTCACCTCCCGAAATATACATGTCCTTCACGCGGTCTTCGATAGAGATATAGTCGTCTTTATCCATGATCCCAATATCACCCGAATGGAACCATCCGTCGGTAAAACTCTCGGCATTCGCTTTCGGATTACGCCAATATCCTGGCGTAACCGCGAGTCCTTTGAACCAAATTTCGCCTGGCGTGCCACGTGGCACTTCATTTCCATCTTCATCCACAATCTTAATCCGTGAATGCATCAGTGGACGCCCCGCCGAACCGATACGGCGAGGAATGTCGGATTTGAGTAACATCGTTCCCGCCGCCGCAGTCTCGGTCATGCCATAACCTTCTTGAATTGTAATACCTTTTGCGAGCCACCAATTGATGAGCGGTTCAGGTACGGTCTCGGCCCCACAGAGAGCCAAATTAATTCGAGAAAAATCTGCCGTTTCAATCAAAGAACTCGCCCGCATCGCGTTATAGGCCGCAGGCACACAGAACATCACGGAAATAGCCAACTCTGGATTAGAGATCGCTTTGATTGTCGCGTCGGCATCAAACATGCGCATAATCACGCAGGTCCCGCCGATCCAAATCGACGGCAGTGCCGTGACGTTTAACCCACCAATATGGAACAATGGCATGTTATTGAGCGTCACATCGTCAGGTCCCGTCGCTCCCAGACGCATCGCAGATGACGCCGTGAAATCGAGCATCGCGTGGGTGATAATCACGCCTTTGGGTGATCCCGTTGTCCCCGATGAATACATCAACAAACACTGATCCTCGAGGTCCTGTGGGTGGTAATCGAAGATAGGTGCGGCAGCATCAAGAGCTGCCTCATATTCACTGGCTCCACCGACGCCGTCCGTCAACATCCATGTGTCAACGTTAGTCAGGCCTTTGGTCGCCTCAGCAACAGGTGCAAAAGGCGCATCGACCAAAACCATCGAAGCCTCTGAATCATTCAAAATATAGGCGAGTTCAGGTGGTGTCAGGCGGAAGTTCAGAGCCAAACAAACCGCGCCAACACGCCAACACCCGAAGACCAGCTCCATGACATCCGTGGTGTTCAGGCAAAGAAATGCAACACGATCTCCGGGCTTTATCCCCTTGTCTCGCAACATACCCGCACATTTGGCGACACGTTCATTCATCTGGTCATAAGAAAAATCCCGACCACTTGCGAGGTCGAACATCGCGCGTTTGTTCGGGTTTGTCGCCGCGTGATATGAAATCCAATCATATGCCTGTAATGCCATGACTTATGTCTCCCCAATGTCTTATTTATTTAATTTAACTGTGACAAATCTTCAGTCTGTTTCAAGCAGAAAACAATTATGTTTCTGACGTATATCCAGTCGCAAGTATCTCCGCGAGTTCAATCAACGTACTGTTGCGGTCTGGCGTCGGGTAGAACATCCAATAATGTCCGAACTCGCCATAAGTCGCGAGCTTAGCCAGCTTTCCCGCGGCCTTCATTTGCGATGCAAATTGGCTAATTTGTCCAAACAATAAATCCTTCTCACCCGTGAAAATCATAACCTCTGGCAAGTCCTCAGGCTTTGCAAATATAGGACTGATCAACGGTGACTTCGGATCATGTTCCCCCGTGTATCGTTTGCCCGCAGCCTTCAAGTTTGCGGGGTCCAAGAGAATTTCTGCGTTCGGAATATCATCCGGTAAATCTGTCGGGAACACATCAACCCACGGTGAGAGCAGCAAGAGTGGGTTCAAAATTTTTCGTTTCTGCGCCATCGCCAGCGCGAGATTTCCGCCTGCAGAATCTCCACCGAGCGTCACATTCTCTACGCCAAATTCGTCGGCAACTGTGTCGTAATGCTTGGCTGCCCAGTCGATGATGTCATCCGCAGATGCTTCTGGAGGCAAAGGATAGTCAGGCAGGATAATTGTGACGCCCGACATATCCGCAAGTTTCGTAAACATCGCAAAATGCAGCGTGATCAATCCAATGACGTAAGCCCCGCCATGTTGGTGGACATAGATGCGCCCGGTATTACTCCCGACAGGCGCACATGTGAAAACGGCACGGCCTTCAAACTCTGATTTATTCCAACGCTTACACAATCCCGCAGGGACTTTCTCCGACGGGATATTGCCGCGCTTCAAGCCTTTACCGATTGTTCGCCCTGCGCCAGAAAACTTCAGCGCGGTCTCAAGTAATTTATATCGTAAAGTCGTCATTCGCTAATCTCATAATCTTCCCAAATGGGGGTTTTGAAACGGCGCTTAAACTCCAGCGCACTGCCTGGCCAATTATTGGGAACTTTGTCGCCAACCTTATACCAACTCGCGTCAACTTTGGACCATGCGAGGTCTTTCAATCTGCGCTGCATCTCTTGCCCAAACGCTTGCTCGGCTTCTGGTTTCACAGCAATCGTCTTGTCCGTGCGCGCCATGAGTTCCATCACATAGCCAATCTGATTTTCGAGCTTATAAATAATCGACGTGTGTCCCGTATTCGTGTTCGGACCATACAGGACAAAGAGGTTCGGGAACCCCGCCGTCATAGTCCCCATATAGGCCTGCGCGCCATCGGCCCAATGGTCTTTCAACGACACGCCGCGTTCACCCGTAACTTCGATCTCTTTCAAGAAGGGGTTGGTGTAGAACCCCGTGGCGTAAACTATCAAATCATGAGTCCGTTCAGTCCCATCAACGGTCTGAATGCCGTCCGTTGTTAGATGGTCGATTCCCTTTGTGACAACCTCAACATTTTCGTGGGCAAAGGCTGGATATATCTTATCCGACAGTAAAATACGTCGCGCCCCCATTGGATAATCAGGCAGCATTTTCGCACGCAATTCAGGGTCTTTGATATGTTTCTTCAAACCAGACTTCACCCAGATTTCGCCAAAACGGCGGGAAATCGGTTTGCCTTGAATAATCCGCCAAACAAAATACTCACCCTGCGCGAAAAGACTAAAGCGGTAGAGCTTGCCCAGTGCAGGAATGCGTTTACCGAGCCATTTCTCTAGGCGTGTATAGGCGCGATCTTTCTTTGGGATGATCCAATTTGGTGTGCGGTGATAGACCGTCAATTTGTCGGCCACCTCTGCCAATTCGGGGATGAGTTGAATGGCGCTGGCCGCATTGCCGACAACACCGATATTTTTCCCGACATGGTCGAAACTGTGATCCCATTGCGCGGAGTGAAAACTCACGCCTTGATACTCTGCGGCACCCGCAATCTCAGGCGTTTTGGGAATATGGAGCTGCCCAATCGCAGAGACCAGAAACTTACTGGTGATGACCTCACCCGTCGTGAATACGGTGCGCCAGCGGCCCGCTTCATAGGTTGCCGAGACAACGGTATGACCAAATCGCAAATGCTCATAAAGGCCGTAATTCTTTGCGATACCTTTCTGATAGGCATGAATTTGCGTTTGCTTGGCCCACTTAAAATCCCATGCAGGATTGGGCGCAAAGGAATAAGAATAGAGCGCGCTGGCGATATCACATTCTGCACCAGGATAGGTGTTCTCGCGCCAGGTTCCACCAACTTCATCGGCCTTTTCGACAATGATGAAATCCGTCTTGCCCGCTTCCTTGAGCTGGACGCCCATACACATGCCGCCAAAGCCTGCGCCGATGATCAACGTCTCTGTATCGAATGTTCCCATGGCGTGACCATAGCGCCAGAACACGTGCCGACAAGGGGCACCGCCGCGTCAATTCTGATTAGGGGGAATGCGGAATATCGGTCATCGCGACATGACGTGGATGTTCAGCCATACGCGCGGACCATGCTTGCACATGGGGGAAATCTGACAGATCAAATCCGCCATCTGCCGCGACATGCGTATAGGCATAGAGGGAAATATCGGCGACACTCGGACCGCTACCAACAAACCACGGCGTGTCACGCAAATGACCCTCCATCACGGATAAAGCGCGCTTGCCTTTTTCATGAAGCGTCGGGAGCTCACCCTCACGGTCGGGGGCATAGCAACAAATAAACCGCGCCACCGCAATGGCGGGTTCATGGCGATATTGTTCCCAAAACATCCATTGCAGGGTCTTGGCTCGATCAAACGCCCCGATGGGAACGTAAGGGGTATCTTCCGCGAGGAACATCAGGATCGCATTGCTCTCGGCCAAGGTACGACCATCGCCCAATTGCAACAGGGGTATTTGCCCAGCGGGATTTAATGCCAAAAACTCAGGTGTCTGCGTTCCACCATGTGGCGCATCAATGTCGACATACTCATAGGGCACGCCAAGGTAAGACAGCAAAAGCCGCACCTTATAGCAATTGCCAGAATTCAAATTACCATAGAGTTTCATGCACGAACTCTAGGGGCAAATGCGTCCAAAATGCAAGTTTCATCACGCGATGTTTAGCGCTGATCTCGTCATCCTCGGAAGCGTCTGCTTCCTGTATCTCTTATTATTAAATGCTGGAAAAATGGGATGTTCGCGTGGGTATTTCAGGGCCCGGCGGAACCGGAAAAAGAGCTAATGGTTTTCGGCCCCAAAGGGACCCACGCGACGACGCCTTTTTCCACTAACGGCCGATGTACCCAGTCGTGGGGTAAACAGCTCTCGTTAGGCCACCCAGATTGATCGACATTACCCGATCGCTCCCAATGACAAGCGTCGCTTCTTTCCAGTCAGATCAATGTGCACATGACCGCCCGTTGAAAGAAGACAGCTTTAAAATGACACGGAATTTCGGTGCGGGGACGCATCTCTTGAAAGAAAAACCAAGGTGTTGAATTTGAATGATTTTCTGTACGGAAAACAAAGTTTAAGCGGGGATTGAGTTCGAAATCATCCGCGATGAGACTATTTTTTCCCCGAAGTGAATGAAGACAGCGGTATATTCTCCAGATCAATCACCTCTTTAATATCTAGATCAAGCAACAGTGTAAGCTCTGTTGCGATGTCTTGTGAAACACGCTGCTGGAGTTCAAAAACATCTTTGAATGTACCATCGTAATTCGCAGACCACGCTCGTTGGTTATCACTCGTATTGATCAGCTGCGCTGTAATCCTGACGCGGTCATCCTGCTTGCGAACCGCCCCATGAATAATATGAGAGACCGCAAGCTCTGTACCCATGTCTTTATAAGAGAGCGTTTTATTTCTATTGGCGACATCTGTACTTTGCACAACCACCTGCAAAGACGGAATTTTCCCAATCTCATTTGAAATTTCGACAGCCAAACCATCGGAAAAATACTGATTATCTTTTAGAGCTGTCATATCCGAGAACGGCATGACTGCCACCGATCGCCCATATTGATTGATCTCTACGGATTGCCCAAACGTCGTCTTCTTTGCGTATGTCGTCCAGACCGTTTGGCCAATTAAAGCCAAGACAATGACGCCCCCTAAGACAAGGGTAGGTTTGAGAAAGCGGGGCTTTGGCGAGGGCACGAGTGCAGACGCCGTATTTGATTGGGATGTCTCCTTCGGCGAGACATATGCAGGGTTGGGAATAATAGGCGCAGGTTTCACGCGCGTCTGTATCGGAGACGGAATCGTGGCCGCCGTCGCTGGCGCAAGGACTTGCGGCAAAACCTCGACGTCGAGGAAATCCGCGAACGTTAGGCTTAAACCTTCACGGTCGGCTTCACCAACTGCGGTGACAGGCACCTGCAAACTATAGCCCCGTTTAGAAATCGTCTGGATATATTTCCCACGACCACCCGCTTTGCGGAACGCTTTGCGTATCATTGAAATCGTGCGTGTTAAGCTTTCGTCTGCGCCGAATTCTACCTTCCAAATCGTCGCGATAATATCGTCTCGCGAGCAGACATCCCCCTGATGCAGCGCCAGATATTCCAAAACATCCATGACACGAGGTTCAAGGGGGGTGATCTCGTCGCCTTGCTTGATCAGATTTCGACTTGGATCGACTAAGATTGAACCAATTTGAAAATTTTGGCCCGCTCCAATGTTAGTTGTATTCGTCGTTATTCCCACCATAACCTGAAAATTATCTGATTTTTGCTATAAAACAAGGCTCAAAATGGCCTAATTTCCGTTTAGATTCAACGACCTCATATTTTCATCATAAAAATTACAACCAATCCACATTTGTTCATCAGGACTATTTTTCTGATCTCAGCCATTTTGATTTTGCGGCGGAAGAGGCTGCGTAATTAAATTAAGAGAGAGAAAATCACATGACTAAATTTGCACGTACACTCATCACATCCCTTATCGTTCTAGGTGGCGCAAGCATGGCCCACGCCGCGGATGATACATTCACGACAACGTTGAAAGTTGACACGACAGCAACCGTCGATGCGACTTACGCCTCTCTTGAGAAACAAGCCAAACTGACCTGCCGCCGCGAAATTTCGCGCTCTGGATATTCGATGGCCACAGTCCCTGCGACCCTAAAGCGTAAATGTGAAACGCAGGTTCTAACGCGTGCCGTCAAAGCCACCAACAGCAGCCGCCTCATCACGCTTCACAATGACCACACGGGTGTGAAACTTAAAACACTCCGCTTAGCCAAGAACTAAAAAAGAGCGCCCATCTATTGGGCCGCTTACCTCATTAGGACGCTGTACCCTCGGCGTTCTGATCAGCCCCGATACCCCAAGAGATAGTAGCCCACGTCAACGAACGTGATCTCTTGCGGGGCTTTGTTCGTTTTCAGAACACTTATTAGCAAACCCCAAACATCAAAATTTATGCGGACCGCAACGACAGTCTCATAAGTAGCATCTTACTCACACTATCTGCGTTACGCCTTTCGCCAGCTCGTCCCCTCAGGACCGTCTTCTAATACGATTCCTAACGCCTTGGCTTCGTCGCGGGCGGCGTCGGCTGCTGGCCAATCTTTTGCGGCGCGGGCGGTTTCACGGCGTTTGGCGATGGCGTCAAATTCGGCTTGGTCGTCGGATGAGGTATTGCCCTTGAACCACTCTTCGGGGTCTTTTTGGAGGAGGCCTAGGATATGAAAGGTTCCCAAAAATGCCTTTAAAACCCCAATCGCGCCAGCAAGGTTAGTTGAATTTCTCTCCCAATTATTTTCTGTGATAATAGAAATTACACTCTCAAATTCCTCAGTAGATTTTTCTGAAAAATCTGAAACTCCACCAATCCACTCGGGGGTGTCTAAATCATCGAAAAGTAGATTTGTCATATTTATAAAATGACTATCAGATTTATCGCTATAGAAATCACCAAGCTCTTTTTTTCTCAACAATAATGAGCGATACCAACCATCTATCTGCGCTTTACTCTCCCGCAGTAGATCCTCAGACCAATTCAACTCGCTCCGATAATGCGCCTTCAAAAGCGCCAACCTTATAACTTCCCCATCCCACTCTTTCAGCAGATCATGCACCAACGTGACATTGCCCAAGCTCTTGGACATTTTCTCACTGCCCATATTCAAGAACTCATTGTGGACCCAGTAATTGGCGAATTTATCTTCGTTATTCGCGCAGCAGCTTTGGGCGATTTCATTTTCGTGATGTGGGAATTTCAGGTCTACGCCCCCGCAATGAATGTCGATGACATCCGTCTCGAGCGTTTCCGTTAGCGTCGCTTTCGCCATCGCGGAACATTCGATGTGCCAGCCTGGACGGCCGCGTCCAAAGGGTGCGTCCCACCCGACGCCATGTAATTCAGGTTTCCAGAGCACAAAATCGGCTGCGTTTCGTTTGCGCGCAACTTCACCCTCACCCACGCGGTCGCCGCCGCGTAGCGCGTCGAGCGTGTTACCAGAAAGCGCGCCATAAGCCTCATAGGTCGAGACATCAAAGAACATATGGCCGTCGGACTCATAGGCGTTTCCTTTTTCGATCAGGTCCGAAATCATCGCAATCATATCGTCGATATGTTTCGTGGCGTGCGGTTGATGCGTCGGCGCAAGGCAATTTAGACCCGCGAGGTCTTCGTTATAAATCCGCGCATATTTCTCTGTGATCTCAGAAATCGGAAAGCCCGTTTCCTTGGACGATTGAATAATGCGATCATCCACATCGGTAATATTTCGCGCATAAACCACGGCGTCCTCACCATAGATATGACGCAGCACACGGAACAAGACATCCGCAACCACCGCCGCGCGCGCATTGCCGATATGGGCATAAGAATAAACCGTCGGCCCGCAATTATACATCGTCACCCGTTTTGGGTCTTGCGGCACAAATTGTTCTTTGGTGCGCGTTAGCGAGTTATAAAGCGTGAGTGGGTGTGTTTGGTCTGTCATAATGCGCGCCTGTTACCCGTTCAGGCCCTTGTTTGAAAGCCCATAAGCGTTCAGATTACGCGAATGAAACTCGTCCATTTTATCGTTATCGCCGTCATGTTCATTATCGGCGTTCTGACATTTATGGATATGACCGAACCTTATGAACATAGTTTGTCCTTTGAGGTTCTAGGGCAACGCGCCGTCGTGCGCGGGACCACGGATAGCCAATCCCATAATCTCATCAAAGATTTCGTGCGCGAAAACCCAAATGTCAAAACGCTCATCCTGCAAGATATGCCTGGTACGATGGATATGAGCACGAATCGTCGTGTCGTCTTGGATTTGCGCGCGGCAGGTCTGCGCACACATGTTCCCGCAGATGGCCGCATCGCCAGTGGCGCCGTGGATTGGTTCATCGCAGGGTCGCCCCGCACCATCTCCTGCGGGGCCATGATTGGCGTGCATAGTTGGAGCACAGCGGTTGGGGAACGTGCGGACAAAACATTCTATGACGGTCAACGTGCAACGCAGCGATATTTCCTGAGTAAAATGAGTGTCGATCCAGATTTTTACGACTTCACCCGCGCGGCGGCTGGCCCCGACGACATTCACTGGCTGACCGTGGACGAAATGTTACGTTATAGATTGATTACCAAAGATCCGCAGTGCGGCGCGTAATTGCCTATGCGAGTTTCGTTGCGGCCCTCGTCTTTGCCAGCGGATTTATCCCCGCACAATTGCGGGCATCGGACCTTCTCGAGGGAACGTTCTCCCTTTGTGAACATCTTGACGCAGGCATGGTCGTGGCCAAGGGCTGGCCGCTGGCCTTCATGTATGATGGCAATGTCACATCTCCCGTTTGTTCTACGGGGTGGTCACAAATATTTTTGTTTGAGGACGTCGTAATCTGGTCGAGTCTTTTGTTGAACGTCCTATTTTATGCTGCGGTCATAGCCATTTTGTTTTTGAGCCATGCTTTGCAAAAGCGCTTCTAGCCGCGATGCTCGCTCAACTTAGAAATTTCATATGACGTCATAATCTCGCCTAATTTGAGCCGTTTGTTTGGGTTTACTGGGGGGTCTTGGAGAGACCCTATGAACATGATTCAAAAATTGACTGTCGCCGCGTTGCCTTTGATGTGGCTCGCCGCACCTGCTTTTGCGCAAGACAAACCGGACGCTTCCGAGGCCGTACCCGACAAAATGGAGCAGGTGGACATCAAAGCGGATGATATCACCACCGCAGACGATGGAACCGTCACGGCCATCGGCGACCCTGTTATCCTACAAACACCAGAGCAGGTTATCACCGCAACGAATGGCAAAATGATCGTCACGGAAGAAGAAACAGAGATTTACGGCGATGAAATCACGACCAAATCCAAGATGGTGAAAGACAAAGTCATGCCCGAAATGGACGAGTCCACGGCGTCTACGCCCGTGATCACCGAAGTCGCTTGCCCCGCGGGCACAACGGCGCAAGACAATGGCAGCTGCATGATTACGGGTGATTATCAGGAATAGCTGCGACGCATAGTCGGGACACAAGATTGCACTCTGGCCT
>CALHXF010000013.1 GCA_938040095.1 uncultured Caulobacterales bacterium
CGCGACCCGACGGGACTGTGTCTGGCGATCCAGATGGAAATGCTGATACTATCTGCGTCCATTAGCTAATACCGTAATACTTTCTAATGAACCGTCGTCCTTTGGGCGGCGGTTTTTTTGTGACACCCAGTCAAACGCTCTACTTATCGGTGATGAAAAATCGGGTGAGCTTATTACTTCAGCTTTGTTGTTTTAAAGGACCTGACCTAACATCCGCTTAGCTCTTAGCAGTCGAAAATTGAGCGTCCTCGCATCGCCCAAAATAGGACATTAAGCTGAAGCCCCTTTTGGAGAGCTGTTGGAATTACGATATTTGTAAAAAAGTGAATCTTTGCGCAATGATGCGTCACCATAGGAATCTTGCCTTTTCACCTTCCGAATGGCACCAACCCTTGACGACGCTAGTGAAATCACACATATGCGTTTCATTGAAGCAAGCCGTCCTGGCTTTGCCGCCAATTCCGAACGACATATCCATATGATCTGATTGCGCGAATGATGCGCCTATTCGGATGGCATTCTCTCCCAAGACCGAACCCCTAGAATCAAAAGACTGAAAACCCATATGACTGACCTCCTAAACCAAGACCTTGATGAGATGACTGCCATCTCTCTTGATGACCTAAAAAAACTAAAGCCCAAAGAATTGATCCGCTTCGCCGAAGATGTTGGCATTGAAAATGCGGCGTCCATGCGGAAGCAAGACATCTTCTTTGGTATCCTAAAAGACCTCGCGGAAGATGATGTGCGGACAGATGGTTCCGGCGTTCTCGAAGTCATGAAAGATGGCTTTGGGTTTCTACGTGCGCCCGATGCAAACTATCTCCCAGGGCCTGATGATATTTACGTTGATCCGAAACGCATCCGTAAGTTTGGCCTTCGGACAGGCGATACTGTGTCGGGTGAAATCCGTTACCCGAAAGATAATGAGCGTTATTTCGAACTCTCTGATGTTACTTCCATCAACTTCTCCACGCCTGAGCAGGCGCAGAATAAAGTTCACTTTGACAACCTAACACCGCTCTATCCCGAAGAGCGTATGCAGATGGAAATCGAAGATCCGTCCCGCAAAGATAACTCTGGCCGCGTTATCGATATCGTCGCGCCAATTGGTAAAGGCCAACGTGCCTTGATCGTCGCCCCGCCGCGTACTGGTAAAACGGTTCTGTTGCAGAACATCGCGCATTCCATCGAGAAAAATCACCCAGAGTGTTACGTGCTCGTGTTGTTGATTGATGAGCGTCCAGAAGAAGTGACCGACATGCAGCGGAGCGTTAAAGGCGAAGTTGTCTCCTCGACCTTTGATGAACCTGCAACACGTCACGTACAGGTCGCGGAAATGGTGATCCAAAAAGCCAAGCGCCTGACGGAGAACGGCAAAGACGTCGTGATCTTGCTCGACTCGATTACCCGTTTGGGCCGCGCCTATAACACAGTCGTACCGTCCTCTGGTAAAGTCCTCACCGGTGGTGTGGATGCCAACGCCCTGCAACGTCCAAAGCGTTTATTTGGTGCCGCGCGGAACATCGAAGATGGTGGCTCACTCACGATTATCGCCACAGCGCTAATTGATACAGGGTCCCGCATGGATGAAGTCATCTTTGAGGAATTCAAAGGGACAGGTAACAGCGAAATCGTTCTGGACCGTAAAGTCGCGGATAAGCGCATCTTCCCAGCCATTGACGTTACGAAATCAGGGACACGGAAAGAAGAACTTCTGGTCGATCCAGTCGTGCTCCAAAAAACCTATCTCCTACGCCGCATCCTCAACCCAATGGGCACAATGGACGCGATTGAATTCCTGCTGTCGAAATTAAAAGACAACAAAACGAACAGCGATTTCTTTGATTCGATGAACACGTAGCCGAAGCATATATATCAAGATTATGGAGGCCTCTGAATCACATTCAGGGGCCTTTTCACTTATATAAATCTTCTAAGGTCAGCTTTAGTGCTCGAACAACAAGGCGTTCAACGAGTTCTTTTAAGAACATTGCGACATAAATTTGTGGCGTTTGGTCTGCAAACTGCGGGGCCGCAGCTTAATTTTGCATAGCGTCAATCCCTGAGGCTAGAGCATAGACAAACCCAGCCACAGTACAGACCCACTTGTAAATGGACATTGATCGACAGCTAAATATCATTGTTCAATTTCTTTTGCCTGACTCACGCGCGCAAAGACATATCCGCCAACGCCCCCCGCGAGCATTTGCATCGCGATACCAAACCCGCTTCGTGCGCCACCAATCAGAGGCACACCAAAGAAGACTTCTCTCATAGAGAACAACATCACGAGCATCGCGATTGCGCCCGCGACTACGTAAATGATGGGTCGACCAAATTTCGCGAAACGGAAAACCAATCCACCAGCTAGAAATGCAATGATCAGAGCCAGCGCGATGAAAATTCCGTACAGGCTGCCGAGGCGCATCACATCATATGCTGTCATAGACAGGCGTTCACCTACGCTTATGTCAGCACCGACACCTTCAAGGCGCGTGATAATATTTTGCGTTTGGAGAATTACACCCAACACGGTTGTGGTGATCACCGCGGCCAGCCAACTGACAACATATTTGAAAAATCGCTTCATATGGCTATGGCTAGTGCGGAAGATAACAGCGGGTCAAGTGAGAGCTTAAAATCATGATGAAAGTCGAGCGCAAATTGAAAGGGCTGTCCGCCTGTCTGTTAAGTGCTGTGATGTTGAGCGCCTGTCTTGAACCACAGGTCGCGCCAGATTTGCCGCAACGTCCGTCGTCCGACTTTACGGTGACGACGCTGGTCGAAGGTTTGGAAAAACCTTGGTCGGTTGCGGAACTGCCCGATGGCGGACATTTGATCACGGAGATTTCAGGGAAACTCTTACACGTAAATTCAGAAGGTGAGCGCAAAGCGGTGAGTGGTTTACCGACCGACATTTTTGTCGCTGGCCAAGGGGGTCTGTTGGATGTCGCCATTGCGGCAGATTTTGAGACCTCGCGTGAGCTCTATATCTCTTACGCTTACGGCACAGCCGACGCGAATGGGACGGCGTTGTTGCGTGCGCGATTGAATGGCGGAGTTTTGGAAAACCCAACCGTCATCTTCCGCGCCAGTCCGCCGAAATCGGCTGCGCAACACTTTGGTGGGAAGATTGCTTTCCTGCCTGACGACACATTGGTGCTGACGCTCGGCGATGGGTTTGCCTATCGCGAGGATGCGCAGAAGGCTGATACGCATTTGGGAAAACTTGTGCGTCTTACCCGCGATGGCGGCGTGCCGTCGGACAACCCTCTTATTGGGCAAGATAAAGATGGACGTAGCTTCAAGCCTCAAATCTTTTCATTGGGGCATCGTAATGTTCAGGGTCTCGCGGTAGATTCAGAGACAGGCGCCCTGTGGGAGCATGAACATGGCCCGCGCGGCGGGGACGAGTTGAACCGTATTATGGCGGGCGCGAATTATGGTTGGCCCTTAGCCACGCAAGGCCGGGATTATCAAGGCGCGCGGATTTCGCCCTATGAAACATTCGAGGGTATGGTCGACCCTGTTCATGGGTGGACGCCCTCCATTGCGCCTGCGGGACTAGCGATTTATCGCGGTGATATGTTCCCCGGTTGGACGGGCGACGCGCTGGTGGGTGGGCTTGCCAGTCGTGACCTGCGCCGCGTTGATTTGGAAAATGGTGTAAGTGTTGGCGAGGAAGACCTGCTCTCTGATCTAAACGCCCGCATCAGAGATGTCCGCGTTGCGGGTGATGGCGCAATCTTGGTTCTGGTCGAGAGCCGTGACGTTGATGGGGACGGGAAATTGGACGCAAATTCAGGACAGCTTTTGAGGATAACGCCGAAACCGTAAATTCAATCTTACTTGTTTTTGCGAGTGATTTGCAAAGTTGTTGACACGCATTCGCAACTGACCTATGTGACTGGCATGATCCATTGCATCTGCAATAATATTAACACGGCCAAGGTCGATGCGGCCGCTGCTCAAGGCGCGGAAACCGCTGCCTGTGTTCAAAAAGCCTGCGGGACGCGATTTAACTGCGGCCAATGCAAGAGCGATATCAATGAGCGCCTACAAAGCTGGCGTGCATCGAACCCGATGTTGCAGGCTGCCGAATAGACCTCAAACCCTCCTAATTCCTGCAACTGAAACGCAGGTACTGAAAAATCGCCGCGAATGATTTGCACCTGCACGGATAGCGGTTGACGACGCAGCCGTTCCTCCCGACTATCTCAAAAATACCCCCGACCCAAAACGAGGCAATATCATGCGCGGCGATCCAAAAACCATCGAATGGCTCAACACAGCTCTCAAAGCTGAGCTAACGGCGATCAACCAATATTTCCTCCACTCTCGCATGCTCAAGGATTGGGGCGTGACGAAATTGGCCAAGAAAGAATATGAAGAATCCATCGAGGAAATGAACCACGCTGATGAAATCATCGAACGTATTTTGTTCCTCGGCGGCTTGCCCAACCTACAAGACCTCGGCAAACTTTTCATCGGCGAAACGGTCGAAGAAATCTTGCAATGCGATATGAAACTCGAAGACCACGCCGTGCCCATGTATCGGGACGCCGTCGAACATTGCGAGAAAGTCCGCGATTATGGCACGCGCGACATCCTGCAACGCATCCTGACCGAAGAGGAAGAGCACGTCGATTACCTCGAAACGCAATTCGACCTCATTAAGCAAATGGGCATCCAAAATTATATCCAACTTCAAAGCGGAAGCGTTTTGGATAAAGAGGGTTAGCGGTCTTTGGGCGCGATGTGCTTAATCCTCGCGACGTGGGCGTCGATATCTTCGCGCATGAACGGCGAATGGACACGGACGACACTCGCGGGGTGAAACTCTAAACCAAGAGATTTTCCCTCACGCAAAGCCCGTTTTGGTCGGATGGGTCGTGGGGTAAATCCGCCACCACATGTTGGGCAAACATTATGCAGCGACATCTCTACGCAATCTGCGCAATAGGTACATTCATAGGAACAAATTCGCGCCGCTTCTGAATCATG
>CALHXF010000014.1 GCA_938040095.1 uncultured Caulobacterales bacterium
GGACTCTGAAGTCGCGTCTATTCGTCGTGAGATCGAGGAGATGAAGAACCTCGGCAAGCTCGACCCAGAACTTGATGGTGAAATGAAAGCTCTGAACGCGGAATTGCGCGAGGCAACTGATATGTCGTCGCCGCATAAGCCGTCACCTTCTAAGTCTTCTGACATCAAGCCATCAGCCTCTGAGCCGTCAGAAACGGATTCTCCAAAAGACGAAGCTTCCGATGACTGACAAGATGGAACATCAGGACGAGGTCGCTGCGAGCGAAGCTCCATTATTGGACCATCTTTTAGAGTTGCGGTCGCGACTCATAAAGATGTGCATGGCTCTATTGGTCGGCTGTATTCTATGCGCGCCGTTTTTACGTCAAATCATCGCGTTCCTGATGGAACCTTTTGAGAAAGCTCTTGTTCGTTATAATATTGGCCTCGTGGAGAAGGGACTTGATGCGATAGATTTGGGTCTCATCGCGACCCATCCGTTGGAGACATTTTTTGTGAAGATGAAAATTGCACTCTTCGGCGGGGTCATTCTGGCGTTTCCCGTGATCGCTTTTCAAGTCTATCGTTTCATCGCGCCAGGGCTTTATAAGACTGAGCGCGGCGTGTTCTTACCTTATTTGATCCTGTCGCCCGTGTTGTTCTTCCTCGGCTCAACGATGGTTTTCATGTTTGTTTTTCCATTCGTTATGGAATTTGCGTTGAACCAACAACAGCTAGGGGCAGGGGAAACGATCGAGTTGATGACGAAGGTCAGTGATTATCTTTCGCTTTCGATGGTTCTATTTTTAGCCTTTGGTTTGGCGTTTCAATTGCCTGTTGTGTTGACACTCTTGGCTCGTATCGGTGTTGTGAGTGCGGATGGTTTGCGCAAAGGGCGGAAATACGCTGTCTTGGGGATTGCCGTTTTCGCGGCCTTTGCGACGCCACCCGATCCAATCACGCAGTTCATTTTGGGCGGCGCAATATATCTGCTTTATGAAATTTCAATCCTCGCCGTTACGGTTCTGCAGCGCCCCAAAGATGAGAGTGCGCCTGAAACCTGATCGAAAGAGGTGAGCGTCAGCAATATAGTTCCTTTCGCTTAGGCTTTCATTAATCACGTTCCTTCATAGTCCATTCGTAAATTTGCTTGCGACAGGAACGAAACCATGCGCGCCACCACACTACTTTTGACAGCTGCTCTGACGTTGACGGGCTCCGCCGTTTTTGCACAATCCAGCTATAATGTTGTTGTTGAACCTATCTCGCCAACTGTTGATGCCATTCTAAATGCACCTGTGACCTATGATGATCGCGGCGTTGTCGAAGCTCAGCATTTTAACGCTGACAACTTGACAGACGCGCAATATCAAGAGTTGTTGGATGAGGCCGATCGTATTCGTGCCTATCGTGCGGCTAATAATATTAGCTTTGATGAGACTTATTCAACAAGTGCTGCGCCCGTCACTGTGTATTCTGCACCCGTCACGTCCTATTCGGCACCTGTAACCACCTATACTGCGCCGACCTATGAGTATGTTGCCGAGACGAATCCTGTTCAACAAATAGAACTTTTTGCGCCAGAGTATTCTAGTGCAAATTCGGCCCCGTCTTCATCCTCTTTGAAGGCTCACACGGTGTCCAAGGGCGACACGCTTTATAATATTTCCAAGCGTTACGACACATCCGTTGACGCGATCAAAGCCGAAAATGGCTTGTCTGGAACGACTTTGTCTCTGGGTCAAAAAATTCTTATCCCTGGAGTGATCGTTGAGAGCATCAACACGATGGCTCAGCCGATTTTCGCCAGCGCACCAACGCGTGACGGCTATGTCACGCGCCGTGTTGTGGAACCTGCGCCGCAGGAATTCTCACCGCGTTTTGAACCTGCTGCGGCTGCGGCGGAAGCGATCTACGCTGTACTGCCTAAGGATACACTCTATTCGATCTCTCGTCGCACATGCGTCGGTGTGAATGATATTATCACGCGTAATGAGATCACAAATCCAAATGCGCTCAAGCCGGGTGAACGCCTGACTTTGCCTGCTGGCCACTGCCTAACACGCTAACGCAGCTCTAGATCGCCATTGCGCGTTGCAATGGCGTTTATGCGCCCTATATACCGTTTAACTCTTCCGAGAAGGTGCGCTTTTTTGGAACATCAATACGGACATGGGGAATAACATGCTGATCACACTTATCCAACAAGCTGCGCCAAGTGCTGGTGGTTCAATCATGAACTCATTGCTGCTTTTTGGCCCGCTAATCTTGATCTTCTATTTCCTGATTTTACGCCCACAAAGCCAACAAGCCAAAAAGCATAAAGTAATGCTTTCAGAGCTTCAGCGAAATGATGAAGTCGTGACGCGCGGCGGGATCATCGGCAAAATCAAAAAAGTTGGCGACGAGGAATTGACGATCACATCGGGAACGTCAGAATTTAAAATTGCACGCGCGATGGTCGCAGCCAAACATGACCGCACCGCCGCAAATGATGCTGGCTAAGCCTAATTTCTCAATACACGCCTAAAGGCTTGAGCTTATGTTGTTTTTCTCTCGATCCAAGATACTCATGATTTGCGGTGCAGTCCTTTTGGGACTGTTACTCGCGATCCCGAACGTTCTGAGTGAAAAGAGTCGCGACTCTTTGCCTGGCGCATTTCAACGCACAATTAACCTCGGTCTTGACCTGCAAGGCGGCGCTCACATGCTGCTAGAGGTCGATCTATCCTCCATCGTCAACCAAGCTTTGGTGAATGAGCGGACCGCGATTAACGATGTACTCCGTCGCGCTGATGATCGTCCACGGACGGAGTTCGTTCGCGTCGATGACGAGACTATTCTTGCGCGGATGCGCACCAAAGAAGACGCAGATAAAGCAATGCCTCTGCTTCAAAGCCTCTCACAACCCATCGACCCGTCGCAAATTGGGTCCGCAAAAACGACTCGGGTTATTAGGGAAACAGAGAAGAACATTCGTGTCGAAATTACGGATGAAAATATCGAATATATTCGTAAGCAAACTATTCAGAAGTCCATCGGCGTCTTAGGTCGTCGGATCGACCCGAACGGCAATCTTGAACTTATCCTCGCGCCCGAAGGTGACCGCCGTATTTTGCTACAAGTTCCAGGTGCGCAGAACATCGATGAAATTAAAGAGCGAATAAATCAATCGGCAAACCTGTCTTTCCATCTCGTAAATGAAAAAGACTCTGGCAATGAACAGGCAATGTTGATTGCTATGGCACCGCCTCATCGGGTGAGCGCAGGTGACAAATATTTCCCATACTCTGAATCCAATGGCCAACGAGGCGGCGTGATTGTGCAAGAACGCACACGCATCACAGGTGATTGTTTGAAGAATTCATCGGGTGGACCACACCCAGACGGCGCCGGCGCAGTCGTGAACTTCTCATTTAACGTGGCCTGCGCCCGTGAATTCGGAACGATGACGGCACGTAATATTAACAAGCGTTTTGCCGTTGTCTTGGATGGCGAAGTTATTACCGCACCAAATATTCGTTCTGCGATTACAGGCGGATCTGGTTACATCGAAGGCGGATTTACGATGACGTCCGCGCGTGATTTGTCGCTTCTTTTGAATGCAGGTGCTTTGCCAGCGAAATTGACAATCGTTGAAGAACGCACAGTTGACCCATCTCTGGGCGCTGACTCGATCCGCGCGGGTAAAGTGGCGTCGGGCATAGGCTTGTTGGGTGTGGCATTCTTTATGTGGCTGAGTTACGGCTTGCGCTTCGGGACGATTGCGAACTTGGCGCTAGGGACAAATATTGTTCTCATTGCGGGGGCCTTATCGCTCTTCGGGTCGACACTTACGCTACCAGGTATCGCAGGTATTATCCTGACAATTGGTATGGCGGTTGATGCGAACGTGTTGATTTTCGAACGTATTCGAGAAGAGACATATAACGGCAAAACGCCCATCAATGCGATTGAGACGGGGTATAAACGCTCCTTGGCTCCGATTTTGGATGCCAACATCACAACAATGATTGCGGCTGTTACGCTTTACTTCGTCGGCTCTGGTCCTGTTCGCGGTTTTGCCGTGACGCTCGCGATTGGCATCGTGATGTCAGTCTTTACCGCTGTTATTTTCGCGCGCTTACTGACGGCCACGTGGCTGCGTGGTAAACGTCCAAAAACGCTTCCAATTTAGGTTTGATCCGATGAAAGATATCTCACTCGTCCGCATCCTGCCACAGGAACCGCGCGTCCCATTTATTAATATGCGTATGATCGCGGCGGCATTGTCTGTGATTGCGATCATTGCCTCTGTTGTTCTGTTTTCTACCAAGGGCCTGAATTACGGCATCGATTT
>CALHXF010000015.1 GCA_938040095.1 uncultured Caulobacterales bacterium
GCGACAGTTAGCGATGAGCATCCAAGATTTACCAGCATCATAACCGCGATTAATCGCTTCCGTGAACGCCTTCTCAGACTTCGCACAGGAGCCTTCATTGTAAAGAGCTTCGCCCCAATCCGCGTAAAGTTTCGCTTCACCCGATTGCGTTGCCGCAGCTTCGAGGATCGGGATCGCGCGCTTATACTCGCGGGCTTGACGGAACAGACCTGACAGTTGCTTCAACTTATCAGGTGTACGTGAAATACGGTTTGCATTTAACTCACGCTCGAGAATTTCAGCCGCCTGGAAGGGCATGTCGTAAAAAGAATAATACTGAACAACTTTCAGAAGGTCCTGTTCTTCACTCAATGCGCCACCAAGATAGAGCATTTTTGTCACTTCAAACGCTTCTTGCTCACGTCCGCCATTGGCCAACATAGATGCCCATGCGTCCCAAAGTGTTTTATCTTCAGGCCAACGATTGATCATCTGCTTGACGATGTCTGCCTGACGCCCTTGCATGCCCAAATTGTTGAACAGGAAGTTCAAGAGGTCGAAATGCTTACGCTCTTTCGGGTTTGCTGAATTGAACCATTTTTCAGCCCACGGTAGTGCACGGCGGTAATCTTCAGCCTGAACCCAAGCATTGACGAGAAGGTCAATATATTGCGGCTTTTGCTGGCCGCCAGAGTTCAAATAGTTCTCAAGGCGCGTCGCACCTTCGCGATATTGACCGTTACCGATCATCAACTGCGCGATGACAACCTTAATGTTTCCGACTTCATTTGGAAGAAGTCCGCCGGCACTAATCGCGTTTTCGAAATACTGTTGAGCTTCGACGGCACGATCAAGCTGATAGCTATATTGGCCCATCATTTGATAAATGGTAGATTTCTCATATGGGTTCAAACTTGGATCAGAAATGACACCCTGAAGCAGAGACACAGCCGCTTGCGTTTGGTCACTATTGGCGAGCGTAAGCGCTTCATTGACCTTCTCACCGGCTTTAGCAGAGAACTGACGTCCCTCCTCAGCTTCTTGAGCGTAAGCCGCACCAGAGAATGCAACAGTTGAGACACCTAGTGTCGCAACAGCCAAAAGGCTTGCACCTAGCAGTGAAGCGGCGCGGGTACGCAGTGGCGTTTTATGTGTTTGGCAGGTCATGATCGTTTCATCCTTGCTGTTCGGAGTCGGAAGAGACGCAAATCATATTCCAACGTAGTCTAGTCAATCTTTGTCGGACCGTGGAGCGGTTCGACCGAGAGTAACCTTCAAAGTGGGGACCGCGACACTGTGTCAGGGCGATCCACCTAAATTATTGAGAGCCACAAAGACGCAGCTCTGAGAGCAACCCTAGAAGCCAGACGGGAGTGGCATTTTACGGCCACGTTCATCTTGCAGGTCATAACGGATCGTTGTTTCAACGCCGCTTCGGGATACACCGCGACCGTCAACGATCTTCGGGTTATACTTCCACTTTTGGACTGACTTAACCGTCGAGTTTTTCAACGTTCTCGACGTACATACATAGGCGTCGACGTTGAAAGGTTGCCCTTCTGGGCTCACGTCAAATCTAACCTTACAATATCCAGAGTTATCACCCTGCAAGAAGCGAGGCGGGAAAATCGGGGGAATACGAACCAAAGGCTGCGCATCGCGATCTGACACTGTAATCTTAAAGTTCGACGCATCAATCTTCGGCGATTCAAACTCAGGGACAGCACCTTCAATAGACGCGATCTTCTCCGTTGGCTTATCGGCCTTCGCACGCTCGATTTGCGGCGGAGGTGGAGGCGTTACAACTTTACGAACGCGATCGATTTTTGTTTCGCGTTGGATGACTTTGATATCTTCAACCTTTGGGTTGATTTCAAAACTTGAAGTTTCACCTTTATCTTGCGGCTGAAACTCTTTCGAGATCAGGGCCCGCATCGCGAGAAACAAAAGAACCGTAAATAGGGCAGCGAGTGGTGTAAAAACTAACCAGCGGACGACATTATTCATATCCGTATCCTCTTATTCTGTACCGACACGGGTATTGATTTTCAGGTCCTGCATGAGTTCCTGAACCGACATCACAACACCCACTTCGGCGTCACGGTCAGCTTTAATGATGGCTTCCGCTTTCGGGCTTTCAGCCAAGATTGACTGAATGATCGGGCGAATCTCGCTGATGTCGTAAGGACGTTTATCGATCCAAACCTCATTTTGAGCGTTTACCGCGACGAGAATAGTGGGTTTTACTTCGCCATCAAGAGTTGCCTCTGGCTGGCTTGGGTCAATGCCCGGCGTCTTCACGAAAACTGATGTCACGATGAAGAAGATGAGTAGAATAAAAACAACGTCCAACATGGGCGTCATGTTTAGTTCTGTATCCTCTTCTGGGATCATTGTGCGAGCGCGTCTTGCCATGATGTTACCTTATTACAAGTTGAACGCAAATGCAAGGGCTTATGCGATATTATTACATTTACCGATCTTGAGACCGGCGAGCAATCCGCGCTGCGTACAGCGCGGAGTGAGAAATCTAACCCGCGTCGCGGACGATTTCGATTTTTGAGGCCAAATTACTTTGGTCCAAGCCATCTTTAATCATGACCAAATTCCGATGCGAGGCTTTCTCATCCATCCGGAGGATAACCGCAGCATTTGGTTTTTCAGCCAATAAACGCTCTACCCCGAGAAGAACTCGGTCACATCCTGTTGACCGACCATCAACGGAGCAGAAATTACGACCATCAACATAAACAGTGATCGCAGACGCGCCAGGAGGCGGAGGCGTAGCTGATTCAGGCGGTGGCGGTGGTTGCGTCAGGTCAATCCCTTGTTCGTCAAGGAAAGTAGCTGTCACGATGAAGAAGATGAGCATGATGAAGACAATATCCAACATTGGAGTCATGTCGACTTCGCCCTCGTCTCCACCCTGTGTACGGCGTGCACGTCTCATAGTGTGTCCTTTCTAGAGCCGGTTAAGCTGCGTAGCGAGCTGTTGACTCGTCGAGGTCATTTGCAAATCGAGCTGTTTCACGGGCACTCATGCGCGGTAGAACCGTCGCAAAAATTAGACCCGTCAGCGCGACCATCATGCCTGCCATTGTTGGGATGGTGGCTTTAAAGACACCGCCCGCCATTAGACGTGCATTGGAAGATCCGGAGAGTGCCATGACATCGAAAACTTCGATCATGCCAGTTACCGTACCGAGAAGACCCATAAGAGGAGCAAGGGCAACAAGTGTCTTGATAATTCCGACATTTGCACCTGTGCGCTCTTTAACTTGGCTCACAAGTTCATCTTTGATTGCGTCTGCACGCCAAGATGATTTGTCTGACCGCGCGTCCCATTCCGCCAGAAGACGAGATTTGAGAGGTTTATGCGCGAAGAGATAGTAAGCGAACCTCTCCAAAATGAACGTGAACATAAAGAATGCCAAGATCATGATGTAGAAGAGGATGTTTCCGCCAGTCCCCAGGAACTCCTGGAGACCGTTAAAGACATTTTGCATGGCTGAAGCCTTTCGTCTTTTGCGTGAATTTACCCTATGTACCTAGACCGCGTGTTTCCACGTGACGGGCAACGATACCAGCGGACTGCTCTTCCAGAGTTCCCTGGACTGACCGCGCCATAGAGGAGCAGAAGCTGTGCAGGACGAGGAGCGGGATAGCAGCATAAAGACCAAGCATTGTTGTCACGAGGGCAACCGAGATACCGCCAGCCATTAGCTGTGGATCACCGGTTCCGTAGATCATCATAGCTTGGAACGTCTGGATCATACCTGTTACGGTACCCAAGAGACCTAGGAGCGGTGCAACACCGGCCAAGAGTTTCAAGATATTCAGACCAAATTCAAACTTAGGTGATTCACGAAGAATAGCTTCGTCGAGTTTAAGCTCAACAGTGTCAGCATCTTTGTTCTGTGCACCTTCATACGCCATCATAACGCGACCAAGAGCATTTTTCTTGGACGGTTGTGCTTTACGTTTCTGAGCATTGATAGCCGTTTTCGCAAGGAACAAGCGGATGATGTTGAAGAGACCAAACAATACGCCAAAGAAGGCCATGATGATGATGAATTTACCGATGTTACCACCCTGAACCCAATGACGTTCGTAGAAGGACGGCACGCGTTCGAATGATTTCAACAACTCACCACGTGTTGGATCAAGTGGAGCATATACAAGGCTACCCGCTGTTGCATTTGCAACTTTGGACGCAGCGCTTGAGATTGGACCACCAGGCTGACGCGGCAAACGCGTTAGAAGTGGCGCATCTTTAGCAGATTCTGCAGAACGTGCGCTGTAATCAAGGAATTCAGCACCACCAGAGGTGAAGACTGAGAATGGACCAACGCGTGTTACTTTTTGAACCGCACCGTCGTCAACGTTTGCAACAGGTGCATCAAATTCAGCGACTTGACGCTGTGCTTTGATTTCACCGAGCATTGTTGTCCAAATGCTGTTCAATTCTTCAGCAGATGGAAGCGCTTTAGATTCAGCAATCGAACCCAAAACAGCGGTTCGCTTAGGATACTGCGCTGTGATCAAAGAGTTATCGAGAAGCGCTTTGAACTCACCCGCTTTGGAGCGTGCAAGACCGAAAACTTCACCGAAATCACCTTGAGCTGCACGCAACTCTTCTTCGAGAGTATCAATGCGGCTGCGGTTTGCAGCAAAAGAACGTTCGACTGTCGCCGCACGCGCTTCGAGCTGACGCAATTCGCCTTGGGCGCCGCTTAGCAAAGATGTCTGCTGATCAGCACGTTGACGGAATTCCGCTTCACGTTGGCGATTTTCAGCTTCGACTTTGGATGCGTTCTGACGAATGTCGTTCAGAAGGGCATCGACCGAGTTAATTTGAGCTGCCGCGGGAACCGCAGACAGAAGAAGCGCGGAACCGAACACGGTTGCCGTCACTTTTGAGATAAATTTCATTTTGACGCTCATGTTAATGATTCCTCTATTCTACTTGCCGGCCATGACGGGAGCATAAACCAAGCCCGGCGCAGCTTCGCCTTTGGCGATACGGATTGCTTGACGCATTTGAATGCCATCGGCACCCTCGAGTGATGTCCATGCCTTGTTTGCCAAGTCATAAATCGCGATGTCTGACTCATCTTTAGATGTATAGACAAGAGACGTACGGCCGAAACGGATGAAGTTCACGACGTTACCAGGACGTGTTGGATGTGCGCCCTCATATGAATCGATACCCAAGCCATATGTGACTTCGATTTTATAAGCATTCAATACACGACGATATTGCTCAGCTGGCGATACATTTGGATCACCAAGAACCGATTTAACATTTTCGATACGTGCGAGACGCTCGTTCAAGTTAAACGGCAAATCCGTTTTAATGCTGTCTTCCAAAGCCGCGGCCATTTTCAACATCATTGGGCTCATGCCCTGCTTGATCTGCTCAACGGTGCCAAGCTGACGACGCAAAGATTCGATTTCGCTCAACTGCGACGCACGGAAGATGTCCTGCTGTGCAACGAACAATTCGATATTGTCTTTTTGCTGAAGAACGGCGCGATATTCGCGAATGGCATTATCTGCCCGATCATCGGCTTGCTCGACACGCTGTTGAGACGCAGCGGCAGCAGCCGTAGACGTCTTCGCAATACTCAAAGCGGTATCAAGTTGGGCATGCGCGGGAGCTGCAAGCAGTCCAACTGTAACACCGGCCAACATCAGGCGCTTGGCGATTGAAGATTTTAACATGGTTTCCTTCCAGGCTGCTTATTTTTGGCGATCTGCGCGTGTTGACCTAAGGTCAAACACGTCACCTATCGCAATCGAATTATGTGTGACGCTATTGCGCCGCTTGCATTTTAATTGGGGCCGTTACGACACCAGGGGCACTTTCGCCGCGCGCAATGCGCACCGCTCTACGTGCATTAATAATGTCGCGTGAAGGTAATTTTTCCCACGCATCCGCCTCTTTACTCCAACGAAAACCTTCGCGGCTGTCGAGATCAAGGTAGATGAAAGACATCCGACCAAAATGGACGAAGTTACCGTCTTTAACTGTGTCGCTAATACTGTCGAGCGTAGCGCCCGCTGCTAACAATTTCTTCTGATCATTTGAAAGGTTGCACGTCGCAGATTCCGTATCTTCAACACAGGCTGCCATACGGCGACCCGGAGACATAGGATGATCGCCTGTGTAGGCTGAAATCGCGTAACCGTAATTGGCTTCGATATCATAAAGGGTAATCGCGCGGCGGTACAAATCGGCATCGCCGTAGGATTTGTCTGTAAGTTTTTGACGCAGACTGTCGAGACGTGCGTAGCGCTCTTCCTTACGGAAGGGCAAATCTGACTCGATGATTTTTTCAATTTCCGCCGTCATGCGCGTAACGATACCGCGAATAGATTCTTTCGTCGCAGGTACAGCTTCGATCTGTTCGCGAAGATTTGTGATTTCGGACGTTTGGGAAGCTAGCATCACTTCGCGTTGGGCTGTCGCAAGTTTAACATTTTGAATTTGATCAAGGAGAGCAGAATACTGCTCCGCCTTCACATCAGCATCTTGTGCGTTAGCAAAATTGGTCAATCCCAGCTGGACACTCGTCATGAGGCCAATGCATATCGCTATACGGGCGGTCGTTTTGTTCACCACTCAGGTCCTCCAAATATTCGTTCGCACACTTAGCGGCGCGTTATCGAAATCCCGCTTACACGGGCATTTTTTATTAATCAATCATTACAGCGAATGGAGTGCAAGGCATTTTATGCTCTTTTGGCACACAAGTTCAGCTTTATTTTGTAATAATGTAACGCAAATAAGTCAACTTGTCCACAGGCGAGGCAAAATTAACCTTAAAAGCGGCATTTGATTTGGAAGGGTGCATTGAAAACAATGACTTACGCGCATGTTGCGCGAGAGGACATGGTTGGGGCGGCTGGGGTCGAACCAACGATCACAGGATCAAAACCTGATGCCTTACCACTTGGCTACGCCCCAAAAATACATGTCCTAACAGGCGTGAGCGGGTCCATAATAGGCAGTCTCCCTCAACGCAACAGGTTTAGTTCAAAAAATGTCAGAGAGGAGACATTCGTTACATATGACCCCCATTTCGCGCCCATCAGAAACTGTGAAAAATAAAATTCTCACCCTTGCGAGTAAATTCTTATCGTTTAACAACAAATACAACACCTAACACTTCAGAGTTATCAGAACGGATCGAATCGCATGCGTCAGTTTTTCATTACAATGGTCGGCACCATTGCCGGGATTTTCGGCTTTTTCGCCGTCTTGATTGTCATCTTCATGTTCTTTGGCCTGTTGGGCGCACTGGGGTCCATCAATGAGAAAACACCCGATCGCGTCTTAACATTAGATATGCGTCAACCGATGATCGATCATTCTGTTGGCGATAGCCTTTTCGGGGAAAGTCCCAATTCAATTGTCGATACAGTCTATGCGCTGCATCGCGCGAAGGATGATGATTCGGTCAAGGGTCTCTTCATCCGCGCCGAAAACTTCGGCATGGCCCCTGCAAGCGCAGAGGAGCTTCGCCTCGCCCTGCTCGACTTTAAAGAATCAGGCAAGTTCGTCATCGCCCATGCGCAAGGGTTCGAAGGTACATCTTTGATGTCTTACCAAGCCGTCTCCGCTGCGGACGAAATCTGGATGCAGGACACCACAGGATTCGCAGTCTCGGGCATGCGGTCTGAGACTGAATTCTTAGGCGGCGTCATGGAGAAATTTGATGCCGACCCTGAGTTCTTCCAATTCCACGAATATAAGAATGCTGTGAACTCCTATACAGAGACAGACTTCACCGACGAACATCGTGAAGCCACGACCAGCTATCTCACCTCGATCTTCGACAATGCCGTCGGGCAAATCGCCGAAGATCGCGACATGAGCGTGGCAGGTATCACCGACGTGTTGATGACCTCACCCCATAGCGCAGAAGACGCGATGGCCGCTGGTATGGTCGACAAGCTAGGCCAATTGGCAGAAGCCCACGATTATGTCCGCAAGAAAACAGGCAATGATAAAATCGCCTTCGTTAGCCTCAATGATTACGGTCCAGGCACAACCAGCGGCGACAGCACAATCGCCTTTATTGGCGGTCAAGGCGCTGTGCTTCCGGGTCAATCCTCTGGTGGGTCGATATTCGGTGGCGGCGTTTCAATGGGCGGTGACACATTATCGAACGGTTTTGACGCCGCATTGAAGGACAAGAAGGTGAAAGCCATTGTCTTCCGTGTGTCCTCACCGGGTGGCAGTCCCGCCGCGTCAGACCAAATCCTCGCAGCAGCAGACCGCGCGCGTGAAGCTGGCAAACCTGTCGTTATCTCTATGGGTCAATATGCAGCGTCTGGCGGATATTATGTCGCCGCCCATGCCGATCACATTGTCGCTCTGCCTCAGACCATCACTGGCTCCATTGGCGTCTTTGGCGGGAAAGTCGCGTTGGAAGGCACTTTTGCCAAAGTGGGCTATAATATAGAGGGCATCACGGTTGGCGGCGAATTCGCTGGGGCCTATTCCGCCGACACGCCATTCTCACCAAGCCAGTCCGAAGCTTACCGCGGTCAGTTGCAAGACATATATGATGATTTCACGCAACGTGTCGCGAATGGACGGGACTTACCGCTCGAGCGCGTATTAGAAATCGCCAAGGGCCGCGTTTGGACAGGCGCACAAGCCAAAGAGATCGGCTTGGTTGATGAGCTGGGCGGCATCATGACTGCGATCGACGCTGCGAAGAAACTCGCGGAGATTGATGCTGACGAAGACGTTCGCATCAAAATTTTCCCACGTCAGAAATCGGTCGAAGAGCAAATCGAAGCCCTGTTCACGGGATCGGCTCAAATTGCCCAAGACGTGAAAGTCCTGCGTGAGATCACCGCACTCCCCGAAGTCCAAGCCGCCCTTCGCGCACGCAATGCCGCGCGCTTTGGTCAGGAAATGAAAGCGGACATCCCAGAGGTGAAATAGCCCTGCCCTCTCACGATTATTGTAATTTGGAGGCGCAGGTCATCTGCGCCCCACCCAAAGATCAAACCGCACTTTAGATATGAGGTGCGGTTTTTTTATGCGCCTTGCGCATAGACGGGCGCATTTATATCCTTGATACAAATGCGACAGAAGCATCTCATTATGTGCACACTGTCAAAACCCGTGGCTTTACCTTGTGAGGCTCACCTTTGGAGTTCGTAAAATGGGTATTCCTTTCGTCAAAACTTTCGACTTCGAATATGGCGTAGCCGCTCAACTCAGCCCAATGGTGCAGCGCGTGATCGCTGATAATCCTGGGCCCTTCACTTATACTGGGACGGGCGTCTTTATTATTGGCGATAAAAATGTCTGCGTCATCGACCCCGGTCCAACGACAGACAACCACGTCGCGGCGCTGGATCGCGCGCTTGAAGGCCGAAATGTCACCCATGTTTTGGTCACGCATCACCACGCCGATCACAGCCCGCTCGCCAAACCGCTGGCCGCGAAACATGGCTGCAAAGTTTACGGGTTTAGCGTTCAGCCTACAGAAACTACCGAAGGTGAAGTCACCCTAGAAGCGGGCCATGATATGACCTTTAAGCCCGACGTTGAAATCCGTGATGGTCACATCATTGAGGGCGACGGCTGGACCATTGATACGTTACATACGCCGGGTCACACATCGAACCATCTTTGCTTTGCGCTGCGTGAAGAGAACGCCTTATTTTCTGGTGATCACATTATGGGCTGGTCAACATCTGTCGTGATTTCGCCAGATGGGCACATGGGCGATTACCTGCACAGCCTCGACCGTGTCTTAGAACGAAATTTCGACGTCATCCGCCCAACGCATGGACCTGAAATCCGCGATGCGAATATCTTCGTTCAAGCCTATATTGATCATCGTTTGGCGCGCGAAGCCCAAGTCCTCGCAGCGGTTCAGTCAGGTCATTCCAAAATCATGGATATCGTCACAGCGCTCTATCAGCATGTCGACAAACGGCTGCATCCTGCCGCCGCGCATTCGGTCCTCTCGCATATGATACGTCTGCGAGAGAAAGGTGATGTTCGCGCGGATGGCTCAGACGAATTAGGTCAGAGCTACCACGCGACTTAGTTTTATTTCGCGAAACCCTATTAAGGCAGACGCTATTTAGAGAGCTTGGCTAAGAACTCCGTCACGCGCTCTGCATTTTTACCGAGGTCTGATCCACCGATACGCGAAATCGAACGCACATCAACAATCGTCCCGCCGCCCTTGCCGTCGCGCAAGCGGATCGTGACGTCATCTTCGAAGCCGTACCAGAAAGTCGTATGCGTCGCGTCAATGCGGCCTTCCGCGAGATTTTCTTCTTTGATGTCCCACCCCATAGATTTCGCCGTCGCTAGCGCTTCGCCAAAGACCACATCTTTTGGGTCACTCAACACGAGGGAGCGAATTTCTGGAAAGGCTTTGGTTTGCAGAACCGAGACGAGCTTTTCACCAACGGGTTTTTCATCTTTGAAAATCGGTGCCATTTTTCCGATATAGTCCGTCGTATTAACACCCTTGACCAAGGCCCGCTCGGCCATAACGACCTCACCAAAAACGGGTGGGTCTTGCGTATCTGTCGTGACATCATGAATGAACGGCAGTTCGACATAGACTGCATTTTTCGTCGCGACCAATTTACCCATCGCCCCACCTGCGATTAAAAGACCGACGATGCCCGCCACGAGCCCTTTGCGTGGCGCAATGGCGAATGCCAAAATTAAACTGATCAGACCGAAGACGCCGCTCAAAATGGAAAGTGCCAAACCCGCTTTTTGGTTCAACGTGCCGAAAGCAAACCCCAGATCAAACAGGCCCAATTTATAGCCCAGCGCCGCCAAGACAAAGACAAGCGGCACCAAAATAATTAGCGCCCAAGTCAAACGGTTGATCCAACTGCGGAGCTTTCGTCGCTTCACGCCACTCACTTTGGGCAGGACGGCAATATCATTTGCGACTTCGGGGGTAGAGATGGGATCGGCCATGGCGGTATTCCTTATGGATAGAGGCGCGTTTTTGTCCAGTCTGACAGGGGCGCGCCCGCATTCTGGCGTTTGAATAGAATACGATCGTGCAAACGGAAAGCCCCATCTTGCCAGAACTCGATTTCATCTGGCGCGACACACCAACCATGCCAATGCGGTGGACGTGGTACATCAACCTCTGCGAAGCGCGCTTCCACGGCTTCGACACTATCGACCATCGCTTCACGTGACGCGACGACGCGCGATTGATCCGAGGCCCAAGCCCCAATCCGAGATCCGCGCGCACGTTCTGCGAAATAGCTGTCAGATTCGGCATCCGACACAGGTGTCACCGTGCCCCGCACGCGGACTTGGCGGTGCCAGCTCTTCCAATGAAAGCAGAGCGCGGCTTTACCGGTTTCTGCCAATTGTTGCCCCTTTGCACTTTGCCCATTCGTGTAGAACACGAATCCATCGGTGCTCAGGCCCTTGAGCAAGAGGATGCGGACATCGGGCATGCCACTGGCATCGACGGTCGCGAGGCTCATAGCATTTGGATCATTGGGCTCGGTCTCGCCCGCTTTCGCCAGCCATTTCTGAAACAGCGAGATCGGCTCATCCGCTTCCAGCCATCCCATCTTGCGAGGGCCATTATCCAGATAGTCAGCGCGGCTGGGCGTTGGGGGAATGAAAGAATCTGTCATAGCTGCCTTAATACCTCGAAATTGGGGGAATAACTCAAAATTAACCATGCCTCTTGGCAAGCTGTTAAGGCATAGCTGTTTGGTTAGGGAAAATTAAGCATGAATATCAATCGTGCGTTAAGAATGGGAAATTTGCCACATGACACGCCAACACGCTCTCCTCACACTCGGTCTGTCAATGAGCGCCCGCGAAGGCGATATTCGCGTGGCTTGGCGCAAGAAGGCAAAGTTCTTCCACCCCGATAGTCCTTATGGGAATGTCACGGCCTTCCTTCAGGCGAAAGACGCGTTTGAAACGCTGATCCCGCCCGCCCCGCAAGCCATTCGTGTCCGCGCAGGTGCCAGAGCATTTTAAGTAGAGAGCATTTTAAGCCTCTTTCGAGATTTTGTAAGAATACCAAAACGGGATAAAACAGGCCATCAAAATGGCCAAGGTAAAGACCCCCACCGCAATCAACATTGGCAAGATCAGTGTGGCGAGCAAGCTGAGTAAACCCGCAGTCAAAAATATCGGTCCCGCGAAACGATGCGTGCGTTCCCAATTATCTGTATCCGCTAAACTCCAAGAGGTTCGGATGCCCATCACACCATTTTGCCG
>CALHXF010000016.1 GCA_938040095.1 uncultured Caulobacterales bacterium
TGCCGCCTAGTGGATTTGGCGGAAGGCCAATTAAGTTTGACGCGGGCATACTTATGGAACAATCTGACTTGAAAATCTCAGCTTTTGTGGTTGACCATGAACCCGTCTCGCCTTCATTCGGTTACCGTTTTGATTATAAAGGCCGCTCCGTCGTCATTACAGGAGATACGGCTTATACTGATGACTTAGCCAGCCACGCCAAAGATACAGATATTCTCATCTCCGAAGCTTTAAACCCAGAAATGGTCGGCGTCATTGAAAGCGCGGCAAGGGACACGGGAAATAATCGCATCGGTAAAATAATGTACGATATTCCCGACTATCACATCACTCCCGTTCAGGCGGCAGAAGTTGCGCAAGATGCAAATGCAGGCCTATTAGTCTACACCCATATCGTACCAGCACTGCCAACATCTTATTTGAATGCAGCCTTTGCCAAAGGCGCAGCGGATAAATTTTCTGGAGACATCATTGTAGGCCAAGATGGAATGATGTTTTCTCTTCCGCCTCAATCAGACGACATTGCGCGACGACAATTAAAGTAATCAACGCCTTATGAACGCTCTGATAAAGTCTACTTTCCGGAAGTTAGCGTGATTATCAAGCGGCCTTCTTTGGGCGTTTTAAGACCCTGAGCGAATGTCCGCCACATACCTCAAAGCAGAGACTGACGAGAAGAACGGTTTAGTAAAAATTCATTTATAATCGCTCGTACCTAGCCCTTCTCGCGCATCAGGCGAGATTTTTGCTTTTGCCAATCGCGGTTTTTCTCGGTTTGGCGCTTGTCGTAATTCTGCTTACCTGTCGCTGTCGCGATCAACAGCTTCGCTTTACCCTTTTCGTTGAAATACATTTTCAACGCGACAATCGTGCGGCCCTTGCGCTGAGTTTCCCCCAGTAACGTATTGATTTGCTTGCGCTTAAGCAGCAATTTACGTGGACGCGTCGGCAGGTGATTAAACTGGCTGGCGGGGGCGTAAATTGGGATATTTGCGTTTACGAGCCACGCTTCATTATTCTCAATTGAGACATAGCTTTCGGCGATATTACCGCGACCTTCGCGCAGGGCTTTGACCTCTGTCCCGACCAGCATGATGCCAGCCTCCATCGTGTCCTCAACCGCATAATCATAACGCGCTTTGCGGTTTTCCGCGAGGACCTGATCGTGGACCCCTGCCTTCTTTTTTCTGCCGCCGGCTGCGCTGGACATCTTAGTAGGTCACGCCCGCTTGAGCCATGGCAGCTTTGACGATATCTTTCGTGGACTCACGGCAGAGCGTAATCGGCAGACGGACATCTGGCTGCATTTTCCCCATCAGAGACAAAGCATATTTTGCAGGCCCCGGGCTTGGGTCAACAAACAAGTCTTTATGCAAACGATCCAATTTCGCATTCATCACGCGAGCGGCCGCAAAATCGCCTGCCAATAACGCATTATGAAAATCTGCATAAGCTATCGGCGCAATATTCGATCCCACAGAAATCGTCCCCATCCCGCCATGCGCGCTATGGCCCAATGAGGTTGGATCATCGCCAGACAGTTGAATGAAGTCTTCGCCGCAGCGCACGGTCAAACCCGCCACCCTCGCAATATCACCCGTCGCGTCTTTACAACCAATGACGGTTGGAAGTTTGGACAAGCGTTCCATCGTGTCCTGTTCAATATCAACAATACTGCGCCCTGGGATATTATATACCACAATTGGAATATCTACAGCTTCGGAAATCGCTTTGAAATGCTGGAAAATGCCTTCTTGCGAGGGCTTGTTGTAATAGGGCGTCACGACCAATGCCGCGTCCGCACCCATAGCTTTGGCATGCTGGGCATATTTGATCGACACGCGGGTTTCATTTGACCCAGCACCCGCGATTACAGGCACTCGGCCATTGGCAACTTCGGCGGTCAGGCGAATAACACGCTGATGTTCTTCATCCGTCAGCGTCGCGCTCTCACCCGTCGTTCCGCATGGCACGAGGCCGTGGATACCTGAGGCAATCTGCCATTCGACGAAATCCTGAAAGGCTTGCTCATCAATCTTGTCATCTTTGAACGGCGTGACGAGTGCTGTAATTGACCCTTTTATCATGTTTGTCTTTCGCGATGCGGTTGTATAGGCCTGTGGAATATCGTCGCCTGATAGCGTCGATTTGGACTCGGGTTCAAGATATGGTTTAGGCCAGTCACACCTCTTTTGGAAGAATGTCTATGTGGGACAGCAGTAAAGTCGCAAAGCGTCAAAAATTTGGCCTAAAAACGGCTATATTGGCGTTATTTTGCGTGTTCGCCGTGACATCAACCAGTTTCGCGGCTGCGCCCACGCCGCGCCTCAAGCCCACACCGCCGCCAATGTCGGCGTTTTTGAGCGAACCAGACGCCAAAATATTCCGAAAAGGCATCAGCGCCGTAAAAGCGGGCCGCTGGAGCGAAGTTGAGCGCTTAATTCTACGGGTGAATGACCCAGTCGCAAAAGACACACTAAAGTGGTTGCGCGCCACACGCGATCGCAAGGCCCCGATTAAAACCCTCACCTATGTTCATAAAAATATGTCCGACTGGCCGCGCATGACGACTGTGCGTGCCGAAGCCGAGCGCCGTATGTTCGATGAAGATTGGACGAGTCAGAAAACGCTGAATTGGTTTGCGGGTGTTGAACCTGTGTCTGGTGAAGGTCGCGCCGCCCTCGCCCGTGCTTATTTCGCCAGTGGTGATACTTTCAACGGTGAAAAATACCTGCGTCTGTCATGGCGCGAAAGCAAGCTGACCAGAGATCGACAGAAGAAAATATTTGGACGCTACAAGAAAGTTCTAACAAAGGCTGACAATGCCGCCCGAGCTGACCACCTCATTTGGTCTGGGACGCGTCATTACGAGAATGCCCGCGCGCTTCTTCCTCATATGGGTCGCACCGATCGACGCCTGATGACGGCACGGATGAAACTGCATCAAAATAAATCGGGTATGGACGCGGCCTTACGCCTTGTCCCTGATGATAAGCTCTCTGACCCAGGGCTACTCTATGAACGCGCCCGCTGGCGTCGAAGGAAGAAGACTAAAGAATACGCCTTGCCGATTTACATGGCCGCACGAACTGCGCCGGTTTCAGACATCGGTAAGACCGCTGTCTGGCGCGAAAAGAAACTCATGACCTATTGGGCGATTTCCGAGAAGAAAATGAAGGAAGCCTATCAACTCACCCTTCATCACGGCATGGAACGCGGCAATGGATTTGCGGAAGCTGAATTTCTTGGCGGGTGGTTGGCCCTTACAGAAATGAATGAACCTGATCGGGCGTTGCGGCATTTCACCCGTTTGCGAGACGGTGTCGGGTCTCCAATTTCGCTCTCGCGCGCGCATTATTGGATTGGGCGTTCCCATGAAGCCCTGCAAGACGGGCAACAGGACCACCATTACCGTCAAGCCGCGCAGTATCCGAACACCTATTACGGTATGTTGGCGGGCCTCGAAGTTGACGGGGCGTCGCATCTGATCTCATTGCCGCAAGAATACACCGCGCCAGAAGATAACGCCGCATTTGCAGCGGATAATCGTGTGCGGGCGTTGCATTTATTGGGTGAAGCGGGCGAGCAGCGGTACTTTTCGCAAATTGCCTTTCATTTGGATGATAAGGTCGACAGCCTTTCTAAGCTCTCGCTTCTAGCGAAATTATCGGCGGATTATGGGTTCATGCGGCCCTCATTGCGGGCGGCGAAACAAGCTGGGCGCTTCAAATCTATGTTGACCGAGAGTGGCTACCCCACGGTTTCTGCAATTGATTCGCTCTCTAAGGATGAATTTGAGCATGCGTTTGTCTATGCGATTGCGCGTCAAGAAAGCGAATTCGCGACAAATGCTGTCAGCTCTGCAAAGGCTTACGGCATGATGCAGATGATCAATGCAACGGCGAAAGCAACTGCGCGGAAGCATCGGGTTCCCTATGATGTGAACCGTCTGGCGTCAGATGGGGATTACGCGGCCAAAATGGGCGCGCTGCATTTGAACGACCTTTTGGATAAGTGGGACGGTTCCTATGTTTTGGCTGCTGTCAGTTATAATGCGGGCCCTACCCGCGCGTCCCGCTGGATCGAGAAATATGGCGATCCTCGCACAGGTGAAATCGACGCGATTGATTGGGTAGAGAAAATCCCCTTCTCCGAAACGCGGAACTACGTCATGCGTGTGTTAGAAAATATGCAAGTTTACCGTGCGCGCCTGAATAACAATTATACGCAAAACCAATTGGAACGTGATCTGAGAACAGGTCAGCAAGCGTTCTAGTTTTCTGCAATAGCGACGCAATATCACCTTGACCTAAGCGCAGGTTCCGTATTTGTTCCACGTGGAACAAAGGACATATTGTGTATTCTGTGGGTAAATTCAAAAGCGTTAACGCATGTCAGGCTTAGCTAGCCAAGGACACATCCGGGCGGAACGACGACGGTTCCTTCGGGCAAAAGCTGGGCAAGCGTGGACGGTGCGTGATCTGCCGCAGTATTACTACCATCGGAATTTTTCTGAAATCATTGAAAATGTTGAGTCAGAATTGCTGACTTTGCTAGATGAAAAAGATGCAGATTTTATCCAAAGTTTCAACGCTCTCCCTTTCGGATCGCAATGTGCATATGTTCGTTTAGCAGGGCGTAAAGGTCGGGTTTTTCACACGGATAAATTTAATTATCCTGAGATTGAAAACATCTCGTCTCAATATCAAAATCTGACAGAAATTGGATTTGCGTCGACCGTAACACAGCCCGATTTCAGGGATTATCTTCTGAGTCTTTCAAAGGTCGATTTGACAGAACTGCTCTCAGAACATGTCTGTAAAACCCTCTATAAGAAGTCCTGGAAGAAAGAAGTTCTGGTAGACATTGCTCAGACTGAAGTAGATTTCTCAAGTTTGACTCTGCCTCAAACTATTGTTGTGCAAGGTAGAATAGAAACCCTAAACTACCTGCTATATCTATATTCGGGGCGTATCGAAGACAGTCTCCAAAACCTTACACTTCGCGATCTTGGCCTCGTTAAAATGTCAAAATCCGAACAACAATACGGTGCGCGTTTCGAGACACTAGAGGCGGCAAAAACCGCCTGGTTTTACGCGCGCGAGCTGCACAGTTTTTACCGCGATGACCATGATGACATCCAACATCTCATGTCAGAATTTGAGACTTGGCCAAAACCGCTTTGCACGCAAAGCGCAGGAGATCGCGATAAGCTCATACAGAAACTGGGCGGCGTATTAGAACGCAAGGGTGACATCCAAGCTGCATTAGAGTGTTACAAACACTCTGACTCGCCGCGATGTAATGAACGGGTTGTGCGTCTTAAATATAAGCTCGGGTCGAAAGACTGGGTTCAAACGCGGCTTGAGGGCATGATTGAGAATCCAACTTCGGATGATGAACATGCCTTTGCTCAGGATTTTTACGCTAGAAAATATAAGAAGAAACGCACGTCAATCATAACGGATATATTGCGTGAATCCGAAACGTTGACCCTAGACGAAGCCTTTCGGAACCAAGCCGAACACGCCGCTGCGGAACATTTTAAGGCTGCAGGGCACACCTGTTTTCGGGCTGAGAACACGCCGTGGAAAAACCTATTCGGCTTGATGTTTTGGAACCAAATTTTTCCCGAAAACATCACGCGACGAACCCCTAAGACACTCAATGATCCAGATTTTTACACTGATAATCAAACCGCGATTGAGGCAAAATTACGCGATTTGGACACCCCTCATCTCGTGATGATACATCTCCTCAAAACACTAACGGCTCACTATGGAAAGCCACAATCTATTGTGAAATGGAGATCAAAATCACTGGATCGCGTTCAAGCCCTGATTGAAAACTCTCCAAAAGGTTCAGTGGCTTATATGCTTCGGCTCATGGCGCGGGATTGGAAATACATGAAAGACGGATTTCCAGACCTGCTCATGATTAAAGACGGAGCCTGCCGACTGATCGAAGTCAAAGCGACCGGTGATGTGATCCGACGCAACCAATTGACACGGCTTCGACAACTCCGCGCGGCAGGATACCGCGCCGATGTTGTCCGCGTAGAATGGACAGTCGATGCCAATCAAACCTATGTCGTCGTCGACGTTGAAACGACAGGTGGCAAACCTGGCCTTCACCGCGTCACTGAAATTGGGGCCGTGAAAGTCAAAGGCGGAAAAGTCATCGATGAATGGTCATCCCTCATCAACCCGCAACGCTCTATTCCGCCAAACATCACACGCATCACGGGCATCACACATGAGATGGTCGCAAACGCCCCTATTTTCGCGGAGGTAGCTGAGAGTTTCGCGACCTTCATGGGGGATGCTATTTTTGCCGCGCATAATGTAAATTTCGATTACGGCTTCATCAGCGCAGAATTCCAAATGATCGACCAGCATTTCAGACATCCAAAGATTTGCACCTGCGCATCCATGCGTAAACTCTACCCCGGACATCCATCCTATTCCCTCAAAACCCTTTGTCGAGACTTTCACATCGAGCTAAAAAGCCATCATCGCGCGCTCTGTGATGCAAAGGCCGCAGCAGAACTTTTGTTCCTCGTGAATGAAAAACGAATCGAAGACGCTTTAGAAGACTAAGCTCCTGAGAATTTAGCACCTGAGGGATTAGAGTAAGACGAGGCTTTTACCTCGCACCCGCCTGTGCCAAACACGGCACGACTCTTACTTTAGGACCACACCTTGGCAATTCCACTCACAGCGACAGATGTGCCGTCACGGATAAAGACCATGCGAGGTCTGATCGGAAGCCGCCTGTCGGATATCGTGCCGTCTGAAACAACATGGCCAGCCCGCTTGCATGAGGCCCAACGTCACGCACTCCTCTCTCCTGGGAAACGCTTCCGTCCTTTATTATGCGCCTTTATCGCGCAAGGCGGCGGCGTGCGCGATGGTGCTGAATTGGACGCGGCGATTTCAACAGGGTGTGTGGCAGAAATGGTTCATGCCGCCTCGCTAATATTGGATGACTTGCCCTGCATGGACGACGCAGATTTACGCCGCAACCAACCCACAACACATATCGCTTTTGACGAAAGCACAGCCATCCTGTCTGCGACGGCTCTCCTGAACCGGGCTTTTGGCGTGCTATCCCGTTTGAATCAGGTCCCAGCGGACCGCCGTATTGAGATGATCGATTTGCTATCTTACGCGGTCGGATCAAAAGGCTTGATTGCGGGTCAAATGGCGGACTTAGCCAATACTGATCAAGGTGCGACAATTGCTGAAATCGAACGCCTCAATACACTCAAAACAGGCGCGCTCTTTGATTTCAGCGTCGAGTCAGCCGCAATTTTGGCGGGTATGCGGGCTTCGCAACGTTCCGCTCTAAAAGACTTCTCCTACCATCTGGGTCTCGCGTTTCAGCTATTGGACGATGTCAAAGACGTCGTTATGAATGACGTTCAGGCTGAAAAATCGGTCAATCGAGACATCGGGAAAGCGACCATATTAGCGCTCGCAGGATCGGAAGCGTCAAAGCGTAAACTCCAAGATTACCTCGATAGCGCCATGGCCGCTCTTCAGCGCGCAGAGCTTTCAAACCTCGATATGCTCTCAGCAATTATGGATCATCAGTTTGCCTTTCTCCGCACCTGAAGAAGCCCTGAAAGACCTCGTCCTCAATGCCGATGATGTAACCGTCAGCTACGGTAAGCATAAGGCACTGGACAGTCTTAGCCTGGAGGTCAGAGAGGGCGAACTTGTCGGAATTATTGGCCCGAATGGCGCAGGTAAAACAAGCTTTATCAAGGCCCTATGCGGACGAACACAAGTAAAAGGGAAGCTGAACATTGCGGGAACGGTCCTTCGCCGTGGAACGGACCGCAGGCAACATATCGCCCTCGTCCCGCAGGATATTGGCCTATATCCGCACCTCACGGCCGAAGAAAACTTAACCGTGATTGGGCGACTTTTGGGATTGAAAGACAAAGCCGCCGTCACCCAAGCCTTAGACACCGTTGAAATGACGGAACACGCAAAAACCCGCGTTTCAGATATGTCAGGGGGGATGAAACGACGTATCAATGTTGCGGCAGCTATCATGACGGGACCTAAATTAGTCATTTTTGACGAACCCACGGCGGGTGTTGACGCCCCAGCTCGGGACACGGTTCATCGACTCGCGCGTACGCTCGCCGATCAGGGGAAAGCCGTCATTTTAATCACCCATGAATTAGAACAAGCCGAAGCCCTTTGTGATAAAATCCTTGTGCTTTGCAAAGGTAAACGTTTGGCCTTCGAACCGCCTGCTCGACTGTTGGAACGAAGTTTTGAGAACCAACGTGAAATTATGGTGAGATATGCGAAACCACCGAAACCCGATGTCTTGAATGCCATGTCACCGTTCGCGTTCAAGCAAGGCGAGCTGCCGACAATTTGGGTCGCCATGACCAAGGCGAATGAAGTGAGCTTTGTGTCTGCGTTCCTAACCGCCTTACAAGGACAAGATGATTTGGTCCGAGAAATCAGTGTGCGACGGCCCGGATTAACAGCCCTCATGCACCGTGTTGAGAAAACAGGGCGGATTGCGGCATGATTGGCGCGGTTTTCAAGATAATGTGGTTGCGTCTTTGGCGCGATAAAGGCGCGCTTGTATTGGCGTTTGTCTTACCGGGATTTATCTTTGCAGTATTCGCGGCGATCTTTTCGAATGCCTCTGGTGGCAGTTTGGACCTGCGTGTTGCGCTCGCCAATAGTTCCGAGGCCCCTGCGGCGGTCTCATTCACGGAACAGCTGACCAATAGCGACGTTATCTCAACGACATTTGAGGCCGAATGGACCGCGGCGGACGTGACGGAACGCGTGAGATTAGGGCAAGACGATGTCGGCGTCATCATCACGGGCGATTTCACGGACCCATCCACCCCCTCGATTCAGATCATTCAGGACCCAAGCCGAAATGTAGCCGCCACGGTTTTGAAAGGACAAATCCGTCAAATGCTCGCCAGTAATTCCGGCATGGAAAGCGCAGAGATATTTGAAACCCGTTCAGCGCTTGGCTCAGATACGCAATCAACAATGGAAGACCCGTCAGTGACATATTACATTGGCGCAACGGCTATTCTGTTTTTACTCTTTTCCGCCATGCAAGGTGCGGCCATCTCTATTGAGGAACGCCGCAGCGGGATAAGTGACCGCTTGATGGTTGGCCCAATGGGCGCCCTCGGCATATTGACGGGTAAGTTCGTGTTTTTGGCATGGATTGGTTTCATTCAAGCCGCAATCATTTGCGGCGTTGCCCAGATCTTCTTTGACGTACCAATTTTAGATCATTTGGGTGCCGTAGGTCTCGCCTGTCTCGGCACAGCAACTTTGGCGTCTGGGCTGGCCTTATTGATTGCGTCTTTCTGCAATACGCAGGCCCAGATGCACACCGTCAGCACCTTCGCTGTCCTCCTCCTATCTGCCGTAGGCGGGTCGATGGTGCCACGATTTATGATGCCGGGGTGGCTGCAGCAACTAGGCGTCGCGACCCCAAATTATTGGGCCATCGAAGCATTCTACGGCATTTTGGCACGGGGACAGTCTATTTTTGATCTGTTAGGGGTTTGGGCGATATTGTTTGGCGGAGGGGTTTTGTGCCTCGCGCTCGCCGCCTTGATGTCGCACAAATTAATGAGGGTCTAAGTGCAAACCACCGCACCAACAGATACAAAACTGAACATGGGGATGATCTACGCATCCCTCATAGTTGGCGTGTGGGGCATCACTCATATTTACAGCGTGTTTTTTCACGACGTGTCTGCGCCAATTTGGCAAACCTTTGGCTTAATCGCTCTGCAATGCTGGCTCTACACGGGCATGTTTATTATCGCGCATGACACGATGCATAGCTCCCTAGCGCCGGGACGTCCGAATCTCAATGCTGTCATCGGGACTGTGATCATGTTTGTCTATGCGGGGTTTGACTGGAAACTGATGCGGACAGCCCATCACGAACATCACGATTTTTCTGGCACAGACAAGGATCCAGATTTCAATGCGGCGGACCCGAACGCATTCTGGCCTTGGTACGCGAAATTTTTCCTAACCTATTTTGGGTGGCGTCAACTGCTAACACTCGTCGGATTTACACTGGTCTATATTTTGATCGGCGCGAGTTACGTCAATACAATCGTCATGTGGGCCGTTCCCGCAATTTTGTCTTCCGTACAGCTCTTTTATTTCGGAACCTATCTCACCCATCGGCATGGCGAGGAATTTCCAGATCATCACAATGCAAGAACGAATGAGTTTAGCCGGTTGGCCTCTTTGATGAGTTGTTTTCATTTTGGCTATCATCACGAACATCATCTGTTCCCATATGAGCCGTGGTGGCGTTTGCCCGCGCGAAAACGTGAGACTGCGAAATGACGGTCTTGATTAACATCGCAATTGTCATCGGGGCCGTCATCGGCATGGAAGTCTTTGCTTGGGCGATCCATAAATATGTTATGCATGGCATCGGCTGGGGGTGGCACGAAAGCCATCACACCGAAACAGATGGTATCTTCGAGAAAAACGATCTCTATGCGGTTGTCTTCAGCTGCATCGCCGCTGCCTGTTTTATTGTCGGATCAATGGGCCAGAGCTGGCTCTGGTATGTCGGGCTTGGCCTGACGCTTTACGGTGTTCTCTACGGGGTGGTCCATGACGGCCTCGTGCATCGCCGTCTGCCATTTCCGCGCAAAGCCAGAGGACGGTACATGAAGCGCCTCGTGCAAGCGCATCGCCTCCATCACGCGGCGCATACGAAAGAGGGCTGCGTGAGCTTTGGGTTTATCTGGGCGCAAGATGTCCGCAAACTAAAGGCCGAGCTGAAAGAGAATATGTCCCGCGCAGGTAAGTCCCTCCAAACCGACCTTGCGGAGTAATTCACGTGGCGCAGGGCTTTGGGCCTGATGATTTGATCGGCTGCTATCGTCGCGGTGTCTTTCCGATGTCGGATGATCGCGAGGATGAATTTTTCTATTTGGTAGAGCCAAAATTACGCGGTGTAATGCCGCTCGATAGCTTGCACATCTCTCGATCCATGCGGAAGTTCCTTCGCAAAACAACGATGAGGGTCACTGTCAATACTGACTTCGAATCTGTGATCCAAGCCTGCGCGATTGAACGTGACAGCACGTGGATCAGCTTAGGCATCGAAAGCCTCTACACATTATTGCATAGAGGCGGTGACGCCCATAGCGTCGAAGTCTGGGACAATAACGTTCTTGTCGGCGGGCTTTACGGTGTCACACAAGGCGGTGCGTTTTTCGGCGAGAGCATGTTCTCGCGCCAGACAAATGCCTCCAAAGTGGCTCTCATACATCTCGTTGAACGGCTCCGCGAAAAGGGATTCGCAATGCTCGACACGCAATTTTTAACGGAACATTTGGCGTCTCTAGGCGCGATCGAAATCTCGCAAGCCGAATACCTCGAAAAGTTGAAGCCTGCGCTCGAAATTGAGGCCCGTTTCGATTGACCTAGACGTTTAGAATGCACATGACGGTTACATGAAGACAATACTCCCCCTTATCCTCCCGCTCTCCGTTCTTGCCGCCTGCCAGGCCCAGGACTCGCCCGATGCCGCGTCTGATGATTCCGCAGTCGCGTTCGCAAGTACTTATACGCCTCAAGCGTCGACCAATGTTGTACTCCGCAATGCAAAAATTATTGACGGTGTCAGCAGTGAAATCCGCGAAGGTGACGTCCTAATTACGGACGGAAAAATTACGTTCGTTGGATCAGGAGATGTGCCCGCAGGCACCAAAGAAATCGATGTCAAAGGTCGTTTCGTAACGCCCGGCATTATCGACATTCACTCCCATCTTGGGAATTACCCCTCTCCTGGCGTTGAAGCGCATGGCGATGGCAATGAAGTCACAAGCCCGATCACATCCGAAGTTTCGGCTGAACATGGTGTTTGGCCCCAAGACCCCGGGTTCGACGAAGCCCTCCAAGGCGGAATCACGACACTGCATATCCTTCCGGGTTCGGCCAACTTGTTTGGCGGACGCGGCGTAACGTTGCGGAATATGCCGTCTCGCACGGTTCAAGGTATGAAGTTCCCCGATGCGCCGTACACGCTCAAAATGGCATGCGGTGAAAACCCAAAACGCGTTTATGGCAATAAAGGTGGCCCGGGCTCCCGCATGGGCAATGTTGCGGGTTATCGCAAGAATTGGATCAAAGCCGCGGCCTATAAGGCCAAACGCGATAAAGGCGGTGACTATGACCGCGATCTCCAACTCGAAACACTTGCAGACGTATTGGACGGAAAAATCCTCGTGCAGATGCATTGCTATCGCGCCGACGAAATGATCCAAATTCTCGATATCGCCAAGGAATTCGATTATAAAGTCACAACATTCCATCACGCTGTCGAAGCCTATAAAATTGGACCTGAACTCGCAGCGGCTGATACCTGTGCGGCAATGTGGGCCGATTGGGGCGCTTTCAAAATGGAGAGCTTTGACTACATCAATGAGAACGTACCTTTCGTTCACGCAGCGGGCGCCTGCGCGATGATTCATTCCGATGACCAAAATAACATTCAACGCCTGAATCAAGAAGTTGCGAAAACTTGGGCTGACGGAAATCGCGCTGGGTTGAACATTTCCAAAGCGGAAGCTTGGAAATGGTTATCGACCAACCCTGCAAAAGCTCTCGGAATTTTGCAAGAAACTGGAACCCTAGAAGCAGGTAAACGCGCCGATGTCGTTATTTGGGAAGGCGATCCCTTCTCCACTTACGGCCGACCGAGCACAGTCATGCTGGATGGTGCAATCCTTTTCGATAAGGCAACAGGTTTAAAACCGAAGAGCGATTTCCGCCTTGGATATGCTGATCTAACGGAGGCTGCAAAATGAGAACGCTCCTTTTAACGTCTGCCCTGATTCTCACGTCCCCTTCCGCATTTGCCCAAACACTGTTTTTAGACGACGCGATCGTCGTTGATGCCAAAGGCAACCAATCGACAGCCGATGTTGTTGTCGAGAATGGCGTAATCACACAACAAGCCGCGACGTTGAGCGCTCCCGCGGGCGCAGACACCGTCACGGGAACTTGGGTCACATCAGGCCTGTTTGCGCCGATGTCGTCTTTGGGCCTCACGGATATTGGGTCTGGTGGACCTGGAAATGATGTCGCGTCTGAAAGCTCATCGACGAATGTTTCAGAACGAGCCGCCGATAGTTTTAACCCTCGATCGATCCACATCGGCAATGTCCGTCAAAGTGGCGTTACTCATGCATTGGTTGCCCCGCGTAGTGGCAGCGGCAGCATCTTCGCCGGCACAGGCACGATTGTTTCGCTTACCGGCGAGTTTGATTCGGTCTTGGTCTCCGACGCCTTCGTTATGGTTGACCTTGGGGAAACAGGAACTCGCAGAGCGGGTGGTTCACGTGCAGCTGCAATGGCGCAATTTAGAGCCGCCATTGATGATGCGGACGGATTTTTCAAACGCTATTCAGACGCCCCTGATGGCGGCGATGTTTTATCACGCCAAGACGCCCTCGCCTTTAACCGCGCAACACGGGGCGACATTCCATTGGTTATTAGCGTCAATCGTGCTGCAGATATTATGCGAATAATCGACGTTAAAAAAGCCAACCGGTCCTTGGATATTATCATCGTTGGGGCTGCGGAAGCTTGGGAAGTTGCAGACGCAATCGCCGCCAATAACATCCGCGTTATCATGGATCCCCTGCATAACCTGCCAGAAACTTTTGAATCTGTCGGCGCACGCCTTGATAACGTTATGTTTCTGGAAAAAGCGGGTGTTGATTTCGCGGTCGCCAACCTCGGCGCTCTTGGTGTCACAAAACCTGCAACCCTGTCGCAACATGCAGGCGGCGCTGTCGTCGAAGGGTTAGAGTGGGCTGACGCCTTTGCGGCCATTAGCTCCGTTCCGGCATCATGGTTTGGAATCAAAGATAAAACCACGGTGGTTTGGGATGGTGATCCGTTAGAAGTCACCTCCGCCCCTATCGCCATGTCCATTAATGGAAAACCGCAATCCATGACATCAAGGCAAAAAGCCCTCCGAGATCGGTATAATCCGACGAATACAGATAAACGTCCGCACAAATATAGGTAAAGCGTACTGTGCTTGACCTCTGGGCACTTCTGCCTATGTTGCGACAAATTCACAAAAGACCCGCGGACCGTCCGCGCGTCACCGACCGAAAAGCCGATATAGCTTGACCGACAACAATACACCTGAAAAAATTGATGCAGACGCCGAGGTAAACGTGACGTTCACGGACCTCGGGCTCGACCCGAAAATCCTAAAAGCCCTTGGCGATTTGGGATACGTAAGACCGACGCCTATCCAAGCTAAAGCGATCCCTGCGGCCCTCCAACAGCGTGACGTTTTGGGCATTGCTCAAACAGGCACAGGTAAGACGGGTGCCTTCACCCTCCCCACCATGCATAAGCTGGCAAAAGGCCGAGCCCGTGCTCGCATGCCGCGTTGCGTCATTGTCTGCCCGACACGCGAACTGGCCGCTCAAGTTGCCAAGGATGTTGAAGCCTATGGCAAATACCTTAAACTCGAAATGGCGCTCCTGATTGGCGGCGTCAGCTTTGCCGAACAAGACCGTAAATTGATGAAGGGTGTCGACATCCTCATTGCGACGCCAGGCCGGTTGTTAGACCAATTCGAACGCGGTAAAATCCTGATGACAGGCGTTCAAACGCTCATCGTGGATGAAGCCGACCGCATGTTGGACATGGGGTTCATCCCCGACATTGAGCGAATATTCGATATGACGCCTTTCACGCGTCAGGTTCTTTTCTTTTCCGCGACAATGCCGAATGAGATTAAGCGCCTAGTTGATCAATTCCTACATCAGCCTGTCAGCATCCAGATCGCACGGAAGAACATGACCGCTAAGACGGTTACGCAGCGTATTGTACGCGTGCCGTCTTCTGATCCAAAGCAAAAGCGAACCGCTCTGCGTTGGCTTATTGAAAAAGAAAACGTCGATAACGGCATTATTTTCTGTAATCGTAAACGTGACGTCGACATCGTTGCAAAGTCGCTGAATGTCCACGGTCACGATGCCGCGCCTATTCATGGTGACCTCGCCCAAAGCCTGAGAACAGAAACCCTGAATCGTTTCCGTAATGGCGAAATAAAATATCTCGTTGCATCAGATGTCGCAGCACGGGGACTAGATGTTCCAACTGTCAGCCACGTCTTCAACTATGATGTCCCGAGTCATTCAGAAGATTACGTCCATAGGATCGGCCGCACAGGTCGCGCAGGCCGTAAAGGCGATGCGATCATGTTGGTCGCGCGACTAGATGAAAAAAATTACGAAGAAATCCTCAACCTCATCAATGTGAAATCTATTGAAGAGATTGAAATCCCCGGGATCGAAGACTTCCCTAAAGACGGCGGTAAACCCCGACGCGGCCGCAATGGTGGTAAGGATTCAAGCCGAGGCCGAGGTCGTAAAGACGATAGCCGCGGCGGTCGCAATCGCGGTCAACGCTCTGATGGCTCTTACCATGAGAACAGCGTTTCAACGGAAAAGGTCTCAAAGCCTGCCCGTCCGAAAAGAGAACAAAAACCAGACTCAAAATCTGAGGCGGTGACGAAAGCGCCAGTTGTTAAGGAGTCTCGCAAACCAGCTGAGAAGCGCCGTCCGGCCCCTCGCCGTCGCGCAGCGCCGGGTCGCGATAAACCGAAACCAGAAACCGTTTCAGATGTCGACGTCGTTGAAGAAGCTACAGCCCCTAAACGGGTCCGCAATTCATCCCGTCGTCGCGCGGCGCCGAAACGCCCTGGTGCAACCGCTGAACAGGTGAAACCTGCTCCAGTTGCCGAAGAACCGAAACGCGAAGTGTCCGAGGATAAGCCAAAACGCTCTCGTGGTGGACGCGGCAGACAGTCTGGCGACAAAACCTCATCGCGGCCAGATACCAGCAAATCAGAACCTCGTAATTCAGAGACTCGCAAACCTGCGGATAAACAAAGCCAGCCGTCGCATAAGAACAAGCCGCAAGGTCAGAATAGAAAACAAGAGAAGTCTAAGGATAAACCAAAGGGAAAAACGCCCTTTGGTGACGATGTCCCTGATTTCCTAAAGTTCTAAGACCTAAAGCTCTAAAAATATAGGACGGTTTCGATCCGTCCAACATTCCCCAGATATTCTAAATGGGTGGCGTCTTTAACCGCGCCACCAAATCATCCAATGATTGATAGATCGAATCTAGGATGGGGTCAGTTTCTTGCAGCAGACAATGTCCTGATGCAGGTGGCGTAATAGAAACGCAGTCGTTCATACGTCTATCGCAGACGTCCTTATTTACATCCGTAACCACAAAATCATCGCGCTCGGCGTGGATCATCGTAACGGGCAAATTGATGGCCTCGGGATATCCGCCCTGCAACACGAACTCACTACTGCCGTAAAACTCGCGTCCCCAATTAAACGTAACGCCGCCAACCCGTTGTTCTGGACGACGTGTAAAAACAGCATCCCGCATAGGCAGTCGTTTCGGGGACGATGCGCAATATCCGATCCCTGCTCGTAACAGATCATCTTCGCTCCTCGGCTTCCAATCTGTATTCCCTGGGACATAATTCTTGTCCTTACCCAAAGCGTCACCGATTTTCAGTAGACGGTTGACATCTGCAAATGACCTGTCTCCACTATTGGGCTGCAAGGCGGGTGCAAGCAGCAATAATCCATCAACCAAATCCGCATGTTCACCGCCGATGCGATACGCAACATGCCCACCAAATGAAATGCCCATCAGGACGACGAGACGATCTTCAGGCAGACTCATCGCCTCAACAAACAAAGCTAAGTCGTTAGAATATATCTTAAAATTATCAATTAAGAGTTTTTCGGGTTGGTTGGGACGTGGACGCTCTGATCCCCCTTGCCCGCGCAGGTCAAAACCTACGACATGGTAGCCACGTGCGGCGATCTCCGCCACTTGCTCACCATACATATCCATTGTTGCCGTATATCCTGGTATCATCACAACTGTGGCTTGAGCCGCATTTGTGTTCCCTGTCTGACCGTACCGCATCTTTATGCCGTCATTACTCGTAAAATTATCCCACACCCAATCCTCTGGCATGTCAGGAATATCGAAAGCCGCGACTTGCGCCGCATAGGCAGGACTCACCTGATAAGGCTCATAGGCCCGCTCCGGCCAAGCGAAAAACGCCAACACGCTAAGGAGAAGAAGGCCAAGGCATACGAAGAGAATCTGTTTCATCACGCAGTCATCACATAGGCATAGGTCTCACGCCAGACTGCATTATCAGTCAAACTAGCATGCCATTCAGCCAATTTAGGATGTGTCGTCCACCAATCAAAATGCGGGGCGCGGTAGCTGGCATAATCAAGCCCACACACAATCGCAATATTTCCAAACGTCCACTCAGACCCCAACCACGGACTGATTTTCTCAAGTGTAGCTATGGCATTTCGAATTGAACGATCATGCCGCTCGATCATTTCATCCCAGTGCAGCGCGGCAGGTCGAACCGTTTCGTATCTATAATTATAGACAGCATCGGACAGTCCATCCCCTAGCGCATGCTGCCAAAGCTGTATGAAACGCGGATGACCTTCCTCAGGTAGGAGCGGATCCTCTCTCAGACTATCGAGATATTGGCAAATCACGGGACTATCGAACAGAAATTGTCCTGGCTGCCATTCCAACGCGGGAATTTTCCCCAAGGGACTATCCCCAGCCACATATCCATTCGCCCCGTCCTTTTCAGCCGTAACCTCCTCCAACTCAATATTGGACAATCGGGCGAGTATCATCGCTTTGCGGGCATAGGGAGAAATCGGGGAGCAAATCAGTTTCATCTGTTCACCCTAGCTGCGGAATATACATAAAAAAAGACGGGCCGCCGGAAATTCCGACGACCCGCCAAGTTATGGTGGGGCGGCTCCGGACTGAACGTCCGGAGGCGAACCACTGGTAAACGGTTTCAAGCGCGGAATAGGCGCAAAAGGTAGATTAGACAGTGCTGGAAGGACTTCTGTAGAAACATCCAAGCCCGATGGTGTCTTATGATCAACAATCGTGACCGTGCCCGTGCGATATTTGAGAGGCGCTGTCTCATTCACACTCGGATCGGGCGCCTCCACTTCGACGAGCTTTGGCGCTGTGCCACGTGTGATGATCAGGTTTTGCCGCGCCATAAGATCATCTTTGGCCTCAAGTTCAACAGAATAGAATTGACCACCCATTATATCCGCACTCTCGAACGGCAGAACTTCGACCGTATATTTGCCCTGCGGCAGGTCATCAAAGGCATATTGCCCGAAGCTGGTCGTTATAATGTCAACGTCCGATTCAGTTTCAACGGATGATAACCTAATCTTCGCGCCTTCGACGCGGGTTTCACCGCGATCATATTCGCCATTTCCATTGTCATCTTCAAAGGCGAACCCGCGAATTTGACCCCGTTGGACAACAGCCAATGGAATGTCGGTGATTTGTCCTTCAGCGACAGTCACCCGTGTTTTGATATCCGCAGAGAGGTCATATCCGATCGGCAAGCTACGCGCGTCGATTTGGACTTCATAGAGACCTTCCCGCACATTCTGAATGGTGAAGAACCCGTCTGCGCCCGCGCGAAGAACCATCGGTGTGCCTTTGACCCGAACAATAACCCGTGGGATGCCTGGCTCTGACGCCTGACGCACACCGTCGCGGTTTTTATCGAGGAAGACCTGACCCTTTAGGATGCCACGTCCACTTTTGGCTTTCTTGATGCCGCGCTTGGCATTGAAATTGAAATGACCATCAAGCTGCAAACCCAAACGTTGATTGCCACGCAGGTCGTTTCTATAGGCCAGACCAAGCGACATATTCTTGCCGATATTCAAACGGCGTGCCGCAGAGAGCGTCAGAAAACGGTCACTTTGCGCGGGTCCGCGTGTCGAAAGGCTCTGCAAAATACCTAAGTTGGCATTAAGAACATTCTTCTTGCCGAACATTTCACCCGAGCTAAAGCCAGCATTAATCCCGCCACGCGCGCGCCATTCATCGCCATTCCAAACCCCACTTAGGCTTGGGCCGACGGTCAAGCTTGCCTCTTTCGGCAAGTTAAATCCAAATGCGGAACGGCTAACCGTTACTGAACCTGACTCTCGGGTCTCTGCGTCGGACCGGGTTGCTCGGCCATATTGCGCGCGCACGGTGAGCGTGTTAAATTGCTTGAAAGCCTGGACTGAAGTATTTGTTCCAGTTATGTTTTCTTCCAAAGCATTCGTGTTTTTCGTTATGATGTCATAGGCCGAAACGGAAGCAGATACATTCACGCCAGTCTCTCCGATCCCTGTTGATACAGAGGAAGATACTGAGCGTTGTTCAGACCGCTGCACACCCGATTTTAGAAATCCAACTTTGCGGTAGCCTGCCGATGCAGATGCGGTCGGGTTATTAAGAAACCCAAAGCCGTGCTGCGGGAAATAAGATAAGCTCGCGCGAGCGTCCAACTCATCAGACCCTTTTCTACGAATATCTGGCACGGCGTCCAAATCCTCAAAGTCGGTATCTGGATTAATGATGCGTGCGATCTCTTCCGCTTGCTCTTCAGCATTCAGATTAGACCGTAAAAACTCAGCACCAACATAACCTGCACTTAAGTTCACACGCACTTTATCGCTTAACTTCCTGCGAACATCACCTCTGACGTGGAAGTCGACAGCGCTTTCACGCACAGGTCCGTTAAAGACACCCACGCCCGCATTCGCGTTCCATTGCCATTTCTTGTCATCATTGCGACCCAAGCGTCCCGATATAACCTCAAGAACGGCGCGTTGATCATTGGTGATCGCTTCATTTGCAACAGCAAGACCCGCTTCCCAGCCGTCAATATTTGCGTATCTCACACCTGCAACAAAGCCGCCATATTCATTGCGGGTCTGATCTTTGGAGATGGACTTCGCACCCGTGACGGGCGCGCCTGCCGCAATGGACCATCGACCGGTTTCTGTTTGATGACGCGCCGATACACCTAAGATGCGACGGGCATTAACCGGATCAAGTTCACGGTTATTCGCAGAATAGTCACCAATTGTACCTGTCAGACCATTTGTATGCGCGACATCAACAGACAACCAATTGGGGCGAAGTTCTTTTGCGCTAGACGGTAAATCTGACAACTCATATCGCACACGCCCATTCAGGCGGCCCATATGTGCATCAAACCCTATACTTGCGCCAGTGTCTGGAGAGATACGGAAGCTGAGCGTTTCAGGTGTAAAAGGCGCGTCCTTAACGAGGTCGTCAATGGACTCACGTGGCGCGATTGATCCCGACAAGCGATCATCCAAACGAACATCAATACGGGCCGTTCCACCTTCAACGTCAATATTCGTACCCGTCAAAGCCTCAACCGCAGATACAGGTAGAAGCAAATTCACTTGATCAATGTAAGCCACGTCTTTGGAGAGGCCGATGGGTTTACCATTCGTGCTGACTAAACCTGTCGCGAGATTAATGGATATCGTCACACTATCTTGGACACGGCGAATTTCGACTACAGAACCATTCTCAGTGACTTGAACCGTGTTCCCAAGCGCTTCTGCAATAGGACGTAGAGGTAAAAGTAAAACGGGTCCAACCGATTTCGGTTCAGGTTCAACGGCCCCCAAAGGAATATCATCGACAAAAATATCGAAGCCCGTGGCCACCCGTAGGCGCGGATCAAGTTTGAATTTGAATTCATTGCTGTCTGGATCAAATTTCCCGGCTGTACCTGCCAAGACCGCAATCGCATTCGGTGTGAGAATGAAATGCTCTGGTTCGACTTCGCCGAAATGCTCTAGCTTACCCAATGTCTTGCCGTCTGCTTTGACGATCCCAGTATCAGTGTAGAGTTCCATGACCACATTGTCTTGGCTACGGCGCACGATCAGAGCCTTGGAAACATCGTCATATTCGACATCATTCCCCAAATGTTGAAAGATCGGCATCGCATTGACGTAAAGGTTTCCGTCGGCGGTGCGGTGAACTTCCGTGCTTTCTAGAGTTTCACCGTCCAATTTGACGATGATGGTGCTATCGATCTCTGCGATCACTTTCGTGTTCACAGTTTGAATTTTCTCGGGTGTCTCAGCCTTTATCTGCACTTCCTCATTCGGGATTTCGACAGCCGCCGTCTTCGTGACTTCGGATGCGGCAGGCACAACCTCTTCGGCATAGGCTGCTCCCGATAATAACATGAAAACAACAGCTATTAGCCATTGTTTTATATGCCTTTTATGTCGTGAACATAGCCCTAGCACTCCGGCAGCTCCGTTCGGGCGCGGCAGTCAGACTGTGTTTGGCAAGCGTCATTACGCTTAACTAAGACAGGCGACCATCCACTCCGAACGGAGCTGAAGACAGAAACAGTAGGAGGGGTAGACGCCAAGTCAAAGCGGAACTGCTGACGCAGTCGGATTTGGCGTGAACCTAATTCAACATCTTCGGACATAGGCCGGGACATCAAAATTTCAGACACAGAGTCAGGATCTATTGGGATATTGCGACGGCATTCACCGACAATCCACCAAGCCTTCTTCTGTCTCGTATTCACCAGGAAGGCAGTATCGCCGTCCAGGATTTCAAGCATGACTGCGCCAGACGCCTCGTTTTTCGAGGTCGCAGCGTCTGCTCTGCTTAACCCGAGGGTCAAGATTAGCAGTGATATGAGTACAATAACTCTCATCAATCAGTCGTTTTTTACCATTCACACCAAAATCGCGGTCTTTGCCGCTTATGGAGAAAAATTACCGAATGATGGTTTAGATGCCGTATATATGGGATTCAGTCAAAGCGGAAAAAACCCAAGTTTTATTGGGTTAAACGTTAATTAGCTGCAGTTCTCTCACTCAAAAACATCAATATTTTGAGAGATATTCAATCGTTTGATTAAATCGACAACGATAACAGCTCTTATTGTCATCGCCCCAATAAAGAGAATGACACCCAGAAAAACCAAAATTATAAAACTCTCAATGAAGAGAAATGTAGCAACAACATAGCACAGATATAGGGCGAAAGCTGATGACATCGCCCATCTATGATCTACCGCAATAAAACCAAGCAAAGGCGCCATAATCGCCATGTAGATCAGACGGATAACATACTCTTCTTCATACATAGGTGTGACAAATATCGTCCATGCACAGCGAAAAAGTGAAAACACGTAGAAACAAATCAAAATCCGCTTTGGAGCCCTAAGCAGCCCCAAATCAAGGGTTTGTCGATCTAAAAGGTCAGCCCCCTCTATTCCCACTCAATAGTTCCCGGAGGCTTGGACGTCACGTCATAGACGACGCGATTTACGCCGCGGACCTCATTGATGATCCGCGTCGCTGTTTCACCCAAGAATTCATGGCTATAGGGGTAGTAATCCGCAGTCATACCGTCAGTTGATGTAACAGCTCGCAAGGCCAGAACGAAATCATATGTGCGTTGATCCCCCATCACACCCACGGTTTGAACAGGTAAAAGCACTGCAAAGGCTTGCCATATATCATTGTAAAGACCGTGTTTTTTGATCTGATCGAGATAGACCGCATCGGCCTCACGTAGGATATCCAAACGGGGCTTCGTGATTTCACCCGGGCAACGGATCGCAAGGCCAGGTCCGGGGAATGGGTGGCGTTCAACGAAATCGCTATGCAAACCAAGTTCACGGCCCAAAGCTCTCACCTCGTCCTTGAACAACTCACGTAGAGGCTCAACGAGTTCGAGGTCCATACGCTCTGGTAATCCACCCACATTATGGTGAGATTTAATCGTAACCGACGGACCGCCATCGAAGGAGACAGACTCAATTACATCTGGGTATAGCGTACCTTGGGCGAGGAACTTCGCTCCCCCAATTTTCTTGGCTTCGCGTTCAAAGATATCAATGAAGGTCCCACCGATGATTTTACGTTTCTTTTCAGGGTCTTTGACACCCTCAAGTAATGTTAAAAATTGATCGCCCGCATCCACATGAATTAGGTTGATGTCGTAGTGATCACGGAACAGTGCCGTGACTTGATCACTCTCACCTTTGCGCATCATGCCCGTATCGACATACACACACGTCAACTGATCACCGATGGCTTCATGGATCAGGACCGCTGCCACAGAGCTATCTACCCCGCCAGACAGACCACAGATCACCTGCCCGTCGCCGACTTGGTCTTTAATCGCTTGGATCATCTCACCTTTGAACGACGCCATTGTCCAATCGCCTTGGAACCCTGCGATCCCGTGCGTGAAGTTCCGTAGCATTTTCGCGCCACAAGGCGTGTGAACGACTTCTGGATGGAATTGGACACCGTAATACCGGCGCGATTCATCTGCAATTGCAGCAAGCGGCGCATTAGGTGAAGTTCCAATAGATTCAAACCCTTGCGGAAGCTTGCTAACGCGGTCTCCGTGACTCATCCAAACTTCTTCACGATCTGACAGGCCTTCGAATAAGGGACTGCTGCCAGACGTATCGACAAATGCCCGACCAAATTCTTGCTCATCAGAGCTTTCGACGGCTCCACCCAATTGGGCACACATAGTCTGTTGGCCGTAGCAAATACCCAGAACAGGAACGCCGAAAGTCCACACAGAATCATCCGCGCGAGGGGTGCCCGTCCCAGTAACTGAACTAGGGCCACCCGAGAGGATGATCGCTTTCGGGTCGAAACTTGCAATGAATGTGGCATCAACCTTGTTGAACGGATGCACTTCTGAGTAGACACCACTTTCGCGCACACGGCGCGCGATCAACTTTGTAACCTGTGATCCAAAATCTATGATCAGCAGTTTTTCATGTGCTTTTACAATATCTTGGTTCGAGGTATTCACGCAGTTTTCTCCATCACGGCAAAGAAGAAGCCGTCTGTATCTGTAGACGCAGGGCTGAGGGTCAATGTGCATCCATCGGCAGACCAAGGTTTGTTGACCTCTGTCCCGAAACGATCTTCCCAGACCTCGCCAGCAGATAGCAACGTGAAATCCGAAGTCCGTTCTAGGAAGGCATAGACTTGCGCTTCATTTTCCGCCGCCAGCATTGAGCAAGTCACGTAAAATAGGTACCCACCTGGCTTCACAAAATTCTTCGCTTCATCAAGAACTTTTACCTGTTCCTGCATGCGGCGACCAAGCGCGTCTTCTGTCAGACGCCATTTCGCATCTGGCTTACGACGCCACGTTCCAACACCCGTACAAGGCGCATCAACAAGGACACGGTCACATTTTCCACGCAGGTGGTTCAAGCTCTTTGCTGGGGGCTGGGTTACTTTGATGATCGTCGCACCAGCCCGCATTGCGCGCTCATAAGTCGGCGCCAAGCGTCGCTTATCAATATCAAATGCGTGAACTGCGCCCTCATTATCCATATCCGCAGCAACGGCGAGCGACTTCCCGCCTCCGCCTGCACAATAATCAAGGACTGTTTCACCCGGTTTCGCGGCTACGAGGAGACTCACGATCTGAGAGCCTTCATCTTGGATTTCAAATTTCCCAGTCAGAAATTCGGGGTCAGATTGAATATTCGGATGACGCCCTGACCCAACGACGGGTGGGAAACGCATCCCAACCGGAGAAATTACTGTCGGGCTTGCATTCGGCATATCCAGATCATCGCGTTTGGCTTTTATCGCATTTGCACGGACATCTAACGGCGGACGATGCGTAAGGGCTTCGCCCTCATTCACCGCCTCTTCGTCAAAATTGGTCTCAAAGGCAGGCCAAATCCAATCAGGAACGTCAGCTCTAATCCACTCAGGCGCAGTTTCGAGATTAATCTGACCGCGAAGTTTTGCGATTTGTGACTCTGTCAGAGGCGCACCAAAATGCGCATCGCCTTCTGTTTGTTCAAGAATGTCCTCAACAGAGATACCGCCTGAGAAGACAGCTGCGCCAATTGCAAGCGCCCGGGGGCTCAAATCGTCCATACGGAAACCAATGGACGACTTACGGCGCAAGGCATCCAAAACGATATTACCAATCGCTGATCGATCTTTAGACCCTGCAAAACGATGTGCCTTACCCCAATCGCGCAACGCCATCGTGACAGGGGTACGTCGTTCAATGACGTCTTCTAAAACTTCGGCCGCAGCCTGTATTCGTCCACCAAGTCTCATAATAATGCCAAATGTCTAAAGGCCAGAACAGTCATAACAACGACCGCTAGAGCACTGATAAGAAAAGCGCCAAACCGGTAAGGGAAGATAACGTTTTTTGTTAATTGGATAAGTGCATGAAGAAGTCGCGCGACAACAAAAACCCATGCAGAGATCAGAACAGTCTGAGTCACGCCATCCGTTACGACGAAGAAGACGCACAAAGCGTAGAATAAGACAGGAACTTCAAATTGGTTTTTAAAATTGTCGCTGGCATTATTGACGTGGGTTGGGAACCCACTTTTCCGGATCTCACCAATACCCTGCTTAGCGATACGGCTTACCCTTGACCAAGCGAGCCAGAACAGAATGGCAGCAGACAAAGCGACCTGCACCAACATTGGCCAGAAAATTTGAAATTGATCCATAACGTCCTCTAGCTCGGCATCGAGTAATTTGGCGCTTCACGTGCGATATGCACGTCATGGACGTGACTTTCACGCAATCCCGCACCTGTAATTCTGACAAATTCAGCATTCTTGTGTAGATCTTGAATCGTTGCTGATCCTGTATATCCCATTGTCGCACGAATGCCGCCAAGGAGTTGATGTAGGATAGGCGCAACTGGACCTTTGAATGCGATACGGCCTTCAATACCTTCAGGGACGAGCTTCATTGTATCGTTGACTTCTTTTTGGAAGTACCGATCCGCTGATCCACGTGCCATGGCCGAAACGGACCCCATCCCACGGTAAGACTTGTAGCTACGCCCTTGATATAAAAAGACTTCACCAGGCGTTTCTTCCGCGCCAGCTAAGAGTGAGCCAACCATTGCACATTCAGCACCCGCCGCGAGCGCTTTGGCCATATCACCTGAATATTTGATGCCACCATCGGCGATAACAGGCACGCCCGCTTTATGGGCGGCCTTGCAAGCGTCAATAATTGCCGTCAATTGCGGTACACCAACACCCGCAACAATACGGGTCGTACAAATGGAACCTGGTCCAATGCCAACCTTGATGGCATCCGCACCCGCTTCGATCAGCGCAATAGCAGCAGATTCAGTTGCAATATTCCCTGCGATGATCTGCGCATCTGGATAATCTGTCTTCAAACGTTTGACCTGTGCGATCACTTTGGAGGAATGCCCATGAGCCGTATCGATAACGATAGCATCCGCCCCCGCAGAAATTAACGCGACGGCGCGATCATATCCCGCATCACCTACCGTCGAGGCAGCAGCAACACGTAAACGGCCTTTCTCATCTTTACAGGCGTTCGGATGGCTCTCGGCCTTGTCCATATCTTTGACGGTAATCAGTCCAACGCAAATGTAATCGTCATCCACAACGATGAGACGTTCAATACGATGCTTATGGAGTAAGGCACGGGCTTCGCGCTCAGTTGCCCCGACTTTGACCGTCACAAGATCGGTCGTCATCAAGTCAGAGACTTTTTCTTCGGGGTTCGTCGCGAACCTTACATCACGGTTGGTCACGATACCCACCAGTTTGCCAGAGACTTCAACAACTGGAATCCCTGAAATGTTGTGATGCTGACCTAAATCACGGAGTTGCCTCAACGTCGCGTCCGGACCAATCGTGATCGGATTGACCACCATGCCAGACTCGAACCGTTTGACCTTACGAACTTCTTCGGCTTGCTCCTCGATGGACAAATTACGGTGAATAACGCCGATACCGCCCGTTTGGGCCATTGCAATTGCAAGGGGCGCTTCGGTCACAGTATCCATCGCGGCCGACACCAGCGGCACGTTGATATTTATTCCACGCGTAAACCTCGTCTTGAGCGACGCGTCAGCAGGTAGAATGTCAGATGCCTTTGGTTGCAAAAGAACATCGTCGAAGGTTAGTCCTTCACGAATCTCCATTGGAGTCTCCATCTCTTTTGCAAGCGGCGATTATCAGCAATATTTCGCGGGTGCAAAGAGATTCAACGTCTTCAACTGTTCCTTAACGCATTAAGTCAGCTCTACTCGTCACGACCCTGCAAATTCATGGCGACAAGGTAGATTTCAGGGCTGCCTTTGCGAGAACTCTCGGGTTTGGCGTGTTGCACTTTTTGAAAGTTCTTCTTCAATCTCTCAAGCAGGACCTTTTCAGCGCCACCTTGAAAGACTTTGGTCACGAAATGCCCGCCTGGACGCAGTGTTTTCAAAGCAAAGTCCGCTGCAGCCTCAACCAGAGCCACTGTTTTCAAATGATCTGTTTGACGATGACCCGTCGTATTGGCCGCAAGGTCTGACACAACAATGTCTGGCGCAGCCCCCAAAAGCTGATTGATCCGCGCCGGGGCGGTTTCATCCATGAAATCAAATTCAATCAAATCGGCCCCAGTGATCGGGTCAACAGGCAGGATATCGATACCGACGACTCTGTCCGCACCGCGTTTCATCGCAATTTGAACCCACCCGCCAGGCGCACAGCCCAAATCCACGACAAGTGAGCCCTGTTTCAGCAAGCCAAATTTATCATCAAGCTCTTCCAATTTGAAAGCCGCGCGAGAGCGGTATCCTTTTTCCTTTGCCTTACGGACATAAGGGTCATTGATTTGGCGCTCGATCCAGAGCTTCGAAGAAATCTTACGACCGCTGGCTGTCTTGACCTTACGGTGAAGCATACGCGTCGCATCATCTTGCTCTGGTTTCGAGGTAACGCGAGACCGCTTATCGCCTTCAGTTTTCGATCCTGACATTTTGCGTGTCGCACGACGATGTGTTGGAGGTTTACGCGCCATTGGATGGCTCCGATTCTTGAATCGTTTCAGGGTCTACAGTTTTGGTCGGCACAGCATCTAGTTTCTGCGGAGTTTGGCCTTTTTGCATTAGGCCGATCAACATGCCTTCACGCAAGCCTCTATCTGCGACGCGGATCATCTTTGATGGCCACATCTCACACAAAACATCCGTAATGGCGCAGCCCGCAACGAGCAAATGCGCGCGATCTTTTCCGATGCACGGCTCACTCGCACGTTCATCAAAGGTCCGAGAGCCCATATCTCTGGCCACAGCAACAGCATCAGTTGAGCGCAACCATAAACCATCAACCTTTGCACGTTGATAGTAAGGCAACTTCAAATGAATACCTGCCAAGGAGGTGATGGTTCCAGACGTTCCAATCAAATGGCCCCGTCCCTGTTGAAAGACATTCGTAAACCGTGTTTCGCACCCCTGCTCCACAATGGCCTCCCGAACGACCGTTTTAAGGGCTTCATACCAGACCGCTTTGTCATCAATTTCTGGCACACGTTCAGACAGGGTGACAACGCCAATAGGGAGTGAGGCCCAGGCGCTAATCGGTGGACGATGCAGTCTGTGTTCGGATTGCGCATCGCGAAGCTTCCTGACATCAACCCAAGACAATTCAGTTGACCCGCCGCCAATATCTATAACGAGCGCGACGTCCTTTGTCGGATCGACAAGGTTCACACATCCCATCACAGCCAAACGGCTCTCGACCCGGGGGCTAATAACCTCAAGCGTAATACCTGTTTCGACTTTCACGCGCTTTAGGAATTCGTCGCCATTGCTTGCACGGCGACAGGCTTCGGTTGCAACGCAGCGCCAACGTTTAACCCGTTTAGCTTTCATCTTGGACGCACAGACAGCCATCGCTTCGACAGCGGCGTCCATGCTTTCTTGGCTGAGTTGTCCAGTGGCAGCTAATCCCTGCCCCAAACGTACAACGCGGCTATAGCTATCGACAATGCGAAAGCTCTCACCCGCATCACGAGCGATCAAAAGTCGGCAGTTATTTGTTCCGAGGTCAATAGCGGCGAAGTTCGCAGATGACTGACCGTTAGAACGATTGCCACCTCCGCTTCCGCGTTTATGTCTTGGCCGTCTCCGAGAACTACGCGCAGGTGGCGTCGGGTCATCGGAGCCGGAATGATGCACATCCGGCATTATAGGTCTCTCTTTTGGCCACGGGTCGCGAAAATCGCGCGCGCGCATGACTTGTTCCCGACCCTGCTAGTGCAAAAACACGTCACCCGTAAAGGACTTATTCTTTTCAGCGCTAATGGATGTCGATGTGATCAGAGAATTGCGCCCAATCTGGCTCTGGTTGTAACGCTGTCATTGCATCATGTTGGGACAAGAATACACGTCCATTCAGCCTTTCTAAAAAGTCGGAGCGATACATCCGTTCGCGCACAACAGACTGCATGTCAGAGAGATGAAGTCTAATCTCCAACCCCTTCAAACGACGGTTGATTTCCACCAAACTAGAAAGCGCGCTGGCGTCAATGTGACTAACGCCCGTACACATCAAAACCAAATCCGTCATATCCGAATTTTCAGATACAACTTCCGCAACGCGATCCTCCAGAAAACGCGCATTGGCGTAATAAAGCCCCTCGTCGATCCGAAGGGTTTTTACAGCTTGATCCGTTTCAACATTAAAACGGCCCGCATCCCGGTAATGCTCTGTGCCTGGAAAGCGCCCGACGAGCGGCATGTGCGGTGTAAGGCTCAGACGAATATGTAGTATCATCGCAAGAACTACGCCTGCCAGAACGCCCCACTGAACACCCAAAATTATAACCGCAAGGAATGTCGCAAGCGCGGTTATTCCATCAGCCCGAGAATATGTCCACGTCCGCCAAATACTTCCGAAATCAAGTAAGTTCAAACAGGCCACGATGATCAGGGCCGATAAGACCGAGAGTGGCAAATTTTGTAGGGCGGGCGTCAGAAAAAGCGCTGTCATCGCCATGAACAACGCGACCATCAAACCTACTAATGGTGTTTTCCCGCCCGCGGTGAAGTTCACAGCCGAACGCGACATTGACCCGTTAATGGGATAGCCGCCCGTCAGCCCCGCAACAGCATTTGCAGCGCCGAGACCTAGAAGCTCACGGTTCGGGTCGACCCTTCCTCTTTTTCGCGCCGCCAATTCCTGCGCCGTTGAGGTACTATCCACAAAGGCCACGATTGCGATAACGATAGCTGGGATCAGCAACTCCTCATAACTGGCGAGGGAAAGCTCAGGAAAAGACACGGGCGGCAATCCTGCGGGTACAGTCCCAACGATGGAGAGTCCAAAGTCATCAGCCAAATGCAAAACCGTACTTAGGCCGACAAAGGCTGCAATAATTAATATGGGAGCCATACGCGCTAGCAGCTTGGCGGTCTTTGCGCGAAACCCCGATTTGACCAGCAAGAATGGGAGTACACTGCGGACCAGAACGAACAGGGCAATCGCTATACCACCGGTCAAGAGCGCGAGTGGTTTGATATCCGAAATCTGACTGACAAGATCGCGCACCATGCCAAAAGCCGTACGTGATTGAACCTCCAAGCCTAGAATATGTTTCGCTTGGCTAAATATGATGAGCAGCGCCGCGCCGGTTATGTAAGCCGAAACAACGGGACGCGAGACAAAATTCATCACGAACCCAGCCTTTAAAATGCCTGCAAATACGAGAAGCCCACCTGTCATCAGCGCCAGTGCGCCCGCGCTAACAATGCGGGTTTCCTCTGGTAGAGTCGCGATGCAAGCTGCCGTCATCAACGAAATAACAGCCGTAGGCCCTACATTTAGGTAATTTGATGAGCCAAAAACCACATAAGCGACGAGCGGGAAAATTGAAGCATAAATACCGAGCTGCGGTGGCAACCCTGCAAGAAACGCATAAGCCAGACACTGCGGAACCAACAGAATACTAACGACGGTTGCCGCCAAAAGGTCATCAGCAAAAATCGACGTTTTATAGCCGTTCAACCACTCATATTGGGTCGCTATGGCTCGTTTCAGACCCATATACGGGCCTGACGCGAGGTAGATACATAATATTGTGAGGTTTGGCTCACCCCGCTTTTGCCTCAACATATTCGGTCAGTGGGCCGCGGAGCTGTTCGAGGTTCATACCAATTGCAGAAATAGCCTCCAACACACCATCCACGCCCATTTTCCCAACATGCGCGAAAGACCAGAGCGCGGCAGAGCGCATCCCCGATGCGCAAAATGCAACGATCGGTCTGGGCATGGTGTCATAGGCCGTCACCGCGGCCTCAATTAGACCCGGCGTTAATCCGCCAGACATCGGGATATGATAATAATCTACACCGATGGACTGCGCTGCGGCTTCAAGTTCTTCAGAAAGCGGTTGAATGGGCGCTTCCATATCGGGACGATTATTGATGAAACCCATCACGCCCTGCTCGGCCAAAGCCTGCATTTGAGTAGACAAGAGTTGACCTGTTACAAAAACATCACCGGGAAGTTCTTTCATGGTGCTATCCTAATTTTGTCTTTGCGAGGGCAACGATGGCATCCGTGGTGATTCCGAAATGTTTGAATAGGTCTGCGCCAGGTGCAGAGGCTCCAAAACCACTCATGCCAACAAATCCACCGTCACGACCTATTAAACCATCCCAGCCTTGTCGGATGCCCGCTTCGACAGCAATCTTCGGCAGGTCTTTACCAATCACAGAACGAATGTATTTTTCGTCCTGCTCCAAGAACAAATCCATACAAGGAATTGAAACGACACGCGCTGAAATGTCATCTTCTTCAAGACGGTCTGCAGCTTCGACGGCGATATGCACCTCCGACCCAGTTGCGAGGAAAACAATGTCATCAGCGCCCTTGCCTGGACGCAGGACATAGCCGCCACGCTCTGACATATTCCGCGAGGCATCGTCACGTAGCGCAGGTAGTCCCTGACGCGTTAGCGCCATGACTGCAGGAGCGGTTTTGTTTTGCAGCGCGATTTCATAACATTCCGCGACTTCGAGCGCGTCAGCAGGACGGTATGTGTAACAATTCGGGATCGCACGCAGGCTGGCGAGATGCTCGACAGGTTGATGCGTCGGTCCATCTTCGCCCACGCCGATAGAATCATGTGTCGCAACAAAAATCGTGCGCACACCCATGAGTGCAGCCAAGCGAACAGATGGACGACAGTAATCCATAAAGACCATGAACAAGCCTGAGTAAGGAATGACGCCACCATGCAGCGCCATACCGTTCATCGCGGCGGCCATACCATGTTCACGGATGCCCCAATTCACATAACGTCCACCGTAATTTCCCGCTTGAATATCAGTCGAAGTCGCAGGTGTTTTGGTTTTATTTGAGCCTTCCAGATCAGCAGACCCCGAAATCAAATCCGTTAAGAGTTCAGTCAGCGGCGCGAGCGCCTTTCCTGACGACGCACGTGTTGCCATTGATGGCATATCTGCAGCCACTTGGTCTTTATAAGCTTGGAAAACCTCAAGCCATCCTGCGTTCAACTCACCCGCCATAGCCCGCGTGAAATCTTCACGATTGGAATCCGACGCGAGACGTTTAGCCCAAGCCGCATGTTCGTCGGCACCCGCTTTTGCTGGCTTGGCCCACTCTGCATAGACATGATCTGGAATTTCAAACGCCGCGTGACTCCATCCGCGTGCGGCACGTGTGCCTGCAATTTCTTCATCACCCAATGGCGCACCATGCGCTTTGTTCAAACCCGCCTTCGTTGGCGCACCTTTCCCAATTGTCGTCTTACAGGCAATCAAGGTTGGCTTATCCGAGTTTTTCGCAAAGCGCAGAGCATCCGCCAAAGCCACAGCGTCATGACCGTCAATCGCAATTGTCTCCCAGTTTGCGGCCTTAAAGCGCGCGATTTGATCTGTAGAGCTGGACAATGAAACGGGACCGTCAATTGTAATGCTATTGTCGTCCCACAGCACAGTCAGACGGTTAAGACCCAAATGACCCGCTAAACCAATCGCCTCTTGGCTAACGCCTTCCATCAAACACCCGTCACCTGCGATGACATATGTATGGTGATTGACAAGATCATCTCCATAGCGTGCGTTCAAATGGCGTTCGGCCAAAGCAAACCCAACCGCATTGGAGATACCTTGTCCAAGTGGACCTGTTGTTGTTTCCACACCAGGAACATGCCCATATTCTGGATGTCCCGCCGTAATCGCGCCGAGCTGACGGAAGTTCTTCAACTGATCCATCGTTACGGCGTCATAGCCAGTCAAATGCAGCAAGCTATAGATCAACATGGATCCATGACCTGCCGACAAAATGAAACGATCCCGGTCTGCCCAATCGGGAGCCTTTGGATCAAACTTTAGGAACTGTGAAAACAAAACAGTCGCCGCATCTGCCATACCCATTGGCATCCCAGGGTGACCTGAATTGGCGCGCTGGACGGCGTCCATCGACAACGCAGCAATCGCATTGGACATATCGCGGTGTTGGTCCGCAGTGAAAGTCAGGTTGGTCATACTAGATCCAGCGTGTTGGGGCGACGACTCGCAAGGTGATTTGAGTGCTTCCATTGCCACAAACAAAGCGGCAGCTCTACCCGAGCGAATCAGCTTTCCACAATTACCCGCGTCACAACGGCATAAATTAGGGTTAATCTCGCGAATTTGGGGCTTAACAGCGGACTCCGCTCAAGCACTATCGCGTGATTTAAGGAATAGCGGTAGATTTTGCCGCACCACTGCGGCAAACCACCCGTACATTTTGATGCGAGAAAACCTATGATCAAAGCCCGCAACGTCCTCGACCTAATCGGCAAAACACCTCTGCTCTATCTGCAAGACGCCTCCAAAATGACAGGCTGCGATATTTACGGAAAGGCTGAGTTTTTAAACCCAGGTCAATCCGTCAAAGATCGCGCTGCACTCTCCATCATACGCGCGGCTGAAAAGTCTGGTGCGTTGAAGCCCGGTGGCATTGTCGTTGAAGGCACAGCTGGCAATACGGGTATCGGTTTGGCAATGGTCTGCTCAGCACTAGGCTATCGATGCAAAATCATCATGCCACGCACACAAAGTCAGGAAAAAAAGGACTCTGTGAAACTCCTCGGGGCAGAATTGATCGAAGTCGACGCAAAACCCTATTCTGATCCTGGCAATTACATCCATGTATCAGAACGTTTAGCAAAAGAGCTGAATGAGAAAGAGCCGAATTCCGCAATCTGGGCAAACCAGTTTGACAACACAGCCAATCGTGACGCGCATATCAAAACCACTGGACCTGAAATCTGGGAACAGACTGAGGGTAAAGTCGACGGTTTCATCTGCGCCGTTGGATCAGGCGGGACTATCGGTGGAATTTCTATGTATCTGAAATCGCAAAACCCAGACGTCCAAATCGGATTGGCGGACCCCTACGGCTCCAAGATGTTCGCTTATTACGAACGTGGGGAATTAGAGAGCGAAGGCAACTCTATTACCGAAGGTATCGGCCAAGGGCGTATCACTGCGAACTTAAAAGACGTTCAAATTGATCGCCAATATCAAATTTCAGACACTGAAGCCCTTCAAGTCATTTTTGAACTCAACCAATTAGAGGGCATTTGCTTGGGTGGGTCGTCGGGTATCAACGTTGCAGGCGCCATTCATATGGCGCGTGAAATGGGACCAGGACATACGATTGTCACTATCCTCTGCGATTATGGTCAACGCTATCAATCAAAAGTCTATAACCCTGAATTCTTACGCGAACGCGGATTACCCGTTCCAAGCTGGATTTGCTAAACTGATGAAAAACGACCTCGAGAGAGCCACAAAGTTTACGCATATGGGCCGACCGCCAGCGGGTCTTGGTACATCCGTTAGTCATCCTGTTACCCGCGCCTCAACATTATTGTTCGACAAAGCCGAAGACCTCTACCGCAATGATGTTCGCGGGTATGGCCGGCATGGTGCAGCGGTGCATGACGCGCTTGCGGATCTCTTCACCGAACTAGAGGGTGGCATCGGTACGATGCTTTATTCCTCCGGCCTCGCGGCGCTAACGGGTCCTATTCTATCGATAGTGAAACCCGGCGACCACATCCTTCTTACGGATTCGACTTATGGACCGACACGTCATTTCTGCGTGACCTTCCTCAAACGCATGGGAGTCAAAACAACATTTTACGACCCGCATATCGGCGCAGGAATAGATACCCTCATACAAGACAATACGGTCCTCATTTTACTCGAAAGCCCTGGCTCTCTGACGTTTGAGGTTCAAGACATCCCAGCCATCGCGAAGGCGGCGAAGGCCAAGAACGTCACAACGCTGATCGATAATACATGGTCCGCGGGGCTAACGCTCTCCCCCCTTCAAATGGGGATTGATATCAGCATCCACGCCGCCACCAAATATTTTGGTGGACATAGTGACGTCATGTATGGCGCGGCAATCTTTGCCAACACGGCGCGATTCAAACGCGCGCAAATGGCGGCCAAACAATTGGGCAACGCAAGTTCTCCCGATGACGCCTATCAAATCCTACGCGGCTTCCGCACTGTTCTACCCCGTTTCCGGCAACAAGAGGCGACTTCACTGGCGCTGGCCGAGTGGTTGATGACCCGCGATGAAGTGCATCAAGTGCTTCACCCGGCCGTCAGCGATCATCCTGATCATGACCTTTGGGCGCGTGACTTCACAGGCGGCGGCTGTATTTTCTCGGTTGTTCTAAAACCACTATCGGACGCAGATGTTCTTCGGTTTATTGACGGGTTGAACCTCTTTGGGATTGGCTATTCTTATGGCGGATTTGAGAGCCTTGCGATCCATTGCGATCCACAACTCAGTCGCAATTGTGCAGAGCCTCTTGCGGGACCACTGGTTCGATTTGCATGTGGGTTAGAAGCCATGATTGACTTGAAATCCGATATAGAACAATCTCTTGCACAGGTTTTTTAAAGTTATTCGCCTCTTAGGGTTCGCAGGCTTACTTTGGGGTGTCATTGCTTTGGGGTCGTGCGCACCCGCACGCACGATCTTGCAGCAAGCAGACTTGTCTCCCACGCCTAGTGCATCCGTAAAACTCAACAATCCTACAGAGAGTTTCAAGCAGCTCGAAGCCGCGATCTACGGTCCATTCACTCCCGCCACATCTTTTGAACTTACGAAAACAAATATACTTACAACGGAATGGCTCGACGGAAAGGCAACAGTTGAGCAGCGCATCTACAATGTGTTGCATGGTCAGACGCCAGCCCCTTTAGAGGTCATAATCGTTTGGCCAAATATGTCTCCGAATGCGCCGATCATTGTGTCTCAGAATTTCTCACCCAACCGCGCAGTCATCGCCGTCGACAAAGCCTCGCCCCTCGCAGGAGACAGTAGGAGTATGGGGATTTTAGAACCGATTTTTAAGTTCTTCTTTGGCCGACATATCGTAGAGCCGCCGTTGGAAAATATCATCGATCGTGGCTATGCTTTTGCGGCAATCCACCCACCCGATTATATTCAGGACAGAGCCGAAGCGAGCACTGCAAAGCTTGATCAAATATTTGGTGATAGAGCTGATCGTCCAGGTGCTCTGACGGTTTGGGCGTCACTTACAACCGCGCTGGCCGCAGACCTTAAAATCCAAAACCCACGACGCGCCGTTATCGCATACGGGCATTCTCGATACGGAAAGACATCTCTCCTTGCAGCGGCCTACAGCCCGTCAATTGACGGCGCTATTTCTCATCAATCTGGGACAGCAGGCGCGTCATTGATTCGAGACAAGACGGGCGAGAGCCTCAAGGATGTCCTCCACAGTTACCCACATTGGCTAAGTCCTTCCGCGCGCGACTACGCCGACGTTCCAAAAAGCCTGCCAAGTGATGCACATGCCCTGCTCGCAGCTATCAGTCCAAAACCAATCATGCTCGGCAACGGACGTCGTGATGTTTGGTCTGATCCAGAAGGTGCCTTTCGGGCAGCAAAATGGGCCGCATCAAATACGGACCAAAGCTTTACCGCTCAACGCTTAGATGACTTCCAACCCAGTGATGATATCGCGTTCTGGACACGCCCCGGAACGCATGGAGTCGTAAAAGAAGACTGGATAGCCTTCTTAGAATTTCTCGACGCGCATTTTAAGTAAAGTACTCCAAAGCAACTTTTTTTTTGCAATGAAAATCACCTCCACTCAATGTCGTAAATGGTTGTTTTACCAATATATTTTAAGAAATGGCGGACCCAGTAGGACTCGAACCTACAACCTGCCGCTTAGAAGGCGGCTGCTCTATCCAGTTGAGCTATAGGTCCTAAATCTTGACGTTAATGCGTCCAGGGTAGCTTTCGATCATAGTCGAAATTTTCCGAATAGGAACGCGGAATACGTTTGCTCTTTGGGCGATCAACAACACGATGTGGGATACCATTTGCTTTCGCATAGGCAACAGCGTCTTCGAGCGTATCGAATTTTAAGTCTAACTGATCTCGCGTATCAATATTACGGGCATTCCCTGTCAAAGGATCGACGATAGAAGGTTGGGACGATTGATACTCAAGACACCACATGTCCAAATTGGCACGGCCAGATGTCATAGCGGACGGTTCAGGTTTGTAGATTTTAGCAAACATGGGAAGGCGATAGCGCTGGACTGGCCAAGGGTCAATCCAGCGAATGATCAGATGTTCTTATGAAATGCAGAATTTAGCATAGATTTCACGTCAGACAGGTTCTGCGGACGTGACTGTGTCGCTGCAGCTTTGGCTTGGAGCCGTTGGCGAACCTGCGCGGCCAAAGCACTTGTTTGTTCGGCGGCGGTTTGCGGCGCCTGTTGTTGAGCCGGAGGCGGTAATTGACGATTACGCAATGCAGCCCGTGTTTGCTGAACGGTTGGCGTCACCGGTCCACCAGAATTACCTTCACCGCCCGGGGTAAGACTGCGTGAACGCCAACGCTCAAAGACTTTCGACATTAGCTCAGGCGTCGCCACGTCTCGCTTCCACAAGTCCGTAAACTGAGCACTGGAACTATGCGGGCGATATTCGGCAGGTAAGTTATTCAGGATCACACGCATAGGTAGGTTAACCGACTCACCGAAGACCATTGTTTCCGCCGTACCAAGGGATGGCAGAAATGACAGAAGCTCAGCGGCACCATCAGGCACAGCTGCCCGCACAAAGTTCTGATCCAATTCATTCGAGAGACGCATGGAGAAAATTGTCGAACATTGAGAGAGCGTTGACGGCTCCAACTCTGAAGGACGTTGCGAAATGATCGCCAGAGACACACCATATTTTCGGCCCTCTTTGGCAATTCTAGAAATGATTCGGCGGGTCGAGTTGAAGCCAAGACTATGATCACGTGGAATGTACCTATGCGCTTCCTCGCACACTAGCAAAATCGGAAGCTGCCGCTCTGACCACGTAGCCAGCTCAAAGGCCAAACGACTCACTACAGAAACAACGATGTTCAATGCCTCTGACGGGATACCAGAAAAATCGAGGCAGGAGATTGGCTTCCCATTGACAGGCAAACGGAAGATACGTCCGACAATCTCTTCAATCGGGCGTGGGGACGCTTGGTTCTTAAAAACAAACGCATATCTTGGATCGGCCACTAAAGACGCAATACGGCGCTTGAGACGTTTATAGGGTGCCAGATTGTTTGCATTCTCTAACTTACCCATGTCGTGATCGATGAGCTTCGCCACGTCACGAATACGGTACGGCACAGGACTATCTAACGAAATATGAGTTGCGCGTTGAAGTTCGGATTCAACATCATCCAGTTTTACCTGACTGCTCACGTCTCCATTCTGAAGAGTGCGGTCGTAAAGACGCTTCGCTTTCAACAAGACATCATGAAGAATTTCCGTCTCTTCACGGGCTTGGTCTTCGATTTCGGAACAAAGGAGTTCGCATGTTTCAACGAAATCAAACATCCAAAGCGGTAGATCAAGAGAGTCTTGGTCAATAACCTCGGCACGGTTCCCGAAACTCTTAGAATACTCATTGTGTGGATCAAAGAGGACCACGTGACCCATCGGGTTTTCGTTCAAAATCGCCTGAAGAATAAGCGCGACCGTGCAGGATTTACCCGAGCCTGTGGAACCGATTATGGCAAAATGTTTGGACAGCAAATCATCCACGCGCACCTTTGCGATAATCGAGCTATCTTGTTGAAGACGACCAACTTCAATACAAGACTCACCTTCCCTATTGAAAATCAACGTCAGCTCAGCGGGAGACATATTGTAGACCGCTTCGCCAAGTACCGGAAACGACCTTACACCTCTGAAAAACTTCGTCTCACGGGTCGTTTCATTGGTTGTGATTTCACCCATGATATTGAGTTGCGCGAGACAGCCGTCTGACATGCCTTCGTCGTCCTCAGAACCAATCTTCAAAGATCCGACCATCGCGACAACGATAGACTTGCTGGTCACGATTTTTAAAATCGTTCCAATTTGCGCGAGTTGAAGCTGATTATTTCGAATGACAGATTTATTGATTGAAATCGTCGCGACGGATGATCCGACATTTCGGATACGACCAATTTCTGTTTGTTTGAACGGTTTCGCGCGCTCCAACGGGACGACTCGATTTGTCTGATCTGTAAAGCTCATAGATATAGTCCCCAACGTCGAGGACAGCCCTACAGCAAAGGGCTTATCAAAGCCTTACGCTGCGTAATCTAATCTATGGGAATAACCGTGGTCGGGGCGGCAAGATTCGAACTTGCGACCCCCTGTTCCCAAAACAGGTGCGCTACCAGGCTGCGCTACGCCCCGATCACGGTGGAGCGCTAATTAGCGCGAACGCCGTAAAAGGCAAGCAAAGAGTTCAAGGAAATTCAGTTTCTGTGCAATTAATATCAGTTGCCGAAGAATGGGTGCTTGATCGTATCACCAGGACGGATGCCGCGTGCTTTGGATTCGCCACCTTTAAGCTCAACCACACCTGCAATGACGGCCTCGGAAGATGCACTTCTGAGCGTGTAAGGCTTATGGGAATGCTCAATTTTCAAAATCTTACCGTTCGAGCGCACGAAGAGGATGTCCAATGGAATGGAGGTGTTTTTCATCCAGATTGTCGCAATTTTCGGTTCATCGAACTCAAAAATCATACCTGTATCCGCCCCCATCGAATCGCGGAACATCATGCCACGCGCCTGCTGCGCCATTGTTTTGGCTTCATCGACCATAAATTCGTGAGACCCCTCTTCCGTAACAATCGTTAGGGGCTTGGGTTCACCAAAGTTGACAACATCATTTCGAGCGGTTTGCCCGAATGCAGGCGCCGCCAAAAGCGTGATGGTAAGAGAGAGAGCAATAAGACGTTTCATAACGACGACATACAGCCCGAAGGCTATAGATGTAAATTACAAATACGAGGGATAAGCAGCGCCCTACTCGCGCGCCGCATCAAAGTACTGAATGGCAGTCCCTAGGGGAATTGAACCCCTCTTTCCAGGTTGAAAACCTGGCGTCCTAACCGATAGACGAAGGGACCGCATCAGTAATTGAAGGGCGATATATACACGGATTTCCAACCTTGCAAGTGGCTTTTATATGAAAATTCAGTCTTCCACTGCAGCTAAATCAGACAAATGAAAATCAATACGTGTGCGTCCCTGCCAAACATTGGGTTTTAGTTGCCCTAATGCATGAAAACGGGCGTTTCCTGCCGTTAAAAGCACCTCATCCAATCCTGATTCTCCAGCTCTGAAACAAATACCTGACAAGGTTGCCCCGCCTGCATCACTCAGAGAGAATCGAACATGATCGCCTTTTGTACGCTGTGCGAATGTCACACGAAGATCAGAGAACGCAAAAACAGGTTGCGGGTTGCCCGCTCCGTAGGGCCCGACTCGTTCTACCAAATCCATCAAGTCTTCATTCACCGCCGTCAAACCAAGGACATGGTCCACCCGCGACGAATCATTTTTCAACGCTTCCGTCACGTCGCAAGATAACTCTGCGGACATAAAAGCCCGAAACGCGTCGATCTTGCTTGGGTCCATCGAGAGCCCTCCCGCCATTGCGTGTCCACCACCAGAGATAAGCAAACCCGCATCCGTTGCTGCAGAAATTGCGCTGCCTAGGTCAACACCACTAATTGACCGACCAGACCCTTTGGCAATCGGGGGCACAGCGTCATTATCCACACCAATGACAATCGAAGGCTTACGAAAGCGGTCTTTCAATCGCCCTGCGACAATGCCGATAATACCAGGATGCCAGTCTTCCATAGCCACGATAATAACGGGTTCGTCGTTCTGCGCTTGCGCCGCGCCCAAAGCCTCAGCCAGAATTTTATCTTGCATCTGGCGACGTTGGACATTCACACGGTCAAGCTCTGCCGCGTGCGCATAGGCTTCTTGTGAGTCTTCCGTTGAAAGCAAACGCGCGCCCATATCCGCACGGCCAATGCGTCCGCCCGCATTGATTCGAGGCCCTAGCACAAAGCCCGCATGATAGGTCGTAAATGGCGGCTCAGCGCTGGCGACATCGGCCAGAGCTTGCACGCCCATGTTTCGATTCGACGAAAGCACCTTCAATCCCTGGCGAACAATAGCACGATTAACGCCACGCAATGGGACAACATCACAGATCGTCCCGAGAGCGGTCAACCCCAGCAAAGACTTTAGATCGACAGGATTTTTCAAACCGCGTACTCTCGCCTCACGCTGGAGTGCAACCAAAAGCATAAATGTAACCCCAGCCGCTGCTAAATGCCCCTGCCCAGAGTGATCATCCTGACGGTTTGGATTGACGAGCGCGAGCGACGGAGGTGGTTTCGCCCCCATCAAATGATGATCTACCACAATAACAGGCAAACCAATCGCGTCTGCATGTTCCAATGCTGCCTGCGCCGCTGCTCCGCAATCCAAAGTGATAACCAAATCACACTTCTCAGATTTCAATTGCTCAAACGCTGCGACAGAGGGGCCGTAACCTTCCTTTACGCGGTCAGGGACATAGAGGCCGAAGTCATATCCTAACCCCCTACCCCAACGAATTAATTGCGCTGCCGACGTTCCACCATCCACGTCATAATCTGAAAACAATGTGATGCGTTTCCCGTCAGCAATATGATCCAGAATGAGGCCCGCAGCTTTATCCGCGTCCTGCAAATCAGACGGATTCGGCAAACTATTTCGCAATGTCGGTGCAAGAAACACACCTGTATCCAACGCGGCAACATCTCGCCCTAACAGGAGGGCGGCCTGCAAAAGCGGCAGATCTGTTTCTGATGCGTAGGATTCTAGGACCTCCGGATCATACCGAAACGTCCATTTCCTTTTTCGGACGGAGGCTTTTACGCCGAGACATAGTTTATTGCTCATGATCGGTACAAATCAGTGACGATTGCGATTCGTTTAAAGATTCTCAAAATGATCCCAATCCCGCAGTGATATCTAAATGAAATTGCACCTAGATGTTCAGAAAACCTATTCTGCGACCGCTATCTCTTCGGCCTGAAACATCAGTTTTATATTTCTAGCGGCTTGGCGAATGCGTTGTTCATTTTCGACAACGGCGATTCGAACATATCCTTCGCCATTGTCTCCGAAGCCGACACCTGGTGAAACAGCGACGCCCGCTTTGATCATCAACTGCTTGGCAAATTCAACAGACCCCATGTGTGCATATTGCGGTGGCAAAGGTGCCCACGCAAACATTGACGCTTTCGGAGAAGGAATCTCCCATCCTGCGCGACCGAAACTCTCAACCAGAACGTCGCGACGTTTACGGTAAATATCTCGGGCTTCCTCAACGCAATCTTGCGGGCCATCCAACGCAGCACATGCGGCAACTTGGATCGGCGTAAATGCACCGTAATCGAGATAAGATTTCACGCGTGTTAGCGCCGCAATCAAACGGCGGTTTCCGACAGCAAACCCCATTCTCCACCCAGCCATGGAATAGGTTTTTGATAATGACGTCATTTCGATTGCCATGATGTCTTCGGGGTCAACAAATTCGAAGATTGATGGCGGAGCTTCACCGAAATATATTTCAGAGTAAGCGAGGTCCGAAAGAATGATGATATCTTTCGCCTTCGCAATTTCGATAATCTCCTCATAAAAGGCGCGGTCAGCCATCTCACCTGTTGGGTTCGATGGGAAACAGACAACAATTGCCATCGGAGGCTTATCAGCCGCAGCCAATGCCGCTTTCACGCCCGCGAGATACTCCTCGGCCGTGATCGCAGGGATACCTTGGATTTTTGCACCCGCAATGATGAAACCGTAAGCATGAAGTGGATAAGACGGGTCTGGCGCATAAATGACATCGCCAGGGGCGGTGATCGCTTGCGCTAAGTTTGCAAACCCTTCTTTGGACCCAATCGTTGCAATGATCTGATCTTCGGCATCCAACGCGACACCGAAACGACGATCATAATAACGCGAGCAGGCCTGACGCAGGCCTTTAATCCCGCGGGAAGCAGAATACCCAGTCGTCTTTGGCTTTTGAACGGTCTCAACCAATTTATCGATGACATGTTTAGGGGTCGGTAAGTCAGGATTACCAAAACCAAAATCAATGATGTCATGTCCTTCGGCTCGCAGCTCAGCCTTTAATTTGTTCACTTCCGCAAACACGTAAGGCGGAAGACGTTTTATACGATAAAACTCGTCTGCTAATATTTCAGGATTAGTCTGCATGAGGGAACTCCCCTATCGCAATGGTTTAACGTCTGGGCTCGTAATCAGGAAAACCTTGAATAGGGCCGGTCGCGGGGTCGTCTTCTTTATAGGCCTGAACTTTATCTTTCAGGGCCTCAAACTCTGCCTTTGATGTCGCCGCATCAGGACCTGACACGAGACCAAACTTGCTTTTCTTTGCATGTAATTTCTGCAAAGCGACGGCATCTCTATCCCATTGGACAGATGAGCGAATGTCTTTTGGTGCCAAGGGCGCATCACTCACACGCGGGTAGTCAGTTGCAATGTTTTTTGCCTCTTCGCTAAATTCTGGTGACTTCACCAAATCCAGCTTCGGTATTTTAACGGTCTGACACGCACCCAAGGCCAATGCACAAGCACAGGCTAGGAGAACTCTCGGCGTTTTTGATGGCATTATCATATTTCTCTTATGGGATAAACCTGCCCTAACGTCATCCTAATAATCGTACAGACTTACGGGAAAACGCCGACGCCTGTGAGGCCAAGCGTCTCGTCCCAGCCTTGCGTTAGGTTGTAATTCTGGATGGCTTGCCCTGATGACCCTTTTGTCAAATTGTCAATCACTGACACAATAACAGCGGAGCCTGGCGTTCGGTCTGGGAAAATGCCGATCTGGCAGTGGTTACTTCCGCGCACATGACGGGTTTGAGGCGCTTGCCCTTCGGCTAACACATGAACAAAAGCCTCATCGGCATAGCGGGCTTCGTAGGTTTCGCGCAAATCTGCAACTGTTGCCCCGTTGGCAAGTTCCACGTGACACGTTGCGATCATCCCGCGATTCATGGGAACGATATGTGGCGTAAAGCGCACCTTGGCCGTAACGCCCGTAAAATCGGCTATCACTTGGTCCATCTCTGGCGCATGGCGATGCGTTCCAATCGCGTAAGCTTGCGCCCCATCATGGGTTTCAGAAAAGGCAAACGCTAACGACGCTTTTCGTCCTGCGCCAGTCACACCAGACTTCGCATCCACAATAACGCGATCGGCATCGATCTGCCCCGCAGCCAAGCCTGGCAACAGCGCCAAAGCGGTACAGGTTGGATAACATCCTGGACAGGCGACAAGTTTTGCGCCGCGCAATTGATCGCGGGAATACTCGCTTAGACCATAGACCCGTTTTGACAAAAGCTCAGTGAATTCATGGGGTCGCCCGTATGTCTTGGCGTAAAGATCAGGATCAGACAGACGGAAATCAGCCGATAAATCGATCACAGTTTCGACGCGATCATATATTCTCGCAATTGTCTCTTGGCTCGCGCCATGTGGGAGGCAAGCAAAAACGACATCAATATCGTCCCAATCAACCTCATCCGCCGTCACAAGTGGCGGTAGGTTCTGCCCCGTAAAGTTCCGAAAGACATCCGAGTAGACCTCACCCGCACGACTATAGGCCGTCAACGCAGTTAGCTTCAGATTTGGATGCCCGAGTATAAGACGCACGGCTTCCGCACCCGTATATCCAGACGCGCCCAGTACAGCTGCATTTTTCATTTTATGTCACCCACAAAAAAAGGCGCCTCGGAGTCCCGAAGCGCCTGAAAACATAGACCAGAAAGGTCGGTAAACGATTAACGCTTGGAGAACTGGAAGCTCTTACGCGCCTTGGCCCGGCCGTATTTCTTACGTTCAACAACACGCGAGTCACGTGTAATAAAGCCAGCGGCTTTCAATGGAGCGCGCAAAATCGGCTCATAATATGTGAGGGCTTTTGTGATGCCGTGACGAACCGCACCAGCTTGACCTGACAAACCACCGCCTTTGACAGTTGCCATGACGTCGTATGAATCAACGCGATCCGCGACTTGAAAGGCCTGTGCAATGATGAGGCGTAGAACTGGACGTGCGAAATACACTTCCTGATCGCGACCATTTACAATGATCTTGCCGCTACCTGGCTTGATCCAAACACGTGCAATCGAGTTCTTCCGTTTGCCAGTGGCATAAGAACGACCAAGATCGTCAATTTTTGGGTCTGGCAATGTTGCAGGATCGATAGTTTTAACGTCGGCGCCGATTTCGGCAACAGTTCCGTCAACTACGTTTTTGAGGTCCGCTAGGGACTGTACTGTATCAGTGTCAGCCATGGTCTTAACCTCGCTTCACGTTTTTAGGGCTCATCGCCGCGAAATCAATAACTTCTGGCGTTTGCGCCGTCTGCTCGTGCTCTGCGCCTGCATATACGCGCAAGTTACTAAGCTGCTTGCGTGCAAGCGGGCTTTCTTTTGGCAACATACGCTGCACAGCTTTGCGCATCACCCGATCTGGGAAGCGACCGTCTAGAATCTTGCCGGCTGTTGTTTCTTTCAAGCCACCAGGATGACCCGTGTGACGATAATAGACTTTATCAGCGCGTTTTTTACCAGTGAGGTGAACTTTACCTGCATTGATGATGATGACGTTGTCGCCGCAATCCATATGCGGTGTGTAGTTAGGGAGATGCTTTCCGCGAAGGCGCATGGCAACAAAACTTGCCAAACGGCCAACGACGACATCTTCCGCGTCGACGAGAATCCATTTTTTCTCAATCTCAGCGGTTTTTAAAAACTTTGTCGTTTTCATGATAAACCTTAGAATGTGTAAGGCCCAAAGCGAGCCAAACTGCGATGGCGCTACCTACGCAAGGCCACCACCATCGTCAATAGATGAAATCGACAACCTTAGTCAGAAAACACAACTATTTCAGTTAGTTAAGAATTAGGTATCATTTTACCGCATAACGAGAGCGCCAAACCACACCAATTGCAGCAAGGAACACTAAAATCGAAGAGAATTGATGTAAAAGCGATAGATTCAGAGGCGCCACAGCCAACAAGGTCCATATTCCAAGCAAAACCTGCCAAAGCAGGAGTCCAAAGAAGACAACCATCGCCGGCTGAACCGAACGACTTCTGCGCATGGACCACCCGACCCAAACCGCAACGAGCAACACAATATACGCCAATGTTCGGTGGTTGAATTGTATCGCTGCTGAGTTTTCGAAAATATTGCGCCAGACAGGTGATTGGATCGCGTAACCTTCTGGAACGAAATCCCCATCCATCAGCGGCCATTCATTGTATGTGAGGCCAGAATGTGTTCCCGCCATGAATGCTCCCCCGATAATTTGTAAGTAGACAAGAGCGGCCAGCAATTTCGTTCTTCCACGCCCCAGCATATTCGCCGCGCGTTCCCAACCGCTCGACTGTCGCTTATAGAGCCAGTACAAAAACCCAAGAATGACAAAGGCGACACCCAAATGCGTGGCCAAGCGATACTGGCTAACACTCACCATGCCTACTTGGAGGCCGCTATGGACCATCCACCATCCGATTGCGCCTTGAACGCCGATTAACAATGCGACCGAGAAGAACTTCCAACGATGACCACGCGCAAGCTTGCCGCGAAACAGAAAGAAAAATAGAGGCAAGGTATAGGCAAGGCCAATGAATCGGCCGAGTTGACGATGACCCCACTCCCAAAAATAGATAAATTTGAACCCTGCAAGGTCCATCCCAGGATGCTCTGCTTCAAACTCGGGGATCAACTTATATTTCTCAAACTCAGCCATCCACGCAGCTGTAGATAGAGGCGGAAGCGCACCTCGTATCGGGGCCCATTCTGTGATCGAAAGGCCAGAATTCGTTAGCCGTGTTGCGCCGCCGACGACAATCATCGCTGCAACCAAGAACATCATAAAAAGGAGCCAATACTCCACGGGTTTGGAACGTGTTTCAGTCATAGTTGCCGTATAGCGTGCCAACCATCAAAGTCGACGCGTCAAATGGTGCAAAACGTGCGAAAAACGAGATGGTCGGAATAGCAGGATTCGAACCTGCGACCCCACGCCCCCCAGGCGTGTGCGCTACCGGACTGCGCTATATTCCGCCGCCATCTCGTATGCCGCGCTATAGAAAATACAAATCAGACAGGCAAGGAGTGATTGCGATGAAAAACGTTCCAAGGCTTATCGCATCAGTGCACAACGTTAAGACGCGTCTTGGTCTTTACGGAAAGCAGCGAGGCGCGATTTAATACCCCTCAAACTCTCTAAGGCGTCCCGAAGTGCCTGTTGATCAGACCCATTCGACTGAACGACGGGCTCTGAAGTCGCTGGGACTGGCGGCGGCGTAGGCCGGATAGCCTCGCGCACAACAGACGGTATAATCGTTTTAGGCTTCTTTGGCGGCGAGATAACGCGCGTTTTGGGCGAAGGATCTGCGGGTTTGATGCGTTTCGGTAAAAGGTCCGTTTCCCCAACTGGACGATCCATCGACGCCTTCTCAACTGAACGTCCAAGTTCAATAATACGATTGGCACCTTTTTTTTGGATCAGCTTTTGGACATCTTTGATCGGATGCTTCTCGTCATGGAGTAGTTTTTTGATGCCCCGAATAAATTCAATATCATCAGGACGATAGAAACGACGTCCCCCACCGCGCTTTATAGGTTTGATTTGTGAGAACTTCGATTCCCAGAAACGCAAGACATGAGGCTGCAAACCCAGCTCTTCACCAGCTTCACTTATCGTTCTAAACGCGCGTGTTGTTTTTGCTTGGCTCATTATGGCTGCATCATCCCGCTACGCCGAATCACTCGGCTGCGAATCAGAGGCTATCACGATTTGGTAGATAATGCCGAATCGACGCGTTCACGCAGTACTTGAGACGGTTTAAACACCAGGACGCGGCGAGATGTAATGGGAACTTCTTCGCCCGTTTTCGGGTTTCGGCCGATACGCTCTTTCTTGTCCCGCAGTGAGAATGTCCCAAATCCAGCGAGTTTAACGTGCTCACCTTTTTCAAGAGCATCACCAATGTGATCAATAACCGCTTCAACAAGCGTGGAGCTTTCAGAGCGCGAAAGCCCGATTTCACGGTATACGGCTTCTGCCAAATCTTGGCGCGTAACGGTTTGTGAGTTTACAGCTGTGTCGACCATGGCACCTTAAAGCAAATCTAAGCGCCCCAAGGCAAGCTAAGACTTTGAAAAAGTCTTATTATTTTTGCAGTGCTCAATATCGCAGCAATGCGGCACCCCACGTAAAGCCGCCGCCAAAGGCCTCCAGCATTACCAAGTCGCCTTTTTTGATTCGCCCATCCTTAACTGCACAGTCCATCGCAAGCGGCACAGACGCCGCCGATGTGTTCGCATGATCGCCAACCGTTGAGACAACTTGCCCAGGCTTCAACTTCAATCGCTTCGCAACGGCGGTCAAAATACGTTGATTAGCCTGATGCGG
>CALHXF010000017.1 GCA_938040095.1 uncultured Caulobacterales bacterium
AATTCGGTCCAAGCCAGAGCTTGAGATTTACGCGGATGATGTGGCCTGCGCGCATGGCAATACGATTGGCACGCTAGACGAGAGCGCGTTGTTCTACATGCGTCAACGCGGCATTCCTTTGGCACAAGCGCGCGCCATGCTTACGGAAGCTTTCCTCGGAAGCGTATTTGACACATTGGAAGATGAAGTCATGCGTGAGAGTTTATTGGACAAGTTACGTGGGTGGTTGGCGCGTTAATGGAGACTGATTATTTAATTCTCGCTTTCGGCCTAATTCTATTTTTTGGCTTGCAAATCAGGGCTCGCCGCAATGGTGACCGAAAGATTTTGGCGACTATTAGAAGTCTTGGTTATACTCTGCTTATGGTGTTCATTCTGGTATTTGCTCTCAACTTATTTGGTTTAAGATGATCTTCGATATTCAATCCATACGTTCTCAGTTCCCCGTGCTCGCACGTGAGATAAACGGCTACCCGCTCGCTTATCTCGACAATGCGGCCTCGGCACAGAAGCCGACGGCTGTCATGGATGCCATGAAGGATCAGACAGAGCATGCTTATGCGAATGTGCATCGTGGCCTGCATACAATGGCAAATGAGACCACAGAGGCGTTTGAAGCGGCCCGAGGTAAGGTCGCGTCATTTCTCGGCGCGCCATCCGATAAAAACATCGTCTTCACTCGAGGCGCGACTGAGGCGTTGAACCTCTGTGCCTATGGTCTGGCGCATCTGATCGAACCTGGTGACGAAATTATCATCACGCAGATGGAGCATCATTCCAATATCGTGCCGTGGCATTTTCTCCGGGAGCGCTACGGCGCAGTCATTCGGTTTGTGCCAGTAACGGACGAGGGCGCGTTAGATTTGGACACCTATAAATCCATGCTAGGCGAGAAAACGAAAATTGTCTCTATCGTCCATATGTCGAATGTCTTGGGCACGGTAAACCCGATCAAGGAAATGGCTGTTTGGGCAAAAGCTGCCGGCGCAGTCTTCATATGTGACGGCACACAAGCAGCGGTCCATATGGACATTAATGTCCAAAATCTTGGCGTCGACCTATATTGTATGACGGGCCACAAATTATATGGGCCAACGGCGATTGGCGCGCTCTACGGTACATCCGAAATACTAGATAAGATGCAGCCCTTTAACGGCGGCGGTGAAATGATCGAAGATGTGTTTGAAGACCGTGTCACCTATAATGATGCTCCCTATAAATTCGAAGCCGGCACACCGCCGATTTTGGAAGCCATAGGGTTGGGCGCGGCGACTGATTGGGTCACTCAATTTTCATCTGAAGATATTCGTGAACACGAAATGGCGCTTTATCACGCCGCAAGAGACGGTTTGGCGGATATGAATTCTGTTCGCATTGTAGGAACAACTGCCGATAAAGGCCCTGTACTGTCGTTTAACCTTGAGGGCGCACATGCACATGATTTGGCACAAATTCTGGACAAATACGGTGTCGCGGTTCGCGCGGGACAGCATTGCACGCAGCCCCTGATGGCACGCTTCGGCATTCATTCGACGGCTCGGGCCAGTTTCGGGATTTACAATACACTCGACGAAGCCGAACGTTTTGTGGAAGCCGTGCGCAAAGCTGCACGTTTTCTCTCCTAGCTTTGAATTCTCTCCCGGCTTTGAATTCTGGGGTAAAAGGACTATATAGACGCCATGGATAACACGATAACAGATCGCGCAAGACAAGCCGAAGCTTTGGCAAATTCACAAATTCCTGGCCTCGAAAGCCATAAGGAGCCTGTGGTCGAACCTAAACGTGACATCGTTGATGTCTCTGGCGCGCCCATCACAGCCCCCACAGAAGAAGAAATTGAGCGCATAACGAATGATGTGGTCGGGCAATTGAAATCCGTCTATGATCCAGAAATACCTACTGATATCTATGAGTTAGGGCTGATTTATAAAGTTGAGTTGGAAGATGATCGCACACTCAAAGTTCTTATGACGCTGACAGCACCAGGTTGCCCCGTTGCTGGAGAGATGCCGGTTTGGGTGCAAGAGGCTTGCGAAGTTGTGGCAGGCGTTCGCCGCGTCGAAGTCGGCATGACATTTGATCCACCTTGGACACCAGATCGCATGAGCGATGAAGCGCGCTTAGAATTGAACATGTTATGAGTACCTCTACGCAAACATCCACTCGGGCCCGCCGTCCACGCCCAAAGCTTGTCACCTTAACGGATGACGCAGCGACGCGCGTGCGTGAAATTCTTGAAGAACGTGGTGAGGGTTACCTCCGTGTTGGCGTTACCAATGGCGGTTGCGCAGGCATGGAATATCTGATGGATTATGTCGCTGAGCCTGAAAAATTTGACGAGGTTGTCGAAGATAAAGACGTTCAGATCGTCGTGGATTCAAAGGCGGTTCTTTTCCTGCTTGGCTCGGTCGTGGATTATGAAACCACGCTTCTCCACAGCCGTTTTACATTTACAAACCCCAATCAAACGGATGCGTGCGGATGTGGCGAAAGCGTGACGATTGTGCCAGCGATTGACGTATGAGTTGAGCCCCTAAATCAATTCAATATTCACCCTATGATTTAACGTATCTCTGACCATTGTATTGCTAATTGGGTGTGATGAGAGAATACTTTATACGTTTGGCTGCTGTAAATTTTGTTGTCACTGCGGTCTGTCTGACTGCTGCTTATTTTTTTGAAATCAGTGATTTGATGCTTTTTGTTGCATTGCTTGGACTTTTTTGCCTCCGTTTTGTGTTGGGGAAAACCAAGGCTGAACGTATCCAGGTGTGGAATTTACGACGCAAAGTCTTTCAGAAAGAGAAGCGTCTTAAATGGATGTCTATTATCGTGAACTTCTTTGTGCCCGTATGGGTTGGCGCGGGAGCATATAGTGTCTTCTCATACAGTCCAAATAATGCGTTGCTCTGGTTTCTTGGTGCCACACATCTTGGTGCATTCATCATGAATTGGATTATGTTACCAAGGGTGCGGCGTGTCACTGGCGATGTCTTCGCCTGATCGCTAGTTTTCGCGATAAAAATCAAACGCGACATCGACGTTCAAACTTCCCGTGCCCATACTGAAATCATAATCTGGCATTTCGTAGAGAAAATCCAAGCGGATCGTTTGCTCGTCAATATCACCATTGCGCTGACGGATCCCCTGGGCTCGGCCAAAGTTTATGATCTGCGTAGGGACGCCTGTCAGGTCACCTAGATCATCCACGCCGCTCACGATTTGAATATTGGCAGTATTTGCGCGAGAACCAAATTGAAAACCGCCATCATTTCCCGATGCGGAGACACCTGGGGTGAGTTTGATGTCTCCAAGTTGGATTGTATTCGCAAAGTCACCTGTCACATTGTCGATAGAGGCCAAAGCTCGCAAGCTAAAGCGCGTACCACGCGAACTGATAAAGAAACTATGTGAATAAGCCCGCCCCGGTCCGTCGAGTAGAATATCTGTGTTCGGATTCAGTGAGAATGCGCCGAAACTGTCAGCAGCGTCTAAAAAACCGTCACCATCGTCAAATGCGGATTGGGCAATGGTTGATCCATCTTGGGAGATTCCAAACATGAAGCCTTGGTTTGCATTAGGTGTATTAGCCCCGTTTCCGCCAATCTGCCCCGTGATATTTGTATTGCCCGCTCTGGTGTAGAAATCGATCATTTGCCCGCCAACAGGCACGCAGCAGGAATTACTTGTGAAGAGGTAGTTGTCGTAAATGTCATAGCTTTGCCCGTCATGAACAACGGCACAACCATACGTTCTACACCAGAAGTCCGTATCCAAAAAGCTGGCCTTTGCTTCGGTTGCGACGCAGGCGAGGGTGATCCCCGCTAAAAATATGTGCTTAATTCGCGACATAATCCAGCGTATCAACAGGCACGTCTGCGGCGCGGAATTTATTCTGCGGGACAAATGTGTTGCTCAGATTAAAGTCAATTGTGTAATTGCCAGCCTCTAGGTCTGTCATATCACTCATTGTAACATCATATGTACGGGTGCCACCGTCAAGGACCACTGCATTCAGAGGGGTTTCAGAGACAATTTCTCCCTCTTTGTCTTTGAGGAACGCTGTGCCTTGTAGACGCGCATGAGCGTCGCCCTCATTTTTAATCTGCATTGTAACTGTTCCAGGTTGAGCTGCATTCAGCGCGACACTGGTGACCTTAGGCAAGCTTTTAGACGGTGTGAGCGTCAGGTAGAACAATGACGCGAGCTGATAGCGATTCCAAACACCCGAAATTTCACCGCGATCATCAAGTTCTGGCAGCATCGTTGTTGCGAGGAGGGCAAAGCGATGATCTCCTTTTTCAGAAATTTTATATGGCGCAGAAATTTCAACTGTAATGTCTTGCGACGTTTCGGGCTTCAACGTGACGGCCGCAGGTGAGAACCGTACCCACTCCGCGGCAGATCGAGATGTATCACCCGGCGCGTCCAAAATCAGCTTACCGTCTTCATCTAAGGTCCAATCCGCCAAGCCCATTGTCAGGCTGATGGTTTTGGTTTTGTGAACGTTACCTACGGTCACGATTTGTCGTTGCTGGTCGCCAGGTTTGATAGTCATTTCAACCGTGGAAGGTTGGACACCAACGCCAAAAGCTTTGGCTACAGGGGCGTATGCGACAGATATAAGGAGAGCTGAGCTGCAGGCTAAAGCCAAAAGAGTGCGTGAGCGGAGCATAAGTATATCCCAGAATAGTCAGTTTAACGTAGAAATATCGTGTCAAAAAAGGCTTTCAGCTGGGTTAATTTTTCTGTGATGGGGCAATGACAGTTTCGTTATTCATTCGCCGTTATATTTGGATCAACGCAATTACGGCGGTCTAGGTTTTAGGTCAAAAAAATACCTCGCCGAAGCGAGGTAAAATAACGGAACAAGCAAGGGCTTTGACCGTGGGATATTTAGCCCTCTATCAAGCCTGGCCCTTTGGCCGCCGCTGCGACCATGGCCGCCTGAAGCTTTTCAAAGGCGCGGGCTTCGATCTGACGAATACGTTCACGCGATACGCCGTAGATTTTGGCTAGCCCCTCTAGTGTCATGGGCTTCTCTGCTAAACGCCGCTTTGAGATAATATCCTGTTCGCGTTCGTTCAGATCAGACATAGCATCTTTTAGCAAGTCCATACGGGCGTCATGCTCTTGGCTTTGCCCCAGAACTTCTTCCTGAGACTCAGAATCATCGGTCAACCAATCTTGCCATTGTGCGGAACCATCATCACCGCCGATCGTGACGTTCAACGAACTGTCGCCACCGCCCGACATACGTCGGTTCATGGATGTGACTTCTGACTCTTTTACGCCGAGGTCCGTTGCAATTTTCGTCAAATGCTCTGGACGTAGGTCGCCGTCTTCCAAGGCTTTCATTTCGCCTTTCATCCGTCGAAGGTTGAAGAACAGTTTTTTCTGGGCGGCTGTTGTTCCCATTTTGACTAGGGACCATGACCGAAGGACGTATTCTTGAATGGCTGCTCTGATCCACCACATCGCATAAGTTGAAACGCGGAACCCTTTGTCAGGATCAAACTTTTTGACGGCCTGCATTAAGCCGACATTGCCCTCAGAAATGACTTCGCCAATAGGTAGGCCATAGCCCCGATAGCCCATCGCGATTTTAGCGACGAGACGTAGATGGGACGTTACCATCTTCTCAGCAGCTGCTGTGTCTCCATCTTCTGCCCAACGCTTTGCGAGGCGAAATTCCTCATTCTTCTCAAGCATCGGGAACTTCCGAATTTCTTGTAGGTATGAATTCAACCCCTGTTCTGGCGATAAGCTCACCGACAGTTTCATATTGCCCGTATAAGACGCATCTCGCGCGGACGTGGTTTTTGATAGTGTTTTCGTTTCAGCCATGAGTGAGTGCTCCTCCAGCGATAATATATGGGAAGGCGTTAGCAGGTTTAAAGGGGTTTGACGTCTGAACTCTTATTAACGCTTATGTGACTGGCAAATCAGTCAATACATCCAGCAAATATTGCATGTCCGGCGGCAGCGGCGCGTCGAAACTCATATGTTCTTTCGTCACTGGATGAATAAAACCGAGGTGACGCGCATGTAATGCCTGACGCTTGAACGCAGCGACGGCAAGACGGACGGCTTCTTCCGCAGGGTGGTTAGACAAAGCATAGGCCCGTTGTTTGCCATAAAGTGGATCACCCAAAAGCGGGCAAGCCACATGTGCCAAATGCACACGGATTTGATGTGTGCGTCCTGTTTCGAGCTGACAATCCAACTGACTGACTTTTGGTGTTCCGATGCTCGTATGTTTGGCGCGACCGAAACCCTTGATGTAGCGATAATGTGTGACTGCATGACGTCCAACTTCAGAGGCATCAATATCACCCATCGTACCGCGCACGACGGATTGCTTCTTTCGATCATTGGGGGATCGCGCGAGGCGTGACTCGATGCGGCCTGATCTTGGTTTTGGCATGCCGCGTACGAAACATGTATAGATCCTGTCGATGGAATGTTTGGCAAATTGCTTTGAAAGACCTTGGTGCGCGCGGTCTGATTTTGCCGCGACCATGACACCAGATGTGTCTTTATCCAATCGATGAACGATACCGGGACGCATCACGCCGCCAATTCCAGACAAGCTACCAGCGCAATGGAACAACAACGCGTTGACTAAAGTCGCGCTGCGTGAACCTGGGGCTGGATGTACAGTCATACCAGCTGTTTTGTTTAGGACGATGAGGTGTTCATCTTCGAACAAAATATTGAGCGGGATGTTCTCTGGAAGCGGTGTGTCATCGACTGGCGGGGGAACACGGACCGCATATTCGATGTCTGGGCGGACTTTTGATGTCACTTTCCCGATCAGGTCACCATTTGCGCGTACATGACCTGTTTCGACTAAGTCTTTGATCCGAGATCGCGATAATCCCGTCCAACTCGTCAGCCACTTATCCAATCGCTGTCCGTCATCGGCGAGTTCGGCAACGCGGGCATCCCATTTTCCATTATCATCGTTCATGCTGCGGCCATAAGTGCAGAAAAAGTTTAGGGCAACACTAATGGGCCGCTTGAATGTCGGTTGGTTTCCGTCTTATCCGTTTAGAGCCGCTGTGCAGAGGAGATAGGCTCGGCCATCTGGAGAGCCCAAAGCCGCCCTTAGCGCGGGTGCAGAGGGCGGCGTATTCCCCATCGTTTTCGAAAAATCACTATGAAAGCGCTTAACGCTCTCAGCAAGACCAGCGTCAGTCGCAATGTGTTCGCGCAGATGCGCAACGGCGTCAGGCAATTGTTTTGTAACGGCAAAAGCGATGCCCGCTTCACCGTTGTTAATGCGAGCTTGAGTCGCATCGATAACGGTGCCTTCGTCAACAAATGCGGACGGGGAAAGCTGTATGGCGCTCAAAAGATTGCCAATATCAACTTTCGGCAGGTTTTTATCTAACGTTGGGGCTGATGTTAAGGGTTCGATTCCGGGTGGTTCTTTATCCAAATCAGGACGTTCAAGACCGCCAAGCATATCGCGCCATCGCCATCCGTTGGGCTCTTTTTCTGTTTTTCGACCAAAGCCTTTTTTTGGTGAGGCGGGCTGTCCGGGACGTAAGACAACATCTGGATCAAAATTCGTGATCTCGGTCAGGGGAGATTGAATTTCCATATCCATGCCTAGATTATACGGCGTGTCATCTATCTGGAATTGTTCAGGCTGAGGGTCTGGTTTTGAAAGTGGGGGTTGGACAGGAGGGAAGTCAGATTCCAAAGGTTTTAGGTTCAAACGCGACGGTAAAAAACTAGGCTCCGTTTCCTGTTGAGGTATCGTGTTTGCGGTATCGCGGAGACCGTTCAATTTTACCTGTAACGTTTTCATCTCTGTTTCCATACGTCCGAAATCACGTCGCATCTGTGCGAGGTTGGCTTCGACAACACGTGCAGTCTTGCCTTGAGATGAAAGCGTCTCATCCTCAGATTTTTTGAGTTGCGTGGACAAACGGTCGTAAAGCGATTGTAGTTCTGTTTCACGTAGATCAGCCGCCTTCTGCATATCTGCTAACAATTCATTGCCATGCCCAACAGTCGCTTGAAGGTCGTGTATTTTTGTTTGAGCGCCGTTATTCTGCGCCTCAAATTCCGCTATACGTTTCTCTAGCTTGGCGTCTAAATCAACGAGTTGTTGCGCGGATGTACTGAGATCGGAGGTTAGGGCCTCTGAAGACTGGTCTAGTTTTCGACTGACATCACCAAGCTCAGTGATTTTCGCACTGATTTGATCCGTGCCGCTTGTAATGTTTGCACCTGTTTGCGTTGTCGCCTCAATCAAACTTACGCCTGCTTTGGTGAGGCGTGTCTCTGCGTCGACACAAACGGTTTCAAGATCAGAACTTGTTTCTGCAATCTTAGCCGAGAGGGTTCCCATATGGGCGTCAAATGTTCCGGAAATACTTTCCAGCGCCTGACGTTGTAATGTGAGGTTCCGTCCAACGTCCTCGGAGCGGTTTGTTAGTTTTAGCCCCGCTGTATCTAATGCTTGGCTTTCTTGGGAGATGGCAGTTTGAACACCTTTCAAGGCTGTTACGGTATCGGCGAGTTGTGTGTTGAGTTTTGAGATTTCTGACTGAATGCCCCGCGCTAGGGTTTGCGTCCGTCCTAAGGCTTCTGTTTCTGGTGAGACAAGAAGGTCTGCCGCACGTGCCAACCTTTGGCCTTGTTGGCTTAACCTCGACAGCCGTTTTAAAGCGACGCCCAGTAGAACCAATAAAACCAGTGGGAGAGCAAGCAAAACAACAAGTCCCGAAATCGCAAATAGGCTTGGCGCAGACTCAAGGAGAGGCATTCCAAAGAATAGTCCTGCACCAACGAGATAAAGCAAACTAAACCCGATTATTGTCCAGATTATCCAAGCTGAACTGGTCTCCGTTTCCACCGTTGGGTATGTTGTGGGGGGTGTTGAAAGCGGTCGAACTTCCTCACGAGTCACGAAATCTGGGACTTTTTCTGTTTTGATGGCCTCTCGTTCAGGGGCATCAAGTGACTTTGAACCTGATTTTCCATCTGAAGTAGGCGACACGCTGATGGGGCGGATGATATCCGAAGCATTGGGTTCTCGATTTGGGATGTCGCCTTCTGGCTCTATCGAAAAAATTTTCTTGGTAATATCTGACACTTTATTCCCCTCCCTGTTCACCAACGCCGCCGTAAAAGTGGTCTCGCTTAACAGGATATTGTATTCTTTGCACTATCAGAGCCTTTCGCAAGGGGAAAGTGGCGAAGACCACATCCACCCCAGCGTTGTGAATGGGCTGGGAACAAACATGAAAATTGAACAATCGCGCAAGGCAGCGCGCGTTTCTGACCGCGAGATGCGGGAATGGTTGTCGGGAGGGCTTAAACGCCCCGAAAGCCGGTTGGCGCTTTTCGATCAATTTGGCGAACCGATAGATCGAGCCTTGGTGCGTAAAGCTATTTCATCTGGGTATGCGGAACCTTGGTTTGCAAACCCTATGCGGCCAGAGTGGATGGTGTGTCGGTTAACCGCTCGCGGGCGCGCTGCTTTGGCCCGCCACGACGCCACCATATAATCGCGACCAACACGCTCAAAACGAGGACTGTAGAAATCGAGTCCTTTATTGGGTCCGATCCTGTCAAGAAAACCGACGGGGTCGGTAGCACTGAGTTTTCGTAATTCATGATGATTGCGGCAAAGCAGTTATTGCCTGCGTGAATACCGATGGCCGTTTCTAACCCGTCATCGAGCCAAACGATCAAACACATGGCAAAGCCAAAAAAGAAATACCCGCTCATGACAATCGGTAGCGTGCCAGATGCTGCACCCTGCAGGGCCTCGGGGTTCGAAAGATGCAATGCCATGAAGGCAAATGACGTCACGGCAAATGCAGTCCATTTATTTTTCAACAGATGTGTTAGACCTTGATTGAAATAGCCACGGAAGACGATTTCTTCTGTGGCGGCTTGGAATGGAATGAACAGAAGTGAGACGAGGGCGTAAATCCAGAATTTACCGCCTGCGAAGATATACTCGACTTCGATGATTCCTAAGGCATTCGCTGCGACCGAAAACCCACCAAGGACGACCCACGTTAGAACGAAACCTTCCAACAAGCGTGGAAGTCTAAATCGCCTCGCGGCTGTATGTAGAGATGTGAGTGTGCGTTTGTGTATTTTCCTCTGGCAGACGAAAAGGACGATAAGTCCAGTAGGGAAGGTCAGTAAAAATAGCGCAAAGGCCAAAGGTGATGCACCCATAATTTGCCCGATGACATCCATGATAGCTGAGGTATCGCCAGCGCCTTGTGAACTCAAAACTGAAGTTGCTACACAGACCAAAATACCAACTATTGATAGTCCACGTGCCGTCGTTTGTGCGCTACCCTTTACCGCGAGTGCCAGGAAAATTGCCCCCGTCGCAGCAAGACCACTCAAGAAAGAGATCGCGCTCAATTGAGCTGATGTCTCTGTGGACGTCGTACTGCTAATCGCGGCCATGAAGTCGTTGAGCAATGGCGGTGTCGTAGCCCCTGCGATAAATGGCAACGGAGCGAGTATAACCGACTGAAGTATAATCCACCCAACAAAGGACAACCAAGTGACCGCCACCCATGACCACCAGTGCGATTCACCCGTTTTTGTCTGTTCGAAATAATCCATAAGAAAGCGCTAACATATGCGGGTGGGATGTCTAGTATCCCATACCATGACTGATTCACCAGAGATCGATTTTGACCATTTAAACCGTTATGTCGGGAACGACCCCGACCTTACGCGTGAGGTTTTCGGATTATTTCGAAACCAAGTTGAGATGTGGGGACGAGGTTTGCTTGCAGATTCAGATGACGATGTCTGGTCGAGTGTCGCCCATTCTCTAAAGGGCTCCGCCCGTGCCGTTGGCGCAATGGAACTTGCCAACTTATGCGAAGGGGCTGAAACCTTGATCGGTGATGATCGCCGCCCGGGTGCGCGCGAAGTCGCTGTAGAGAAGCTGGAATTCCGAATTTCTCTTGTTCTTAGCGAGATCGCTAGGTGGGAATACAAAGACGATATGCGTCGCCTAAAAAATAGCTAAGATGAAGTCCTGCTAGGTTTTATCAGAACACCGCACATAAAAAAGGCCACTCCCGAAGGAGCAGCCAATCTTAGAAACAAAGCGTGCGTGAAGACGCTTGTTTAAATTTCGCCTATGGGACGAAGATCGTGTAAGTGACCTGTGCCGAGATTGTACCCGAACCCATGGAGAGATCGTAACCGCTGGCTCCGCCAAAGTCATAAACGTTGTCGAAACGAACAGACTGGTCAGCCAATGACCCAACAGAAGCAGCAGTGCGCTGTGTCCCGTCAAAGACTTTCAATCCAGTTGCGCCTGCAGCAGCAACAACCGCGAGGTCTACACCTGTGTCAGCGCCGCCAACAAATGTGCCCGGGTCTTGTGCATCAATACCGTAGTTAAGTGCACCAACAGTGTGACCTGTAACAGCATTAATCGCTTGCGTGCTCATCGTGAGTGAGATGTCTTCAAGACCGATGTCGGCATCAGTTGCAAAGTCACCAGTTTTGGTTAGGCCACCAGCAACAGCATTGATATCGAAAGCCGCGTTAGATGCGATAAAGAAGCTGCTTGTGTGCGAAGCTGTTAAACCAGAAATGTCTGTGCTGTTGTCGATACCAAAGGCTGACAAGGAGTCAGATGCATCAAGGATGCCAGCGCCAACGCCTGCAGCGTCAGTTAATGCACCGCCAGATGTCGCACCAGTAACTGGACTTACTGCAGCACCGTCTGTGCCTGTAGCTGTTCCAGAAACAGGTGTAAGTGATCCTGTGATAACTGTATTTACGTTTTGACCACCAATGAGGTCAGCACCAGCTGTGCCTGAAGCAGGGGTAAGCAAAACAAAGTCAGAGACAACAGGTGCAGTCGCGGCTGCATCATCTGCGCCCCAAACGACAACGACACCTAGGACTTGAAAGAAAGGACGGTCGATAACGGATGCATAAGCCGTTCCCGCCATCAATGTAGCGGCAACACCGCTAGCTAAAGCAATTTTTTTAATAGACATATTTAGATAGTTCCCAAAGTTGATCCGGTTCATCCTTCCGGTATCTCTAGGCTTAAACAGGTCATCTTTCGACGAGGTAACGGAACGCGGTCAACCAAATCTCAAAAAACAGGGTTACTAAAAACCTTAAATAGAGCTTTCAAAACGACCTAATCATAGAAGCAACGCCGTAAGGTCCCAGATAAGCCCCAATCTCGACACGAATCGCCTATAACCGTTGTGCAAAGCGGAAACGGGTCAGGGTTTGTAATGAATAGTTCAGTGATAAAGTTCTTAGTGGGCGTGGTGCTCTTTCTATTCGCAGGTGTTGCAGGGTTCCATTTATTACCAAGTGATCAGGGCACGGTCCCAGAACGGGCAGCTGTATCTGTTGAAGCTGTCGTTGAGAAAGCGATTTCTGCGACGCCGCAAACATTCCAAAGGGTGCCAGAACTTGCGGCAAATGCAGTTGAGGCTCCAAGCGATCCATTGCCTGCGACCCTCCGTTACCTGTCAATGGAAACCCAGGAACAGGATGACGATATGCGGGCGTGCTTGTCCTTTGACTCCAGCTTTGCAGATATAAAGGAGTCAGAATTGAAGCCTTTCATTCGGGTGAAACCTGATGTGCCGTTCTCCTTGGATGGACAAGATACGCGCATCTGTATCCTTGGCCTCGATTACGCTCAGAGCTATTCTGTTCAAGTTCTCAAGGGTTTGAAATCTGACACTGGGGATGAATTGAAATCAACGCGCCGCTTGACCGTTACCTTTGAAGACAAGCCGTCATTTGTCGGTTTCGCGGGTGAGGGTATCATTTTGCCCGATACCAAGGGTGCACGGGTTGTCTTGAAAACCGTCAATGTTGATCGCCTCTCGCTGAAGTTGTTCCGCGTAAACGATCGAATCTTGTCTCAACATTCACCGGAAATCGGTGAAGGCGGAACGGCGGACGATTATGTCAGCACATATATAGCCAGTTCACGTCGGGTAGAAGTGTGGTCAGATGAGGTCTCTCTGACAGAGAACCGTAATGCCATTGTCGAGACGCCCTTTGATTTGCAGGATAAAATTTCTGGAAAAGGGCCTGGCGCCTACATTTTGATCGCCGAACATATTATAGAAGGCCAATCTTCTTACCGACGGGCGAAAGCGATACGGTGGTTAATCTCTACTGATCTCGCGCTCTCTAGCTATCGGGGTTCTGACGCGCTGCATGTTGCGGTTCGGTCAATCAAAGCAGCGCGCCTTAAAGCGGGCGTTCGTCTGGATTTGGTTGCGACCAATAATGAGCAGCTCGCGGAAGTTATCACAGACAGCGAAGGCCGTGCCGTCTTTGATAATGCTATCCTGTCGGGAACAGGGCCTTTGAAGCCTCGCATGATCATGGCTTATGGAGATGACGGCGATTACGCCGTTCTCGATCTCTCTCGCGCACCGCTAGACCTTTCGGCTATGGATGTGCAGGGCCGTCGGATTGCGGGCGCCTTTGACCTCTACGCTTTCACGGATCGCGGCATCTATCGTCCGGGGCAAACCGTACAACTCACAGCGCTTCTACGTGACAGCGATGCTCGGGCGATTGAAGACCGCGTTCTAACGCTTAGCTTAACGCGACCTGACGGGTCCCAAGAACTCTCGCGGCCTTTGAAAGATGAAAATGCAGGGGGTTATGTTACTGAAATCACGCTCCCTGACCAAGCCGCGCGTGGTATATGGACACTCGAATTGGCCGTAGAAGGCACGGACGCCAAAATCTTCGAGACAATCTCTGTTGAGGACTTTGTACCGCAAAGGTTGAAGCTTACGTTGAAGCCAGAGGAGCAGCCTGTTCTACGCGCGGGTGAGACGCGCGATATTACGCTGGATGCACAATTCTATTATGGCGCTCCAGGGTCTGATCTGGAAACAGAAGCCCAAGTCCGTTTGCAAAGAGACCCGAACCCTTTCGAAGGTTTCAAAGATTATAGCTTCGGCGATGTCAAAGAGGATTTCCGCGAACGTTTGATCGACGTGAACGTTCCTGCGACGGATGAAGACGGAGCGGCTATTGTAAGCCTCGAACTTAGTAAGTCTGAAGCAAAATCGTCACACCCGCTGCG
>CALHXF010000018.1 GCA_938040095.1 uncultured Caulobacterales bacterium
TTCTTTCAAACGCAACCAATCGCGTTTCGGCAATCCGTAAAGCTGATCTAGGAATTCCATCTGAAGACCAATCGGGCGGGTGTGGGGACTGTTCCACATGATTGCGATGCCCGCTTCTTTATCGGGATCAAATAAAACTAGCGCGCGGTACCCTTGGACGCCGCCGCGATGGCCGACGACTTTATGGCCGTGATAATCATAAACGCGCCAGCCGAGGCCGTAATGCGCATTGCGGAGATCGCCAAAGCGTCGATTGAGAAAGCGTTGCTCGCCCCGGGTTTGGATGATCGGGGTTTGCATGGCGGCCAATCGGTCCGTTGGGATTTGGTCTTTGGCGGGGAATTGCGCGCTCATCCATTTGGCCAAGTCTTTGACGGAGGAATTCACGCCCGCCGCCGCAGGGACGCGGTAATAGGTGGGCTTGACGGCCTTGATACGCTTGCCAAATCGGCCATGTGGGCGCGCCCAGCGTTTGTTGCGCGTCAGGCCCTCAAGCGTGACAGAGGCACTGTCCATCCCCAGCGGATCAAACACGCGGGTTTGGACGACAGATTTATACGGCAGGCCCGTCTGCGCCTCGATGATCTCTGCCGCGGCGTCATAGGCGACGTTCTGATAGGTGTGACACGTGCCAGGCTCGCACAACACGCCCAAAGTGGACAGCGCCGTGCGGGTGCGTTTGGCGGGCTTTCCCGCTTCGATGCGATTGTCATAGGCATTGCGAACGATGCCCGTCTGGTGGGACAATAAATGCACAAGGTTCGGGTCCGTCTCCCCCGGGAGTTTCAGGGACGGCGCGAGGGATTCTGCGGTATCGGCGAGGCTGATCTCTCCGTCTTCGACCACAGAGAGCAGCGTATTCGCCGCAACGCCTTTGGAGACACTCGCCCAGCGGAACACCGTATCGGCGGTGACATATTGGCCGCTATCGCGAAGTTCTTCGCCATAGCCTTTGGCGAAACTGATTTCGCCATTCTCAACGACGGCCATCGCCATACCTGTCATTTCCAGCTGATTCATCAGCAGGGTGGCGCGGCGGTCGAGTTCTTCGGTATCGATTTTCGGTGCGGATTGCGCGGCAGCGGACGTCGAAAACAAAAGTGCGATTATAACGGGGAAAAAGCGTTTCACGAAAAGACGTCTACGCATGCACATACCCTCCCGCAATCCTTGGCTTCGGCTCCGTGCATTACAAATACATCAGGAAATTTAACTACGCGAATATCCAAAGTAGCAATCCTGCCCCCAGCACAAGGCGATACACCATAAAGGGGAAAAACCCGATCCGCCCGACCCATTTCATGAACAGAGCAATACAAGCATAGGCCGTCACAAAGGACAAAGCCGCCACGACAAGACCACTCCCTAATGTCGCTGTCTGCTCCGTCGCCTCTGCGGTCATGAGTTTGAGCATCGCATAAAGCCCGCCCGCGCCAATGATCGGCAAGCTCATCAACATAGAGAACCGCGCAGAGGCTTCGCGGGACAGGCCAAGCGCACGACCTGCGGTCATCGTGATGCCACTGCGGGAGGTACCTGGGATCAGCGCGAGAGATTGTGCCAAACCTAACGTCACCGCCCCGCCCCATGTGAGGTCAGAGACGGGCTTGTCTGATTTGGCTTTCACATCAGACACCCAAAGCAGAACACCAAAGATGATGGTCGTAAAAGCAATAATCAAAGGAGATCGAAGCAGATCATCCCAGCCTTGGCTAGCAAGGAGAAAACCGACGAGGAGTGCAGGCGGGGTCGAGAGAATAAGGTTCAACGCCAGCGCGCTATTCGTGTTCAGCTTGCGCTGCAACAAATCCACGACGCCACCAAGAATACCCACAACGTCTTTCCGGAAATAAAGGAGGACAGCAAAGAGTGACCCAAAATGCGCCATGACATCAATCAAAGGCCCTTGGTCAGGCCAACCCAAGATTTGTGCAGGCAAAATCAAATGCGCCGAACTACTAATCGGGAGGAATTCGGTTAATCCCTGAATCAGGGAAAGAATGATCAATTGGAGCCAAGACATAGTCGGGGCTTATGGAGGGAGAGTTAAGGTTTTATTGGGGCAAGCCCGACTTCGATCAAAATAATGGGGGCGAAAGCGTCAAAATCTCTGTGAATAATTCAATTTTATATATTTCAGAAAATATCACACGAAGAGAATATGTAGTTTATATGATTAAAATACAGTATGTTAGATATGTTAATTTTTTTACTTCTATCTAAAATGGACAAATTGTCGCATCTTGCGCATATGGGTTTCCGTCTGTATAGGCCGGGTTCGATTTGAAGGACCCGCCGCTATGGCCAATACAGACGCAACACCGAAATCTGTGCAGAAACGCAAAATGCTGCAATTCGTAAACACGGAACGCGACATGCCCTTGAAGCGTGATGCAGATGTCCGAAATGAGGACTATTTGGAGATTTACGGCGATTACATCGGCGAGAAAGCTGCAGAGCAAGCGTCTCGATGTTCGCAATGTGGCGTGCCGTTTTGTCAAAACCACTGCCCGCTACAGAACAATATTCCTGATTGGTTGAAGCTCACGGCCGAGGGCCGCACGCAGGAAGCATGGGAAGTTTCAAATGCAACGAATAATATGCCCGAAATTTGTGGCCGTATCTGCCCGCAAGATCGCCTTTGCGAAGGCTCCTGTGTGATCGAACAATCAGGTCATGGGACTGTCACAATCGGATCAGTTGAACGCTTTCTAACCGACACGGCTTGGCAAGAAGGTTGGATCCAGCCCATCGCGCCGAAACGCGAGCGCGCGCTTTCCGTCGGCATCATCGGCGCAGGCCCAGCGGGTCTCGCAACAGCTGAACAGCTCCGTGAACAAGGTTGGCAAGTGACGGTTTACGATCGTCATGACCGCGCAGGTGGTTTGCTGGTTTACGGCATTCCGAACTTCAAATTAGATAAATCCATCGTCGGACGGCGTATTACCCGCCTCGAAGAAGGCGGTATTGAATTCATTCTGAATTGCGATGTCGGTGTCGACATCAGCTTTAATAAATTACGGGAAAAGCACCAAGCTGTCTTGATCTCTACGGGCGTCTATAATGCCCGTGACCTGTCCGTTCCGGGTGGCGGCGCAGACGGCGTGGCCCCAGCCTTAGACTTCCTAATTGATAGCAATCGCCGCGGTCTTGGTGATGATGTCGGGGAAGAACCTGCGAAGGGTAAAAAGGTCGTCGTAATTGGCGGCGGTGATACGGCAATGGATTGTGTCCGCACAGCCGTTCGCCAAGGCGCAGAATCTGTGACTTGCCTTTACCGACGCGACCACGCGAACATGCCAGGCTCCCGCCGTGAAACAGCAAATGCGCAAGAAGAAGGCGTAACCTTCGAATGGCTTGCCTCCCCGAAAGCTGTCCATGACGAAAATGGTCGTGCCACGAAAGTCCGCACTGATCGCATGCGCCTCGGCCCAAAGGATGCCTCTGGGCGTCAATCGCCAGAAACAACAGGCGAAGAATTCGACGTCGATGCAGATATCGTCATCAAAGCGCTTGGCTTCACGCCTGAAGATATGAAAGTCCTTTCACCGCAACTCACCGTCACGCGTTGGGGCACACTTCGCGTCAACCCGCTGACCTTTGAAACCAACCTACCCGGCGTCTATGCTGCGGGTGATATCGTTCGCGGTGCTAGTCTGGTGGTTTGGGCTATTCGCGAAGGTCGAGACGCGGCCGAAGCCATGCACAAATATCTACGAAATCTTGAACGTACCGCAGTCCTAGAGGCTGCGGAATGACCAAACGGACAGGGCAATGTTTATGCGGAGGTGTCACGCTGACAGCCCATGGCGACGTTATTGAAGCCGATGTCTGTCACTGTTCGATGTGTCGACGACAGGGTGGTGGCGGGGCCTACTTCGCCGCACGATTTACTGGCGGCATCACATTCGAAACCTCAGAAACGTTGAAATGGTACCGCGGTTCAACCCACGGCGAGCGGGGCTTTTGTACAGATTGCGGGGCGTCCATCGCTTGGCGTCTCCAAGCCCACCCCGACAAGGTTGGAGTTAGTCTCGGTGCCCTAAATGACACATCAGGAATCCAGATTAATTCACACATCTTCACCGATAACGGGCCTGATTATTACACAATTCCGACCGACGCACCGCATAAGACGGGGCAACAAGTCATGACCGAATTTATGGAACGCCAACAACAGGCCGAAAACAAATGACCGAACAAACAAACTGGCTCTCCGAATACGAACGCAAGCGTGACGCGCTAATCGCGGCGAACGCCTATGACCCAGCCCATGAACACGCCAATTGCGGCGTCGGCCTTGTGGCATCAGTAGATGGCATAGCCCGTCGCGACGTTGTTGAAAAATCCATTCAAGCGTTGAAAAACGTCTGGCATCGCGGAGCTGTGGATGCGGATGGTAAAACAGGTGACGGCGCAGGTATCCGATTGGACATTCCGCAAGAATTTTTCCGCGCCCAAGTCGAGCGCACTGGCCACAAACCTGCCAATGTCAAAATCGCAGTCGGGATGATCTTCCTTCCGAGAACCGATTTTACAGCTCAGGAAGCGGCACGTACCATCGTCGAAACAGAACTCCTCAAAGAAGGGTTCTATATTTACGGCTGGCGTCAGGTTCCCGTTGATGTGTCCATCATTGGCGAGAAAGCCAAAGCTACGCGTCCAGCCATTGAACAAGTTATGTTCCGCGACCCAAAAGGTCGCAAAGGCAATACGCTAGAGCGCGAGCTATATATTGTCCGTCGCCGCATTGAGAAACGCGTCATTGAAGCCGCTATCCCGAGTTTCTACGTCTGCTCACTGTCTGTTCAGACAATTATTTACAAAGGCATGTTCCTCGCGGAAGATATCGATAATTTCTTTCCTGACTTAAAAGACGAACGTTTCGTGTCACGCGCGGCGATCTATCATCAGCGCTTCTCGACGAACACGTTTCCGTCTTGGAAATTGGCACAGCCGTTCCGCATGTTGGCCCATAATGGCGAGATCAACACACTCAAAGCTAACGTCAATTTGATGAAAAGCCATGAAATCAAGATGGCCTCCTCGGCCTTCTCTGATCGTGCGCATGACGTGAAACCCGTCATCCAAAATGGCAGTTCAGATTCTGCTGCGCTGGATGCCGTTTTTGAATTACTTGTCCGCGCAGGTCGAACAGCGCCTATGGCGAAGACATTGCTGGTCCCCGAAGCTTATTCAAAGCGTGGCGACTTGATGCCCGAGAGCTGGCGTTCGCTATACGAATATTGCAACGCAGTGATGGAACCGTGGGACGGCCCTGCTGCCCTCGCGGCTTATGATGGACGTTGGGTGATGGCAGGTTTGGATCGCAATGGTCTGCGCCCACTGCGCTATGCGCTCTCTAAGAATGGTATCTTAGCCGTTGGCTCGGAAACGGGCATGTGTCCGATGGATGAAGCCGACATCGTCAAACGCGGTGCACTGAAACCCGGCCGCATGATTGCCGTTGATCTAGAAGAAGGTCGTTTTTACGATTCTACGGAAATTATCGATGAGTTGGCATCCAAGCGCCCCTATAAAAAGTGGCTCGAAAAATCGATCGACTTAGACGAAAAACTTGTCGGGCCAGAAATCATCAGTTTGACGGGTGAAGACCTGTCACGTCGGCAAATGTCATGCGGTCAAACATTGGAAGATTTAGAACTTATCCTCTCGCCTATGGCCGAGATGGGTAAAGAATCTATCGGTTCGATGGGCGACGATACGCCATTGGCCGTTCTCTCTGATATTTACCGACCCTTGTCGCATTATTTCCGTCAGAATTTCAGCCAAGTGACGAACCCGCCCATTGATCCGCTGCGTGAAACCCGCGTGATGGGCCTGAAAACACGATTCCGTAATCTGCGAAATATTCTAGCCGAGACAGGCACGCAGACCAAAGAAATGCTCGTCCTCGATAGTCCCGTCATGACGACGGGTATGTATGAGCGCTTCGTCAAACTGGTCGGTAAGAAAAAAGTCCGTGTCATTGACTGTACTTTCAATCCTGAAGACGCCCAGAATAAACCCGGAGGACGCACGCTCAAAGCCCTTCTTGCGCGGATTAAACTTGAATCCGAGGACGCTGTTAAAGACGGTGTCGAAAACATCGTTCTGTCTGATGAATTCACGGGTGACACAAAAGCGGCCGCGCCGATCATTCTTTGTGTTGGTGCTGTTCAAACGCATTTGGTCGAACAAGGACTTCGGTCGTCTTGCTCAATATTGGTCCGCTCTGCAGAATGTCTCGATACACATTATTTCGCCGTTCTCATCGGCGCAGGCGCAACCGCCGTGAACGCTTATATGGCGCAAGATTCACTGTCTGATCGCGTGCGTCGCGGACTGCTAGACATGTCGACAGATGAAGCTGTGGCCCAATATAAGAAAGCCATCGAAGGCGGCTTGCTCAAGATTATTTCTAAAAACGGTATCTCCGTTATCTCGTCCTACCGCGGAGGGAATAATTTCGAAGCCCTTGGCCTATCGCGCGCCCTCGTAGGTGAAAATTTCCCCGGTATGAGTAGCCGTATTTCTGGCATCGGCTTGGCCGGTCTTGAAATTAAGATTGTTGAAGCTCACGAGACCGCCTTTGGCTCGTCCATTGTGCGTTTGCCCGTCGGTGGCCTATACCGTGTCCGTGCGAAGAGTGAACGCCATGCCTATCAGGCAGATATGATCCATATGTTGCAAGAAGCGACAACCCGCGAAGATTACGAACTCTATCGTAAATATGCGGAGATCGTGAACAACCAACCGCCAATCCAAATTCGAGATCTGCTCGACTTCAAACCTGCAGGCAAAGCCTTGCCTATGAGCCGTATTCAGTCGGTCAATGAAATCCGTCGTCGCTTCTGTACGCCGGGCATGTCGCTGGGTGCCTTGTCCCCCGAAGCGCATGGTACATTGAACATCGCGATGAACCGAATTGGCGCAAAATCTGTGTCAGGCGAAGGCGGCGAGGATCGGGCCCGGTATAAGCCACTACCAAATGGCGATAATCCAAACTCCGCAGTGAAACAAATCGCCTCTGGTCGCTTTGGTGTAACAGCCGAGTATCTGAACCAATGTCGTGAGATTGAAATCAAAGTGGCTCAGGGTGCAAAGCCTGGCGAAGGCGGGCAATTGCCTGGTTTCAAGGTCACGAAAATGATCGCAAAATTCCGTAATGCAACACCAGGCGTGACATTGATCTCGCCCCCACCGCATCACGATATCTATTCCATCGAAGATTTGGCGCAATTAATTTACGATCTCAAACAGATTAATCCAACAGCCCGTGTTGCAGTGAAACTGGTCGCCAGTTCTGGCGTTGGGACAATCGCGGCAGGCGTGGCGAAAGCGAAAGCCGACACTATTCTAATCGCGGGTCACAATGGCGGAACCGGCGCGTCACCCAATACGTCTTTAAAATATGCCGGTATTCCGTGGGAGCTCGGCCTGTCCGAAGCTCATCAAGTTTTGACGCTCAACAATCTGCGCGACAAAGTCACATTGCGGACTGATGGCGGCTTAAAAACAGGACGCGACATAATCATCGCGGCTATGTTGGGCGCAGAAGAATTTGGTATCGGCACGCTGTCACTCGTGGCTATGGGCTGTATCATGGTACGCCAATGCCACTCCAATACCTGCCCTGTTGGTGTCTGCGTTCAGGATCCCGCGTTACGCGCGAAATTCACAGGTACGCCCGAGAAGGTCATTAATTTGATGACTTTCATCGCCGAAGAAGTCCGCGAGATTTTGGCCGAACTTGGCTTTGAAACTCTGGATGAAATTATTGGTCGGACGGACTTACTGGCGCAGGTTAGTCGCGGTGCAGAGAACCTTGATGATCTCGATCTCAACCCTGTATTGGCACAAGTCGATAGTATGCGCGTTATGGACAGTCGCCAGGACCGCATCGAAGTCCCTGATACATTGGACCCGCAGATCGTTGCGGATGCGGCGCAGCTCTTTGAACGCGGTGAGAAAACACATCTGACCTATGCTGTGCAAAATACGCATCGGGCCGTTGGTACTCGGACCAGCTCCCATATTTATCAAAAATTTGGAGCCGAAGGTCTACCTGATGGACACCTAACCGTTCGCTTACGCGGCAGTGCAGGACAATCTCTCGGGGCTTTCGGCATGAAGGGCCTCCGCTTGATCGTGGATGGTGATGCCAATGATTATGTCGGCAAAGGCTTGTCAGGCGCAGAGATCATTGTTGGCCCACAAGGTCGCTCTCCGATTGACAGGCATGTCTCTGCCATTGTCGGCAATACCTGCCTCTACGGCGCAACGGCTGGATCACTTATGGCTGAAGGTCGCGCAGGCGAACGCTTTGCCGTGCGGAACTCTGGCGCGAATGCGGTCGTGGAAGGTCTTGGCACAAATGGATGCGAATATATGACGGGTGGAACGATTGTTGTACTGGGCAGTGTTGGCGATAATTTTGGCGCAGGCATGACCGGCGGCATGGCTTACCTTTATGACGAACATGATGAGTTTGAAAAAGCCGTCAATCCAGACAGTGTTGTCTGGCAGCGGTTCGGATCAGAGCATTATGAAGAAGAATGTCTCGACCTCATCCGCAAACATGCGTCCCAAACAGGGTCAGAATTTTCCAAGAAAATCCTTCTGGAATGGGACTTCGTCAGATCGAAATTCTGGCAGGTCATTCCGAAGGAAATGCTCAACCGGTTGGACGTCCCGCTGCAAGACGCAGCGGAGTAAGTCGAGTACATCTATTCCGCATCCGCCGACTATGTGCGGGTGTGGACCGTAATTTAAATAATGATCCGCGTTTATAACGGCTTTGGTACTCCATCGCGGAAGCCAACCCTGCGGGCAGTCCTAACTACCCAGAGTGATAAGATCGGCAGCCAGGCATGTTGAAACTAAAGTTTCAACGAGGGTTATAGCAACATTCGCTTGAATAAAATTGGAAAAAAAATGCCCGTCGATCTCTCGCCGGGTTTATTTAATTAAATTTCAAACCGACCTCACCGATTTTTGAGGGCCGCTGCGAGATCATCCGCCTTCGCCTCTTTCAACGCCGCGCAAAGCTCAATGCTCTCTAGGGTCTGCAATAGGCTCCGCTCATATCCTGGCATAAGAGCCGCATTCTGCGTCATAAAATCACGCACTTCGTCGCGACCTTCAAGAGAACAGAAATTACGTCCTGCACTCGGAAGACCACCTTTGCGAACGTCAGGCACTTTTTTGACATAAGTCGGGAGATTAGCTTTGAACCAATCCCACGTCTGGGCTCCGAATTTATCAGAGCCAAGCAATCCGTTCAAAACACCGCCAACTTGGCGGCCCGTCAACGGGCTGTCTTCGGACAGGATAATATCAGCCAAGAGTTTTTCATAGACCGCTTCATCTTCAGTCGACGCCAATGCACGTGTCGCCGCGCCTTTTTCAAGAGATGACCCATTAGCCGCCATTTCAAGCATCGGTGCGTAAGCGGGCATACCGACTTCACGCATGGTTTCACGCAAAGCGAGACCCAACATATTCGGCGCCAGTTTCATTTTATCAGGCGCGTCGTTCAGACCCAAATATTTAGATCCACCTTTGACCATTTCCGCACGAATGCTCTTATCTTGACCTGTACCCACCAAAAGACTGGCCAGAGACGGCGCGAGCAAATTGCCCTCGACAGTATCCGTTCCGACAATCCGTTCGTAGCGTGGCTTATAGGTTGTCACGACATGGGCCGCGATATCGTCACCACTGTCTGGCAATTCACTCCGCATAAATCCGAGTAAACGCGTCGATCCGCTCGCAACGTCATATTCAGGATGGGTGGCAAAGGCGCTCATACCATCAAGGAAGACATCGGCGTTGACCTCACCCGCGCGGAAGGCGGCGACGAGACTATCCTGCACCGTCAAGGCTTCACGCGTGTTGAGTTGGTCCAGATTATTGACAAGTTTCGACCAGCCTTCGCTATCGAGAGAGAACCGATAATATCCCGCACCATCTTGGTTCAAGGTCAGCCAATCAATCTCACCATCAATTTTCAACACGGCTTCGTTTTGATCAAGCAAGATACACTTTTTGCCAACGGTTCCATTTTGACCATATCCAACACACACAGGAATTTGCCAGAATTGACCCTGCTGGGTTTTCGATCCCAAAGGCGCATAGCGAGATTGGCTCAAATTAATGCCCGTCACGGTGCCTTTGCCTTTGACACCATCAACATAGGTCGCGGCTTTCACCAGCGGAAGACCAGGTTGATCAACGAAGCTCTTCATGGCGTCAACAACGTCGGGGTTACCCGATCCGTCCGCAATGGATTGGAAGAAATCATCACCCGTCGCAACGCCATCTGCATAGCGTTTCATATGCAAACGCACACCGTCGCGGAATTTTTGTTCGCCGACAAAGCTCTCAAACATCGAAAGTACACCACCGCCTTTGCGGTATGTAATGCCGTCAAATTGATCCATCACATTTTCAGATCGATCGAGCGGTTCGCGAACTTTGCGCGTGGTCGAAAGCGTATCGATATTCATTGCACCCAAGGCATTATTCAGCGTGTTGCGATCATAATTCCCGTCGGGATAAGCCAGCGACGTACCCTTATTTCCCATCCATGTGGCGAAGGCTTCATTCAGCCAAATATCTTCCCACCAAACGGGCGTGACCAAATTGCCGAACCACTGATGCGCCAACTCATGCGAATGAACGCCATTATAAGCGCGCTTCTGCGAGAGCGGGGAATTCTCGTCGAGGAGCATGAGGTATTCGCGGTAAACAATCGCGCCAGGATTTTCCATCGCGCCAAATGCGTAGTCAGGGGCCGCAATCAAATCGAGTTTTTCATAAGGATAAGGAATATCGAAATATTCTTCGAGAGCTGTCAAAATCGGCTCCGTGCCTTCCAAACCATATTTGATCCGCTCGCCCGATCCTTTGGCCGTCAAGCCACGTAATTTCAGTGGTGTTTTCCGCACAGAATTTGCTGGAATTTCACCGAAATCAACAACGTCGTAAGGTCCAACACCAAAGGCCACCAAATAAGACGGCAGCGGGCGTGTTGTCGCAAAACTATGTTTGGTCCAGCCGTCGCCACTATCGGCAACATCCGTCTTGGGCGTGTTTGCATAGACAACTTGACCGGATGGAGACGTAATCGAAAGCGTGAACGGGACTTTGAATTTGGGCTCGTCAAAGCTTGGGAAAGCTTCGCGCGCACCGAGTGGTTCAAACTGCGTGAGGATATAGGCATCGTCTCCACGACGGACTTGATAGGCCGAATTGAGATTTTGGTTATAGGGCGTTTCATATTCCAACGTGATCGTGCCCTCGCCCGCTGGAATCTCACCATCTGCGGTCAAATAAGCGACGCCGGACGGCGCATCCTCAAGCGGGACAGCGTCAAATTTCAACGGTACAGAGGTTCCACCAACGTAATCAATACGCGCGGCCGAGACGGTCATTTCCTTGGCATGAATCCAAAGACGGCTCGCGGCCTCATTTACCGTAACATCAATGGCAACAGTGCCCGACATGCCGTCAAGCTGCGGGTCAATCGTCATATCAACGCGATAGCCTTTGGGCGTGACAGTATCAGGGAGTTGTGCGTGAGGAATATTATTGTCCGGTAGAGTAGCCGTGGAGTCCAGCGGAGTATCAATGGACTTACTCATAAGTTTATCTGCAACTGCATCACAACTTGAAAGGATGAAACAGCTTGCTGCTGTCACCATCAAAAATTTTGAAAATCGCATTGTAAACATCCCAATAAATCACTGTCGCCCGAGTCATACCCTAGTCCCACGGGTAAAGTCTTCCAATGTCTGTGCAAAAAGTCGAGAAAATCAATCTCGCCTTTACAAGAGTTATGCTATAACAATACCCGAATGAGCGCAAATAGCGACATATCTAACGCCGATCTGAAGGCCACAGCGGATGATCGGTTCGATCAACCCAATCGGCGTGGGCGGCCCGGACGTCTGCGGCCCGATGATTCTGCGATTATCACGCGCCGCATCACAGCATTGGCTGTTGGTTTGGGATTGGTGATGGCGGTTGGGAAATTCGTCCTGTGGGGCGAAACGGGATCCGTCGGCGTTTTGGCGTCTTTGGTCCATTCGATGTTAGACATGTTTGGCGCGATCGCAAGTTTCATTGCGGTCCGCTTTGCCTCGCGTAAACCCAATCCAGACTACCGATTTGGGTTCGGTAAGGCCGAGAGTTTCTCGGCAGTCTTCCAAGTTTGCTTGATTGTCGTCGGCGCTTTCCATCTCTTCCAAGAAGTCATTGGTCACGTGGGACATACCCATGAGGTCTCCCAAAGTGGACCTGCAATTATGGTCCTGATGTTCTTTATCGCGCTAACACTCTGGCTGATTATTGCGCAAAGCTGGGCCGTTCGCGCGACAGGTTCCATTGCAGTTCGCGGTGACCGCGCGCATTATATTGCTGACCTATTAGCTAATATTTTCGTGATCGTCGGGATTGCGCTAGCGACATATACCTCGCTCAAATGGGCAGACGCTTTAGTCGGCGGTCTAATGGCGATATGGCTATTGTTCACCGCCGTGCAAATTGCACGATTGGCATGGGGGCAACTCATGGACCGAGAACTGAATACGGATGAGCGTCGCTCTATTGAACGTCTAGCGATGGCCGACCCGCAGGTTCGCGCTGTGACAGAGCTACGAACACGCGCAGCAGGTCCGCATTTACACATTCAGATGCGGTTAGATTTGGACGAGACGCTCTCTTTGGCCGACGCCCACGAAATTATCTTGGGCGCTGAACGTCGGATTATGGCGGCTTTCCCCGCTGCGGATATCCTCATTCACCCGCATCCCGCGGGGTGTGGTCATGCCCATGGGAATAGTCGGTTTCACACAAGAGAAGTACAGTCGCGTTAAGGCTTCGTTTGCCATGTTCGGGTTAACCTAGAGATTAATGCGGACGCTTTATCATTTCCCCCTACACCCGCCTTCTCGAATGACACGCATTACGTTGGCCGAGAAGAAGCTGAAGGTACGCGAGGTCATCGTCGACCCATGGACGCCCGATCCTGAATTTCTGACTCTCACGGCAGAGGGCGCGCCGCCTGTTTTGATCGACCTCACCCAGCACGGCACACTCACAATTAGTGGGGCCCGAGCCATCACAGAATACGCAAATGACGGCTCCAAGCGACATCCATTATTATCTGAAGACCCATTTGAGCGCGCAGAAGCGCGTCGTCTCTGCGCGTGGTTTGATGGCCGTTTTACCGAAGAAGTCGACGCCTATATTCTAGCCGAAAAAGTTGAGCGCGCTGTCCTGTCCCAATCGCAATATGACGCAGGCACACCCGACACAGATATCCTGCGTGAAGGACGCGCGCATTTGCACGAACATTTGGATTATTTCGCGACGCTTTTGGAAAGCCGCGATTGGCTTGCCGGACGACGGTTTTCGTTAGGTGATATTGCAGCGGCAGCACATATATCCTGCCTAGATTTCCTTGGAGAGATTCCTTGGCGAGATCGTCCTGTTCTGAAAGATTGGTACCAAAAAATTAAATCTCGTCCTTCCTTCCGAGGCATACTCGGGGATCGTCAACCTGGGTTACGCGCACCGCGCCACTACACAGACCTCGACTTTTAACGCGGAATCATGACACTCTCCGCTCGTGGCTAATCCGTTAAAATCTCTGACGCAACGTGCAATGAAACTCGGCTTCACCAAGCCATTCATTGTGGATTTGAGTCATTTCGGAACGACACCTGCCAAAGGGTTACGCGAGGCGATTGAAGCGAAGCATCACGGATCAATGGCGTGGTTGGCGGAAACAGAGCTCCGGCGTTCTCATCCTCAAAACCTCTGGGCAGACGCGAAATCGGCTGTCGTGCTTGGGATGAATTACGGTCCAGACACAGACCCCATGGTCACACTGGAACAACCCGATGTTGGAACCATTTCAGTCTATGCCCGCGGCCGAGATTATCATGACCTAATGAAAGGACGACTCAAGGAATTGGCAGGATTGCTAGCGCGAGACACGCAAGAAGATGTCAAAATTTTCGTCGACACAGCGCCGCTCATGGAAAAACCCCTCGCGATGGCGGCAGGGATGGGATGGCAGGGCAAGCACACAAACCTGGTCAGTCGGGACTTCGGCTCTTGGTTATTCATTGGGTCAATCCTAAGTGCAGCGGACCTAACACCAACACCGCCGGAGTTAGATCACTGCGGGTCATGTCGATCCTGTTTGGATATTTGCCCGACGCAGGCCTTTCCAGAGCCATACAAATTAGATGCACGGCGCTGTATTTCTTATCTCACGATTGAACATGCAGGCCCCGTTGACGAGTCCCTACGCGCCGCAATGGGGAACCGAATTTATGGCTGCGATGATTGTTTGGCGGTCTGTCCATGGAATAAATTTGCGAAAGTAGGTCAGGAAATAAAACTCGCTGCCCGCGAGGATTTAAACGCGCCATATCTCGCCGAACTTGCAGCTCTTGGAGAAGACGGATTTCGTAAGCGGTTCGCAGGGTCGCCGATCAAACGGATTGGCTGGAATAGGTTTTTACGCAATGTGTTATATGCGATCGGAAATAGTCAAAACGCGGATCTCAGATCTGTCGCGCACGCTTATCAATCCCATAATAATGCGGTTGTGTCAGACGCCGCCAAATGGGCGACATCGCAACTTTCCAAATAAGAGAATTGAAGTCGCTCCTTTTTCACTTGCGATTTACAATCTACAACCCTAACGATTTTACATGGGGTTTAGGGGATGAAATCTGGTGGCCTGAAACGTCAACCGAAGACGTATGGAAAAGCATCTGCGCTTAGCCATGCGGATCAACCTGCGTGGCGACCCATATCTAACGGCCTATTATGCCTCGCCATTTTGGCATATCTCATCTGGCTCTTCATCGCACCTCGTGATGCAGTCAAAGGGTTATTCGCGGGTATGGCTTGGTTGAGCGCGTACTATGCCATAGCGCGTTTAGTCGCTATATTTACGGCAAAACCCGCTGAGTATGGGGCCGCGAATTTATCGAAAGACCTACCGCTTTACACGGTGCTCGTCCCGCTCTTCCATGAAGCCCAAATGATTGAGAGTCTCATGAGCGGTCTGGCGCAGCTGCGCTATCCAGAAGATAAATTGGACATCGTTCTCATTACGGAGGCAGTTGACCCTTTTACGACACAAGCTGTGTCTCAAGCCATCGAAACACATACCCTCCCCTCCTTTCGTCAGGTCATTGTTCCAAAAGGCACACCGCAAACAAAGCCGCGTGCTTTAAATTTTGCGCTACAAAACTCTCACGGTGATTTCGTTACAATCTATGATGCAGAGGACAGGCCGCATCCTGACCAACTCTTGGCCGCGATTTCAGCGTTCGAAGCCCGCCCTGAATGGGCTGCGGTGCAAGCACCCTTGGACTATTTCAATCATGCGGATAATTGGCTAACACGTCAGTTCGCAATAGAATATGCTGTGCTCTTTCATGTTTGGGTACCGTTTCTCGTCCGCCTCGGCCTTCCTTTCCCACTGGGGGGAACCAGCAACCATATGCGACGCGGCCCATTAGATGCGGTCGGCGGCTGGGATTCCCACAATGTGACGGAGGACGCAGATCTGTCATTTCGGCTCGCGGCGAACGGGCATAAGATCGGGTACATTCATCCTCCCACACAGGAAGAAGCCGTCTCCATTTTTCGGGATTGGCGATATCAACGCGCACGTTGGATAAAAGGTTATATTCAGACGTGGGATGTGCACATGGCAGGTCCACTTTTACCTGGCGGCATACAAGGTTTTTTGCGCTTTTTTACGTTGCAATTAACGCTCGGCCTGACGTTGCTTTCGGTGTTATTTTACACGCCTGTTATCGTTGGATTACCGATCATAGGCGTGGTCTTTTTATGGGTCGGGATACCAATGGAAATTAGCCTCACCTACGGCCTGACATTTGCATTTTCGATGTCAGTGGGATGTTTAATCGGGGCCGTAGGCGCTCATCGCGCAGGCAAACCAAAACTCATACGTGCTGTAGGTTTCATGCCAATTTATTGGCTATTGCTTTTTGAACCTGCTTTGCGCGCATTCAGGGAGCTTCGCGGAAAACGGTTTCATTGGCACAAAACACGACATGGTATCAGTCGGCTTACACACGAGGCTACAGACCCAATTGTTGAGACATCTAACGCTTTGCGGCAGAAAGATAATGCATAGAGGCGGAAGCAATTCAAAATTTCTTCCCTATATATCTATTCACATTCAAAACGGCTCACGAGCTTTCACTGGCGCAACACATCCGCGAATGAAAGCTACTCGCCGACGAAATAGATAGAGTGAAACCGCACACCCCATGTCCCATTCCGAAGACCTTACAATTAGTCTTATCGCACTCGCAATTTGTGGTGGTTTAGTCGTCCTTGGCTTTCGGCAAAACTTCAAAGAAAAGACAGAGTTTCGAAGCGTCCGTCCACCTTGGATGATCATCGCTTTGGCGGCGATCAGTGTTGGATTTATGGTTGTCGTGCACATCGCAAATTTATTCGGTCTAGAAACGGGTGGAAGATAGAAAAAGACCGACGCACTCCAGAGAGCCGTCGGTCAAGGTATGCCCACTTCATAAGGGAGGAGAGCGGGTTTGTCTATGCGCGGCCCAAAAGCCCGACCACATTCATATTTAGTTTAATACCTAGCCCGCGAGTGCGCGAAGTAAGGCATCCTGCGCAACGTCAACCTCTGCAACTTGTTCTCGCATAGCCCGCGTTTCTAACGCCATTTGCTGTTCAAGAGTTTGGCCTTGCGCATAGGCTTCGCCGACTTGTGTGACCGTGCCCGTGCGAAGGTCGACTTCGACTGTAGTAGATGTCGTGCGACCATTATCGAGGATCGCACGCACTTGCAGACGGAGTGTCTCACTATCTAATGGACGAGAAATATCCATGAAGTCAGCACCACCAGACCATTCCACCCAAGCTGGAAGCTGGGTCCCATCGGCCATTCGGATGTCCCAACTTTCAACAGAAGTATCACAGAACATTGGGAACGTCGAACCTACGGAAACCGTAACATTATGCTCCAACGCCACTGCCTCAACAAACATATAAGCACAGTCTCCACCCATGCCTAGGACATCAATGGCAACCATTCCGCCACGGAAGTCTCGATCACCGAACATACGTCCGTGATCATCGCGAGCATCTAATGCACGATCATGGAAATAACGCTGCAGGTCGATAGGCTGACCTTCAAGGAATTCATATGGATCTAGGTTACTTACAATTTGATCCGATGAGACATCATCAGGATCGATAAAGCCATCCTGAGTCACGTCCAAGAAAATGGTGACAGGAGTTTGTCCTCCCTCACCATCCTCAACGAGAATAGTAAACTCATAAGGCTGAGCTGAAGGCACAGACGGTGTACCAGAAATGACACCTGTCACAGGATCTAGGGTGAGACCCTCGGGCAACTCTCCATCAACGCTGAAAGTTAGAATTTTATCACCATCGGGATCGCTGGAGACGCTACCTATGTCGATTATCGTCGGTTCACCAACTCCCGAAGAAAACAGAACGACAGGATTGCCACCTGCTCCAGGACTTAGGCTACCGCTAGTCAGACCTTCGCCAATATCAACAATAGGTGCGATATTCTCCACGGTCATCGTGAAGACAACTGACGTGAATTCGCCTTGCGCATCTGTTGCTGTCACGGTCACATTATATGGACCGCCTTGGGAGGCTGAACCATCGACTGTTCCAGAAATAACACCTGTAGCTGGATCAATGCTTAGGCCAACCGGTAGGTTGTTTGCTGTAAAGACAAGTGCATCACCATCTGAATCTACAAAACTTGCGGCGGTTGGCAAACTAACGTCTGAAGCGTCATTAAAGCTAACATCAGGCAACGCGGTGACAACATCTGGTGCGATATTCTCAACCGTCCACACAAACTCGGTAGAGACGCTTTGACCAGTCGGGTCCGTTGCGGTGACTGTCACCGTGTAAGGACCGTCCGCAGAAGTGCCCGCTGGCAGTATACCCGATATCACGCCCGTGACACGGTCAATTATCAGACCTGTTGGCAGACCTGTTGCCGTGAAGGTCAACGGATCGCCGTCAATGTCAGAGAACGAATCTGAGGTGTCGACAGTTATCATGTCACCATCAAGGTTCGTTTGCGCGGGCAGCGCTGGCTCACCTGGTGTGGCTGGCATCACGACAGGAACATCGTTCACTGACGTTAAATCCAGATTGACCGTTGCCACGTCCGTTCCGCCTTCACCATCACTGATGGTGTAGGTGAAGCTGTCAGAACCATTGTTGTCGGAAGCAGGGTCGTAGCTGATCGTTCCGTCATCATTTAGGACCACAACGCCGCCACTCGGCAGTGTCGTTGGAACACCGACAGTCACTGGCGTGCCGTTGATCTCCGTGATCGTGAGCGCATCTCCATCTGGATCAACGTCATTACCGAGCACATTCAGAACCGTTAGCGTATCTTCAATAACGGGAAGTGTCCCATCCACTGCCGCAACAGGTGCTGGGTTTTCAACACCAAGCGTGAAGCTGTTGTCTACAGATAGACCTTGATCATCCGTGGC
>CALHXF010000019.1 GCA_938040095.1 uncultured Caulobacterales bacterium
ATTCGGCGTGTTACCGATGGGCGCGCAAAAGCGACATTCTTTGACAAAGTTGACGCGCCAACGATTGATACTTGCCTCCGCGAGGGCGATTATCCGATGGTGCAATTCTATCTGCCAAGTGGACGGTCGCATTGGGCAATGATTGTGAAACATGACGCGCGCGGTTATCACATGCGTGACCCGCTACGGACGAGTAATAAGCCCCTGATTTTTCCTGCGGGTATCAAAGGCTTTAGGGCTGTGCGGTGTATTGGATTGGCGGATTAATATGTATTTACTCATATTTTTCATAATCGGATTGGCCGTGTTTTTGTTCATACCAAGTTTGATCGTAATTTTCTGGAAGCGCCGCCCTGTTTGGGCATTCGCGATCTCGTCCATTATTGCTTACTTCACATTTGCAGCGCCGGGTATAATCAAAACACTTCAAGCCATGATGATCTACGGAACGGGTGATCCGGAATTAATGGCAGGTGGAATCTCGGAAGCCCTCGTAAATGCTCTATTCGCGCTACCGATATTATTACCCATCTTAGCCCTCATCCAATGGATTGCGCGCCGTCGGTGGAGGAAGAAACAAATATCTAAGCTCTCCCCAGACACTTTCTCCTAAACCTATCGGAAACTCACCCACAAAAAAGCGCCGAACACCCTCCCAGATGTCGGCGCTTTCAAAAGTAATAAGTTGCGTGGGTTTATTTATTACCCATCACTTTGGCGAGAATGAAGGACAGAATTGTTCCGCCAACACCACCAGATACAACCCCACCAAGAATGCTAGACACGTTCAAACCTGCGCCGTCAGCTGGGCTGGCGAAGACGCCTTCAAGACCTGGGATCATTGGCGCGAGCGCCGCAAGGCCTGTACCGCCGACAATACCAGTCAACATTTGAGCGCCTTTGCCCATCGATGAGTTCGTCAGTTTGCCGCCGAGTAATCCGCCGCCGCCGCCGCTGAGTAGTCCGAGACCTAAGCTAACAATATCCATAATTTTCCCCTATAGAATAGAGATGGCACTCATGTGCAATCTGGAGAAACTTTGCGGGTTAAGACTTTATCAATCAAGCCAAATTGTCGCACATATAGCAATCTAACATTGAAAAAATGCTTATTTGAACCAAAAGTTCTTGATTTGTTCGCTTTCATCTGATTGTTCAACTCATTCTAGGTCGCTTAAATTGAGGACAAAATGGTTGCTCGCATCACCACAGTCGCCTTCCAAGGCACGGAAGCGCGTCGCGTCGATGTTCAGGTTCAAGTCGTGTCAGGCGGCAAGCAGATATTCAACGTTGTTGGTTTAGCGGACAAATCTGTCTCTGAAGCGCGGGACCGTGTTCGCGCGGCCTTTGTTTCCCTCGGCCTGCATCTTCCCGGCAAACGTATTACGATCAACCTCGCGCCCGCTGATCTTCCAAAAGAAGGCGCGCATTACGATCTGCCGATTGCGATAGGTTTACTCGCCGCGATTGGCGCAATCCCCGCGGATGCCGTTGAAGGGTTCGCAGCGATTGGCGAATTGTCGCTGGACGGTACAATTTGCGCTGTTCCGGGCGCTTTGCCGGCCGCAGTTATGGCAAGCGCGCATGATCTGGGTTTAATTTGTCCCGAAGAAAATGGCGCAGAAGCGGCATGGGCGGGTGACCTCCCCTTGCTCGCACCGAAAACGCTGGTTCAACTGATTAATCATTTCAAAGGTACGCAGGTTCTATCTCGACCCGAAGCTGGGCAAATGCGAGAGCCGGAAAGCCCGTTGGATTTACGGGATGTGCGCGGACAAGAAACGGCGAAACGGGCGTTGGAAGTGGCGGCAGCAGGGGGACATAACCTTCTCATGGTGGGGCCGCCTGGATCTGGTAAATCTATGTTGGCGGCTCGTTTGCCAGGGCTTTTGCCCCCACTTGCGGCCAATGAGCTTTTAGATGTCTCAATGATCCATTCCGTTGCGGGCCTCCTAAGTAAGGGTGAGTTGTCGCGCGCCCGACCTTTCCGATCTCCTCATCATTCGGCGTCAATGGCGGCGATGGTTGGCGGCGGGTCAAAAGCAAAACCCGGTGAAGCGTCGTTATCTCATCGCGGGGTCTTGTTCCTCGATGAATTGCCCGAATTTACGCCGCAAGTTTTGGATAGCTTGCGGCAGCCCTTGGAAACAGGGGAAATCTCCGTGGCGCGGGCCAATGCGCATGTGTCATATCCTGCGCGGTTCCAATTGATTGCAGCGATGAACCCCTGTCGATGTGGGAGTGGTGGCGCAGATGGCATTGCCTGTCGGCGTGGCGTGCGATGCGCGGCAGATTATCAGGCACGTGTCTCAGGTCCATTTATGGATCGTATTGATATTCAAATTGACGTGCCCGCCGTGACACCTGCAGATTTGGCTCTGCCGCCCGCGTCAGAAGGCACGGCTGAGGTTGCGACCCGGATTGCCGCTGCGCGGACCCTGCAAATGGACCGAAATCACGGCGTTGTAAATGCGGCGCTCGGACAATCAGAACTAGAACGTGTCTCCGAACCCGATGCAGGGGGACGTAAACTCTTGATCCAAGCCGCAGAAACACTGGGTTTGACGGCCCGGGGCTATCACCGTGTCTTACGTGTGGCCCGTACATTGGCTGATCTGTCGGCATCAGAAAACGTTCATCGCCTACATATCGCCGAAGCCCTGTCCCATCGACGGGCGCGCAAAAGTCTGATCGCGGGACAATCGCCGCTAAATACCTCTAGTCGAACCCCGCGAAACCCCTTCTATTCTCAATAATCTGACTGACCTTGAGTGGCGCAAGCCGCCCACATATTGCTGCAACCTTAAATATTTTCCTTCTTGGTAACCGTTTTTTCAGATTGAGGGGCCACAGTGGTGCAAACCTAAGCCATATTCGGGGTCTGCTTTGATCTCGTCATCTGTGGTGGTGGGTAAAACCAGGGATGATATCATGTCACCAGACGACATATTTGCCGCACAATTTTGGCCTTGGCCTGATCCAGCGATCAAAAGAGACGCACAAGGCCGCGTTCTATTTGTAAATGCTGCATTTTTGGCCCTTTACGGCGGGCGTGTTGAAGATTGGCGTGGAAACGCTGTCGGCGGATGGGCTGCGCCACAAGTTGGCGGACCCTCACGCTTTGAAACGCGACTACCCGCAGGCGATGGCACAGAACAGGTCTATGACTGGATGGAACAAACACTCGCTGACGGTCATGCATTTGCGCTTGCACGGAATGTCACGATCTTCACGCAGGCTCTGAACTCAACTCCGGGTGAAACCTATAACTCAGCGCCACAACAGGACGCCGTTCAGCACGTAGACCAAACACCTGCGTTTGAGGCTCAACCTGATTATGACAGAGCTTATGCCTCGGCAGATGAAATGGTTGGCACATATAATCCGCTTGCGACGCATTTGGAAACGCTCGACGCGCACCCCGCTGTGATCGAAGCTGCCCCAACTTATGCCGAACCTGCATATGAGCCGGCTCCCGCAGCGTTGCCGCCTGCTGAGTTCGCGGCACCAGAAATTCCAGTTCCTCAAATTCAGATGCCACAGATCGATATTCCCTCCGACGACGCCTATGCGTTGACGGAACGTGTTGATACCCCGCGTGATTTCGAACGTCGCGCCCTCCCTATTGAAGATGAATCCGCAGTGCTGGGCAATAATTGGCGTGATGCTGTCATCGCAAAAGCCGTTGGTGCGGCCGATGTCGCAACAAATCTACCGCATGCGTCCGAGGCCCCAGAGGCCGAGACGGAAAAATTGGCTGGAGAGCAAGACGGTCCGATCCGTATTTTGCTCGCCGAAGATAACGCGATCAACGCTCTATTGACGCGCACCCTCTTGGAAGCAGAAGGCCACACGGTCGATACCGTCGAAGATGGTCAATTGGCTGTCGAGGCGATGAAAACGGCCAGCTATGACCTGATCTTTATGGATATGCGCATGCCAAATATGGATGGCCTAGAGGCGACTCGTAAAATTCGGACTTTACCGAATGTGAGCAGAAACCTGCCGATTATCGCGCTAACCGCCAACGCTTTTGATGATGACAGAAACGCCTGTTTCGACTCGGGTATGAATGACTTCATGACCAAACCTGTTAGTGCAGAAGAATTATCAGAAAAGGTCCGCGACTGGACTAGCGCGGAAGCCAAAGCCCGTATGGCGAATGCGGCCTGAAATATTCCTTAGGATTGCTCTGATCGGGCAATTCTAATCCATTCGGCCAGTGCCAGCGCGCTCGCTATCAAACCAAGTCCTGCGCAAATTATAAATGCACGCGCAAACCCGTCATCTTCGATAATCGCGCCAATTGTCGGGCGTCCTAATATTCCCAGCAAAAACGCCAAGCTGACGAGCAATGCATATTGTACCGTCGCATAGCGCTTTGACACAATGGATGAAAGATAGGCAATTGAGGCCGCACTCGCGACGCCAACAGCAATATTCTCAACGGCAATTACGCTCGTGAGGCGGGCCATCCGAATATCCATTCCAAACGCTTCGAATAAATGATCGATTTGTAACGTCATCAAAACAGGATCTGTATAGACCGCTCCCAAAGCCAAATCCGCAAACAGCAGATTGGTGACCGCGGCAAAAACAGACCCGAAGAAAAAGACGGGCATGCGGCCAAAGCGCAACATCGCTAATCCGCCAATTGCGATCCCTGCAATCGTCGCGAAAACACCGATCAGTTTCGAGGCAAAGCCAACTTCTTTAAGAGTATGGCCCAACGCGCCGTAATTCTCGCCGAGGTAAAAAGGATAGGCAAACCCACCCCATATCAAATCTGTGAAACGATAAGATAGCGCCACCGCCACAACTAAGACCGCAGCCCAACGCAAACGCCCGATCAATTCAATCATGGGCTCAACAATAGCGCTGAACATAACGCCAAGAACCCCTTTTGCGTCTTCCTCGGTTTTTATACTGCTTCTGGACTGAAGCCAGACCAGACCAGCTGAAACAATGCCCAACCAGACAACGGTCAAACCAACAACCCAAGGGCCTTGGTTGCGAATAAAATTTCTTGCATTGTGGTTCTCAGGGTCGGTGAGCGCCCCATAAGCAAAATCGGCAATCAGATAAAACCCAAGCGCCCAACCCATTAATACTAATATTGTGGAAATATTTTTCTGTTGCGAGGTTAGCCCCAGCACATGGGTTACTCCTGTGCTTTCTTCTGCTTCAAAAGAAGACGGTTTCGCCAGAAATACGCCGAGGCTCGAGAGCGCAAGTAACCCCGTAATAATAAAGAATGTGGGTCGCCAACCAAAAGTGTCTGCCAAGATAAAGGCAACAAACCCACCAATAACGGATGCAATACGATACCCGAATTGCTCAACCGTCGATAAAATATCTAAATGTTGTCCATCTCGCGCGGCCTCAATACGCCATCCCGCCAATGCAATATCAAAACTAGCGGAACTCACCGCGATGCCAACAGCTAGGAGCCCAATTAGAGCCAAATTTGAAGGTGGTTCGGAGAGGGACAACAAGGCCATACCCACCGTTGAAACGCCTAGGAAAATAAACATCCAGAACCGACGAGGCCCTGTCTTAAAACCTAAAGGTGTTCGACGCCCTTGTAGGGCAGCGGACCACATGAATTTGAAAGCATAGGCCAATGCCGCCCAAGACAGCAGGCCAATTTCAATCGGTTTAACCCCCTCCGTCGTCAACCAAGCATTCAAGGTTCCACCGACGGCAGCATAAGGCAGGCCTGATGCGAGTCCCAAAATCAGCATCGCTAAGACCTGACGGTCTGTCATCGCCAGTTTCAACGCTTGGCGGGTTGTCAATTTTTCGGGTGGTGTGGTCTGAATCATAAGGCTTTGCTTAGGGCAAGGGTCGCTGGCTTCCAAGGTCTTTGACATCGTCCATGGAACAGAGCCGCGTTAGATACAGTTTACCGTCGCCAAGTGCTTGCGGCCTTGCGTGTTTTGCGACAGGTTCCGCCGCGAAATGACCACGCAAATCAAACCTGAAAAACCTCACAAATTGACACCTATGATGGCGCAATTCCTCGCTATCAAAGAAGGGGTCGGACCTGACGCTGTGCTGTTCTACCGTATGGGGGATTTCTACGAGCTTTTCTTTGATGATGCTGTCCGCGCGGCGGCGGCGCTCGATATTTCCCTCACCAAACGCGGGAAACATATGGGCGAACCCATTCCGATGTGTGGTGTTCCTGTCCATGCGTCTGAGGTCTATCTGCAGCGCCTCATCAAAAAAGGCTTTCGCGTTGCCGTTTGCGAGCAAACCGAAAGCCCAGCGGAAGCCAAAAAGCGAGGGTCAAAATCCGTCGTCCGTCGCGAAGTTGTGCGACTCGTCACGCCAGGAACCCTGACGGAAGACTCGCTGCTAGATGCGCGGGGCTCTAATCTCATTGTCGCTATTTCTCGCACGCCTGCGGGGGATCATGGTTTGGCGTGGGCGGATGTGTCGGATGGGACATTCAAAACGGCGGCTGCGCCTGCCAAAGATGTCCCTGCACAAATCGCAGCGCTTAGCCCGCGTGAACTCGTGCTCCCTGAACCGCTCTATTATGATACCGACTTCATGAGTGATTTGTCCCTAGACGGCATCGCGCTCACGCCTCAACCTGAAACGAAATTCGATATTCGCGCGGGGGAACGCCGCTTGTCTGAACGTTTCAAAGTCGGTGATTTGGATGGTTTAGGCGATTTTTCTAACGCCGAAATCTCTGCTGCAGGCGCATTGTTAGAATATTTACAACTGACCCAAGCTGGTGCGCCCGTTCAACTTTCGGCACCTAAAGCGTCGAAGACCAGCGGCTATCTTGCAATTGACCCTGCCACGCGCGCCAGTCTGGAAATTGACCGCACGCAAAAAGGGGCGCGTGCCGGTTCGCTTCTGGCTGTTATCGATCGCACGATCACGGGGCCTGGGGCACGAGAACTGTCTGTGCGTCTCAATCGTCCCTTGTTGGACGTTGCCGATATTACGGCGCGTTTGGATGCCGTGTCTTTCTTCGTTGACCAAGAGGATATGCGTCGCGCACTCCGTGGACATTTGCGCAGCGCGGGCGATATGGCGCGAGCGGCATCGCGCCTGGCTTTAGGACGGGGTGGTCCACGTGATCTGAAAACACTCTCTGAAACTTTGCGCCTAGGCGAAACCATCAACGCGCATTTTGCCCAAAGCCCTGATGTTACCCCCCCTGCAAATGTAGAGCAGGCTTTGACGGGTATCAGCCTTGCGCATGAGCCAGAGATAGCAAAACTCGCGCGGGACCTCGCGACAGCCATGCTCCCCGATGTCCCGATGTTGGCACGTGATGGGGGGTTTGTCGCCACGGGATGGACGCCAGAAATAGATAAGCTGAAAACCTTGCGGGATGATTCACGACGTCTCATCGCAGGACTACAAGCCGACTACGCAAAGCTCGCAGACATTAACACGCTGAAGATCAAACATAATAATGTGTTGGGCTACTTTATCGAAGTTTCGCCCAAACATGCCGACGCAATGTTGTCTAAAGGTCCTGAAAGCCCGTTCATTCACAAACAGACGTTGGTGTCTGGCGTGCGTTTCACCACTGTTGAATTGGCAGATTTAGACAGTCAAATTGCGAGTGCGGCTGAACGGGTAACCGCCTTAGAGATTGACGTGTTCAATGGCTTTGTTGATCGGGTGTTGGCGCATGTGGAAACTATTCGCGGCATGGCGGCCTATCTTGCGCAATTAGATGTACAGGCGGGTTGGGCGCTTTGGGCTGATGAGAATAAAGCCATTCGTCCCATCGTGAATGATGGACCTGACTTTGTTACCAAAGGTGGACGGCATCCCGTGGTGGAAGACGCGCTTCGCAAATCTGGCGCGCCCGCTTTTACAGCCAATGACTGTGCCTTGTCGTCTGATGCAAAATCAGCGGCTCGCCTGACTCTCATTACCGGTCCCAATATGGCGGGTAAATCGACTTACCTCCGCCAGAATGCTCTGATGTTTATTCTGGCGCAAGCGGGCGGTTTTGTGCCTGCAGCCTCTGCGCAAATTGGAGTGGCGGATCGCTTGTTTTCGCGCGTTGGCGCGTCTGATGATTTGTCTAAAGGGCGTTCAACCTTCATGACCGAAATGATTGAAACGGCTGCGATCCTCAATCAATCAACAGAACGTAGTTTTGTCATTTTGGATGAAATTGGACGAGGAACATCGACCTTTGACGGCCTATCAATCGCGTGGGCGAGTGTGGAGCATTTACTCACCGTGAATAAATCTCGTGCACTCTTCGCGACGCATTATCATGAATTGACGGAACTGATCGATGATTTGGACGGTGCTGAAAACGCCAGTTTACGCGCGAAAGAATGGGATGGCGATTTGGTCTTTCTTCATGATGTTCGCCCTGGCGCGGCCGATCGCTCTTACGGCGTCCAAGTCGCAAAGCTGGCGGGCTTGCCTATCGCAGCCGTCGAACGGGCCCGCGACGTCTTGGAGCGATTGGAATCTGAGTCTGTAAATACAGCCTCGACCCCTGTTGGCCTGCCTCTTTTTACAGCAGCTGTCACTGCGCCGCCTGAACCTAGCGCTTTAGACCTTGCGTTAGCGCGCCTTGATGTTGACGCTTTATCGCCCCGACAAGCACTTGATCTTCTTTATGAATTGAAGGGCAAGGCTTTAGATAAGACTGGGATGGATAAGATGGCAGCGAAAGATAAGACAGGATAATCATGGCCCGGGCCCCTCAAACCACAGCAGGTATTCCAGACCGCGCTGCCGCGCCCGACACGGATTTGTCGCAAGTCGATTTGGCTGCCGAGTTGGACGCCCTTGCCAAAACCGACGGGTCTGATCTGCGCCTGCGTGTTTTGACGCTTTTGAAGACGCGTTTGGCTGAGGCCAAAAATGACGCGCGAGAGCGGTTTGAACAAGGGCGCTTGGACGGGTTGGAAACCGCGCGGCTTTTAGCCTCAGTGCACGACGAAATCGTCACGGCGCTATGGGATTTCACACTCCGTCATATTGCGCCGAATGAAAGGTCTGATGAACGTATCACATTGTGTGCAGTTGGTGGATATGGGCGTGGAGAAATGGCACCAGAGTCGGACCTCGATCTCCTGTTTTTGACGCCAGATAGTTCCAACACCGCCCATACCGAAGCTGTCACGGAATATATCCTCTATATGCTCTGGGATTTAAGCCTCAAAGTTGGTCATGCCTCACGCACGGTCGAGCAATGCTTGAAACTCGCGAAAGAAGATCAAACGATCCTGACCAGTCTCCTCGATGTTCGGCATCTAGCGGGAGATGAAGCTCTTTCTGAGGACCTCTACCGACAGTTCCGCAAGACGATCACGCGCGGTAAGGGTCGTGTTTATATCGCGGATAAATTAAATGAACGCGATCAACGTCATGACCGTGCGGGTAATTCGCGATATGTGATTGAGCCAAATATAAAGGAAGGCAAAGGCGGATTGCGTGACCTCCATGTGCTGTATTGGATTACGTCCTTTCTTGATAAATCAGGCCAAATCACAGACCCACAACGCGCCCGTGATTATGCTAAAATGGGATTGTTTGATGAGCGCGCCGCAGGACGGTTTCGTCGTGCGGCAGACTTTCTGTGGCGGACACGTCACCATCTGCATTGGACAGCAGGCCGTCCGACCGAGCAACTTAGTTTTGACATGCAAGTTAAACTCGCGCCAAAAATGGGTCACGCGGTTGAAGAAGTGGAGGTTGCAGTTGAGCGTTTCATGCGCGAATATTTCACCAATGCCCGCGAAGTCGGCGCGCTGACGCGGATTGCGTGCGCAAAGTTGGAAGCTGAAAAAGCGTTACGACTGCCCAAAAGTTTGGACAAATTTTTACCAGGGTCACGACGGAACCTAAAGAATGAGGATTTCGTGATTGATCATGGACGTCTGATGTTTGCCGATCCCATGACGATCCGGGAAAAGCCGTCTCAAATCTTGCAGCTTTTTGAGACCGCAGGCCGACGGAATATTGATATTCACCCTGATGCGTTCTCTGACATAGATTTTCGACGAAACCTGATTGACCGTGATTATCGCCACAATCCTGAACATTCTAAGATTTTCCAGAAAACACTGCTCAGTGCCAAAGCGCCCTATGCGACATTAAAGACGATGAATGAGGCTGGCGTTTTAGGACGTTATCTCTCTGAGTTTGGCGGGATTGTAGCGCGCACCCAATTCAACATGCATCATGCTTATACGGTAGATGAGCACACGCTGCGGCTGATTGATAATTTCGATAATATGGCAAAGGGTCGTCTCGAATCTGAGATGCCCGTCACGTCACGGATCGCCGCAGAGTTTGATTCCACCCAACGTCTGACCATGATGTTGGCTTGCCTCCTTCATGATACAGGTAAGGGAAAGGGCGATCAGTGTATTGAGGGAGCCCAGCTTGCGCATCGGGCCTGTAATCGTTTGGGGATCCCGAAAGATATTACGGATGATGTCGCGTGGCTTGTGCGCCGCCATTTAGATATGAGCGAGACCGCTCAACGGCGTGATACGTCTGACCCTGACACGATTGCGGCGTTTGCCAAATTGGTTGGCTCAAGACGCCGCCTAGATTTACTCGCCGTTTTGACTGTGGCCGATATCCGCTCCGTTGGGCCTGGCATTTGGAACGATTGGAAAGCGACCCTTTTACGCGGGTTGTATTTGGCGACAGATGCATATTTGGATGGACGGGAAGAACTCGCCCCTGCCGCGAAAGCCGCCGCCCGGAAGGAACAAATTCTCGAACGCTTAGAGGATGGCAAGCCAGACTTTATCGCGCCGATCACCGATCTATTACCTGATAGCTATTGGACTGGTTTCTCTATGGCGAAACTTGTCATGCATATGGCCTATTATGAAAACCTTCTGAAATCAGGTCATGATCCGTTACAAAATTCTGCAACGCAGACACGAGTGAACCCGCGACGCAAAGTTACAGAGCTTTGGGTTTTAACGCGCAATCGCCCGGGGCTCTTTCGTGATTTGTCACTTGCCATTACATCCAGTGGTGCCTCCATCGCAGGTGCACAATTAAATACAGGCGACGATGGCATGGTCATGAATGTCTTCTACCTTTTAGGTGCAGACGGAGACGCCTTTGGCGAACATTCTGGCCATCTCCTCGATAATTTGCGCAAACAATCCCGGAGGGCTGCGGATGGAATTATAGAAAAACTATCCGTCCCGAAAATGATCCGATCACGCCGAGCTGGGGCCATCCCTGTTCGATCACGTGTTCGCTTTCCAGAAACAGGGGATGGCAATGCGTGCATCATCGAGGTTCAAGGCCGTGATCGTCCAGGGCTGCTCTATACGCTCGCCTCTGAGCTTAGTGCTGAAGGGTTCGATATAACCTCTGCCCATATCGAAGTGGTTGGGACAACGGCCGTTGATGCCTTTTATGTGAAATGTGCCGCGTTGGATGAGGCGCGCAAAAAGGTCATTCGTAGTCGCCTGCTCAAAATTCTGCGTGATCCTGATGCAAAATCGACCTTGAAAACAGCGAAGACGACGGCCTAGTGAAGCTCCTGCGGTCCACAGCTGTGATCGGATCACTCACCCTCGTGTCGCGGCTTTTGGGTTTGGTGCGAGATATTTTGATCGCGCGGTTCTTGGGCGCGGGCGTTGTTTCGGATGCCTTTTTTACCGCCTTTAAACTCCCCAATGTATTCCGTCGGATGTTTGCGGAGGGCGCATTTAATGCCGCCTTTGTTCCGCTTTACGCGAAACGGATAGAACAAGACGGTGAGACGGCTGCGGATGGTTTCGCTAGCGAAGCCGCTGCGGCTCTATTTTTTGTCGTTGCAATCCTCGTCATTGGGTTTGAGCTCACGATGCCGTGGTCATTTAACATCATTGGCTACCCGATGTCTCGCTCGCCAAATGACGCTGGGATTACGCCCTATGATCTAGCCGTTCTCTATGCGTGGCTGACGATGCCCTATTTATTATTCATGTCGATGACGGCTTTGTTCTCGGGCGTTTTGAACACACGCAATCATTTTGCGGTGGCGGCAGCGGTTCCTATCGTTTTGAATGTCATGATGATTGGCACGCTTTGGGCGGTCGGACATTTGCAGTGGTCACAACGCCTGATTGGTTTGGCTTTGTCTGGCGCAATCACGGCGTCTGGCATCATTCAAATGTGTCTCGTAATTTGGGCGTGTCGCAAGTCAGGCGTGAAGTTTAGCCTGCGTCGTCCGCGTTTTACACCCGGCGTCCGACGTCTGCTTATCCTTGGTGTACCGGGTATCATCAGCGCAGGTATCACGCAGATAAATTTACTCGTGAGTCATTTCATCGCTTTGGGTCAAGAAAGCGCCGCCAGTTTCCTGACCTATGCGGATCGTCTGTATCAATTACCGCTTGGTATTATCGGGATTGCGATGGGCGTGGCTTTGCTGCCGACGCTTTCGCGCGCTATTCGGGCGGGAGATGAGGATGGGGCGAAGACATCGCTTAATCACGGTATCGAAATATCACTTTTTCTGACGTTGCCTGCGGCTGTTGCGCTTTACGTTATTCCTGATTTTCTCATTTCGGGTATTTATCAACGCGGGGCTTTTACCGCAGAAACGACAACCCAAGTAGCAATGGCATTGCGATGGTTCGCATTGGGTCTGCCTGCCTTTGTTCTATTGAAGGTTTTGACCCCTGCGTTTTTTGCGCGGGAAAATACGCGAACACCTATGATTTGGGCAGGTGTCTCGGCGGCGATCAATCTCTCTCTTGGATTTACGCTATTTCACACCATTGGCTTTCACGGCTTGGCGTTGGCGACATCAATTGCGGCTTGGGTGAATGTGATCGGCCTGAGTTTTCTGCTGTTGCGCTCTGGTGATCTCAGGCTGGGTGAACGTTTGCGGCGCACTTTGCCGCGCATGGCCCTCGCCAGTGCGGTCATGGGCGCAGGCCTATATTGGGCGAAAACACGCTTACCAGATTTGGGGGCAGTGAATATCTTGATGGACTTTGCGTGGCTCATCGCTGTCGCGGGGGCAGGTTTCATTCTGTATGTCATCGCCGCGACCCTCTTGCGGGCATATGACCCTGCAGATATAGGCAGGGCGTTCTCTCGTTCTGCGAAAACACCTCAATAAGATGCCAAAGGCATAATTCATGACTGAATCCTATTCTGGACCCGATCGCGTATTTTCTGGCGTTCAGCCGTCGGGCTCTTTGCACCTCGGCAATTACTTGGGGGCCTTGAAAAAGTTCGCCGCGCTTCAGCATGAAAAAGACTGTGTATTTTGCATCGTCGACCTACATGCGATTACGGTCCCACAGGACCCCGCTAAATTAGCTGACCAAACTCGCGAAATTGCCGCGGCTTATTTCGCCGCTGGCGTCGATCCAACCAAAGCTATTGTCTATGCGCAATCTTCTGTGCGTGCGCATACCGAATTGGCGTGGTATTTTAATTGTGTCGCCCGAACGGGGTGGTTGAACCGCATGACGCAATTCAAAGATAAGGCAGGTAAAAACGCTGAACGTGCGTCTGTTGGTTTATACACTTATCCCGTTCTTCAAGCCGCCGATATTCTCGCCTTCAAGGCGACCCATGTTCCTGTGGGCGAAGACCAGAAACAGCATTTAGAATTATCTCGCGACATTGCTGCGAAATTTAATCATGATTTCAATGCACCGAATTTCTTCCCCATGCCTGAACCTTTGATCAAAGGCCCTGGCGCAAAAGTTATGTCCTTGCGCGACGGTACAAAGAAAATGTCCAAGTCTGATCCGTCGGATGGGTCGCGCATTAATTTGACGGATACCCCCGATCAAATCGCGAAGAAAATACGCAAGGCCAAAACAGATATGGGCGCTGTCCCCGCCACTTCAGAGGAAATGGAAGGTCGCCCCGACATCGCAAACCTCATCGGGATTTATTCCGCCCTGTCAGAACGGAGTGAAGCAGATATCATGAACGAACATGGCGGCAGCCAATTTGGTCCATTCAAATCTGCCCTCGCCGAAGTTGCTGTTGAAACCCTGCGGCCTGTCACGGAATCGATGAATCGCTATTTGGCGGCACCCGATGAGATCGATACGATTTTGACCAAGGCTGGCGATGAAGCTGCGGCTATCGCGGACCCTATTGTGGCGGATGTCCGCAAGATTATTGGATTTAGAGGAGCTTAAATCATGCGTCATTTTCTAATTTCGGCGACAACTCTTTTTGCTGCAACGTCTTTTCTGACAGCGTGCACACAAGGCGAGTCTCACACGCATTCTGGTGAAGGCATTGAAATATCCAATGCACGTATTAATCCGCCATTGCCGGGACAAACCACAGGTGTCGCGTTCTTCCGTCTCGAAAATCATGGGGATGATGATCAGCTTCTATCTGTATCGGCTGCGGTGAGTGACCGTGTCGAATTACATACCCATATCGAAGAAGATGGCATCATGAAAATGCGTCGTCTTGACGGTATTGATTTACCACATGGTGAGGGCGTTGATCTTCAACCAGGAAGTTATCATGTCATGATGTTCAACACTGAAATGTCTTTGGGTGATGAAGTCGTTTTGACCTTGGATTTTGAAAAAGCAGATGATTTAACCGTTGTGGCACCCATCGTCATGCGCGGAGAGATGACCCAAGGTGAAATGGACCACGGTAGTCATTCAGGTAAATAATTACTCAAAATTGAGGTCTTTTAAAGATCCCGATTTTCTCTGATATTTATTTATTCGGGATAATTCAGACTGAAAATTCTCATATCGTGCAAGTGTGCTGGGGTGGGAACTATCGCCAGAAACTCCACCCTCATGTGGATGTGCGGCGCGTTCCCAATAAGTCAGCGCGCCATTAACATCATACCCACTCCGCGCCATCAGGACGAGGGCCATGCGGTCCGCTTCTAATTCTAGCGCCTGACTTTGGGGCTTTTCTGCATGACCTGCAATGACGTGCCCCATTTCATGGGCGATCACCAAAGCAAGATTTGTGTCGTCAGGTACGGATGTCATCAAAGCTGAAGTCATCAAAACATCACGTCCATCTGTGTGCCCATTCACCTGCTCGGAAAACACGACTTTGGCTGGAATATCACAGGCGGTTTGTGGACGAATGCGCGCCAAATATTCTCGGCCTTCTGGTGTGCGAATTTTGACTTTTGATAGGACGCTATCAAACCCATTACGCAGAACGGCTTCATTATACGTGCTCATGATTGGGTCGGAACTGATTGGGTTTTCATTGACCGCAACAATTTGATCGCCCGGTTCAAGGCGTTGTTCTGCCGCAGACGTGTCAGACCGAACTTCGCGGATAAACAGACCTTTGCTTTCCAGCCCCAGCATAATTTCGGCCATTGGACGGATTGAAGCAGGATAGTCTTCCAGCCGATGTGTGTAAAATCCTGGGTCCCGAACTGTGTCAGGGCAGAGCGCGGCATTCGCAATTCGCAAAGGGGCGACAACGCGAGAAAGACGTTGGTTGAACGCTTGGTATTCTGCCAGCACATCTTCAAATGTCGTATTATCAGGGCGTTCAGTTACGGGAACTTCAGGTGTGATTTGAGGCGCGGCGGCACTCTCTGAACACGCAGAAATAACACCGAATATCGCGAAAGTAGAGACTGTCAAAATTAGATATCGGATGGGGCAACTCCATCTTTGAAATTCGGAAGCAGGGGTTCACTTGCGGTTTGCTTGCGCTCGATTTCCGCGCGTCCCGCTTTAAT
>CALHXF010000020.1 GCA_938040095.1 uncultured Caulobacterales bacterium
ATAGCCGTCGACGCTGATAATATCTGGAGCAGCAGAGCCAGAGGAAGAGGGCGTTAAAAAGTTGAAGTCGACGGCCACAGGCGCAACGCCGCCATTGGCTTCGTTCTCTGTCGCGCCGATCACGATGACGAGGGATTGTACGCGAAAGAAAGGCCGATCTGTGCCCATACTATACGCTGTTCCGAACAGGGAAATTGCGCCAAAGGCGACCCCTCCAGACAGCATTGCTGCCAGACGAGAGGCCCGTCGCATATGTCGTGATTTATCCCGCATCGTATACACCACATAGTTGAGAAATCTTGAGGTTGGACGAAGGCAAATGGTTATTGAAAGGTAAATCAATAGTGCCTGCGAGGAACGGACTTGCCATCACGGCCACCCTTCGCCACACCGCATTTATGCAAGACAATACCCCTATTCTCATTGGTGTCGGACAATACATGGAGCCCGTGCCAGAGGACCTGAAGTATTGGGACTCAGAGCCAGCTGGCTCTCATGCTGATATGGCGGGTCATGCTGCAGTTGCGGCAATGATGGATGCGGGTTTGTATGGTGAATCAGTTGACTGGATGGCCAGCGTTCGGACCTTCTCTGACAGCAGCCCCGCATATGCGTGTCCCTTTGGCGGGCCGAACAAGTTCCCACTGGCGGTTGCCGCACGGATCGGAGCCAGACCTGCGACGGCCATTTATGATGTCATAGGTGGGCAATCCCCGCAGACTTTGGTGGCAGAAGCGGCCCAAGCTTTGATGGCGGGCGAGGCCCGTGTCGCCGTTATTTCTGGCGGGGAAGCCCTCGCGAATATGCGCGCTGCACAGCGCAGTGGCGTGACGCTAGAGTGGTCGGAGGAGCATGAGGGTGCGTGGACAGATCGCGGCCCCTTTTCCGGGGCGATGATCGTCTCCCAAACGGAACTTGCGCATGGTTTGATGGACGCGATGAGCTATTATGGCTTTATCGAAACAGCCCGCCGCCTGCGCGCGGGACGGACTGTGGACGCGCATCGTGCCTACATGGCAGACCTCATTGCACCTATGTCAGATGTCGCGGCGCAGAACCCTTATGCTATGTTTTCTGATCAATTTACGGCGGATGAAATCGCGACCCCAACTGCCGCTAACCGCAATCTCATTTCGCCTTATCTGAAGAATATGGTTGCCAAAGATGGCATTAACCAAGGCGCAGCCGTTGTGATGACGACAGTCGGAACAGCGCGTGAATTGGGCGTGCCTGAAGATAAATGGGTCTATTTACGCGGTCATGCGCAGGGGCATGAAAACCTGATGCTGGACCGCGCCGATCTTTCTCGCAGTGTCGCGATGGATATTGTGATTGCGGAAAGCCTCACTGCTGCGAATGTGGTGCCATCAGACATCGATCACGCGGACATCTATTCTTGCTTCCCTTGTGTTGTCGACCAAGCCGCAACGCAATTAGACCGCAAAGGTAAATCCATGACCCTCACGGGCGGGTTGCCTTTCTTTGGCGGCCCTGGAAACAATTATACCTTGCACGGCATTTGCGAAGTGATCGCCAGCTGCCGCCGCGCGCCGGGTTCTATCGGGCTTGCACATGGTAATGGCGGATGGATGAGCAAGCAAGCCGTCGGTATTTATTCAACTGTTTGGGAAGAGGGCGCTGTCTTCGCGGATGCCGGCGACATTGCCACGCAAATCGCGGCGCAATCCAAACCTGGACAAGCGAACACGCCCTCAGGCATGGCGACCATGGAAAGCTATATCGTACAACATAAACGCGGCGAACCAGTCGGCGCGACGGTCATTGGTCAATTGGAAGATGGCAAACGATTCTATGCGAAGCTACAAGATATCGACGCTGCTAAGCTCACGGCCTTGGCTGCGGGCGAAATGGATGACGCCCGTTTGAAAGTAGAAACAGCGATGCCTGCCAACAAAGCGTGGATCATCTAATTATTTGGTTTCGAGCATTTCCAGCGTCAGATTATTATTGGTGAAGACACAAATGCGATCCGCAATGCCCATTGCCTTGCGCGCAAGCACTTCTGCGTCTGACTCATATTCATCCATCGCAAGCGCTGCCGAGAGCGCATAATTTCCGCCTGACCCAATGGCTGTAATGCCTGACCCTGTTTCAAAAGTGTCAGGTTGAACGACATCGCCATTCCCGGTCAGAACAAAAGTCTCATGCTTATCTGCGACGATCATCATCGCTTGGAGTTGGCGTAAATATTTATCCATGCGCCAGTCTTTAGCCAGCTCCACACAGGCCCTTGCGAGCTGCGTCGGGTGGGCCTCTAACTTGGCCTCCAATCGTTCCAGCAACGCGAAAGCATCGGCCGTCGCGCCAGCAAACCCCGTTAGGACGGTGCCACCTGCCAAAGTCCGCACCTTACGCGCGGTGGCTTTCATGACGGTGTTGCCCGCACTGACTTGACCATCACCAACAATGACGACCTTGCCGTTCTTGCGCACAGACAAAATTGTCGTCCCGCGCCACTGGCTGGCATCGGCATAATCATGGTGAGGGTCATAGGTCATAAAGAAGATGTGGGGTTGGGGGTTAGTTTTGCAAGTTGGGTACCAGTATTAGGTATCTGCCTCGGGCAGAAACTCCCCCGTCACTTCATCTTTCATAAAGCGAGATCCCACAGGAGAGTCAATCAAATGCAGCCAGCTGTCATCCGCGTTCAGGACTTTCCCTATAGCTATGTAGACTGAATGTGGGGAATCATACTGTTCTTGGGTCATGAGGTCGACATTACCTTGGATACGCCAACCGCTATCTGGATATTTACCTCCCTCTTTGGTTGAGTCAGGCTCTTCTCGGTAAATATATTGCACAGGTATGCCAGCATCTAAAATGACACTTTCAACCTTACATCTTTCCCAATACTCCCGCTTTTTTTCCGCTTTTAGGCTGCGTTCTTCAAGGGCGTCTTCATCCCAATCTATATCAATAATGTCTTGTCTGGAGAATGGAATCAGATCGCCTGGCGTCAGTTGTGGAATATCAAAGGGTTGATTGTCTAAAACTCCAGTGAATGTCTCGCCGTCTCGTTCCGTAACTATCACCCACATGCGTTCAGAGTCATATTTACGACTGGGAGGGATACTTTGAATTATAATTTTGACGATATCGCCCGCGGCAAGAGCGTCCAAGAAATCCTGCGGTGGCAGATAATAAGTATAGGGCGCTGAAGCGGCGGTTTGTTGCGGGTTTTGGATGACATATGATCCAAAAAGCTTCCGTCGTAGGTCGTAGGCTCGCTGGAAAATATAGCCTAACACCCCTTCATTTTCGCGTTATAGGCGGCGATTTGTTCTGGGGTTGCGGCGGGTTGGGTGGCTTTCCACTCGGCGTAATCCATGCCGTAAACCCGTAGGCGGGCGGCGTCTAAATCAATGTCGTGACCTTGATCTTTGGCCTCTTCGACTTGCCACTTTGAGAGACAGTTGCGGCAGAAATTCGCGAGGATCATCAAGTCTATATTCTGCACATCTTGATTTTCATCTAAATGCTGCAGCAGCCGCCGAAAGGTTGCGGCGTCCAATGTGTCTTGTTCAGCTTGAGAGAGGGCAGGTATTTTGGTAAGAGTGCTCATAATGCGCGGGCCTCATTGATCAACATAATCGGAACACCGTCGCGGATGGGATAGGCGAGTTTTGCCTTTTTCGAGATCATTTCTTGTGCCTCGGTATCATAGACCAAAGGGCCACGCGTTTTTGGGCACACCAAAATACCGAGCATTTTTGGGTCTATCTTACTTTGTTTTAGGGTAGGTTTGGAATCGGTCATTGTGTGGGTTGCTCTCCGCCGCCATTTATTTGCCCCGCATAGAGATGCATCAATCCAATGAGAAGCCGTCTGCGCTCATCCGATGTCTGGGCCTCTAATAGGCTTTGTTTATCTTCTGCTTGGAAGGGGGAAATCATCGCCGCCTGATTAATCAGCAGCGGGAGTGGAATCTCCTTTAACCCCTCCCAATCAAGCTCAACACCAACAGCTTTCGCGAGGGATCTCATAGCAATCGTTAAGGCGGCACGGTTCGAACGACCTGATTCAGAGAGGGCCTCAGAGGTTTGTTTGGCATCATGCGTATCCGCGTCGCCTTCAAATCCATCAAAGATCAGTTTGGCTTGACGATAGGGCGTTTTAACATCTAATTCTTCGCCCAAACGAAACCGTTTCAGACCCTTTAGGACAACAAGATAACGTCCGTCTTCGGTCTCTGAGAATTGCGAAATTCGACCCAAACCGCCAATCGAGGCCAAACCCGACCCTTGTGATTGGACCATCCCGATCAGACGCTCTCCGCGCAAGGCGTCATCTATCATGTTCAGATAGCGCGGTTCAAAAATATTCAACGGCAGATCACATCCTGGCAATAGGACTGTCCCGCTTAACGGGAATAATGCCGCCGCCTCTGGGTTTGTTCGTCGGGCCAGTGATTTATAATGTGCGCTCATGAGGATTAAGTGGAGAGCCGAACCCTGCGTGTCAATTACGCAGAAAGGTTCATTTTAAGATTAAATGTGCTCGTCGGCCGCAGAACCACGCTATGCGTAAAGAATTGACGACAATTGCTTGCGACCTTCGCGAGAGACTTCAGATTCCGTGCCTTCCGCCTCAAATATTGTCAGCAAAAACAGCCGTGCCGCTTCGCCGTCATGGGCTCGGTTTTTACCGATTGAATAAATCAGGTGCTCGACGGCATCTCCATTGCGGCCCGCACCGACGAGGGCTTTTGCGAACTCTAATCTTGCGTCTAGGTCATCGGGGTTTGCCGTGACTTTGGTTTCCATCTCCGCTGTCTCATCGGCCTCTGTCGGTTCAGCCCGCAGGTCAAATTGCGCTTTAAGCGCGATGATTTCTGGGTCATCCAATATGCTTTCAGGGGCATCTTGAATGAGGGCGAGGGCGTCGGTTTCGTTTCCACCGTCCAAATAAAGTCGGGCGAGGCCCACACGTGCGGCTGCGTTTTCAACGTCCAACGCCAGTGCGCCTGCAAAATCTTGTGCGGCTCCACCTGGGTCGCCTGCGGCGAGGCTATCGCGTGCGCGTGCGACGATGACCTTGGCTTCTTCTTTGGGATCGGTTTCACCCGTCAGACGCGCGATGAATTCCTTCAGGGCTGTATCGGGTTGTGCGCCCATGAAACCGTCAACGGGTTGTCCGTCTTTAAAGGCGTAGACCGCAGGAATAGACCGAACGCCCAGCTGTGTGGCGACGCCATTATGTTCTTGCGTATTGATCTTGACGAGCTTCACTTTGCCTTCGGCGGCTTTTACAGCTCGCTCTAGGCGAGGCATAAGTTGCTTACAGGGGCCGCACCACGGTGCCCAAAAATCAACAATAACGGGGACACCATTGCTGGCTTCAATGACGTCGGCCATAAATGCCGCGTCGGAGCTGTCTTTGACGATATCTGTCGTTGCGTCAGTCATAGTGAACCTCTTTTAGTCTTATTCGGTTCGCTATGTGGCGGTAGATTGCGCGCAATTCAAGAGCACGCACCTGCCTCTGCCCCGCAGGTTTGATCACAAGCGAGTGAGTTTAATTTGGATCGTCCAGATGAAAGCGGATTTTTACCTCTAGGTCATCTTGGACAACCGCCACACCTGCGAGGGTTGCTGGCGCATAGCTCCACTCGCCAACGGTTTCGACGGCAGGGGCGATAAAGATGGCGTCAGTGCAGGTCGCGCTGATGTTGATAGGTTTGCCTGTGAGGTCGATACCAAAGCTCATATCGCATTCACCAGGTTTTGTTGCGGCGTCAGGTGTGATGGCACCAAAGCGTTCAATGGGTTTTGCGGGCGTATCGAACGTCGGTGTAGGTTTGATCTCGACAACGGGCAAAGTGACCTCTGCCTCAGCCACGGGAACTTGAACGTCTACGGTACTTGGGGCTGTTACGACGGGATCAAGCATTACCATGACTGGCGCCGACTCCGACGGTGTCACAGGCGGCGTTGTAATCCCTACCGTCGTTTCGGTGCGAGAGCGGACATTCAACAAATATGTCGCTTCGTCTTCAGTGAGGTCAGGGAAGGCTAGCATTTCGTCAACTACAGAGAGCGCGTAATCAATATTTCCTTGTTCAATAAATGGAGACAAATCTTCGACGCGCGTTGTGATGGAGGTCCGGAGAGTGGGGGCTTCAAATGTTGTGTCCGTCAGCGTAACCACAGGCTCCGATTCAATGATCACTTGATCCGAACTCACACTCTCAGACACTGTCTCATCGTTATTACGTGGCCCTGTATATTGGCTGAGGTCGGCTTCAGGAAAATATTTGGTGAAGGTTGAGAACGCCAATGCCGAGTTTTGACGCTGGAGCGACGCAAAGGCTGCGTCTTTGGCGTCCTGCGCCAAACTGTGCGCTGGGTTGTTGAGGGCAAATTGCCCCAGATCGGAAATTCGACCCGTCCGAATCGCGTTTTGATATGAGGAAAGGACAGTCTTTGTTTTGACCGCGCCATCGTCTGATGTGGATGTATCTTGGTTCGTAATGGGAGTCTCAATGATCGTTTCCGTAGCGGCTTGTTTGGAAGTATCGTCCCCGCCACCAAATAATCCTGCAGCATAGGCACCGCCGCCTGCGACGACCAAAGCGATTAAGCTCAGGCCGATGAGGAGACCTGCTTTTGATTTGGGAGCATCAAGGACGTTTGGCGTTGTGTCGACTACAGTTGTTTTTACCGCATCTTTCGCAGCCGCAACGGTTTTCAGGTCTTTCGTCAAAGGTTTGGGGTCTGTTTTGGGCTTTGCCTCAAGCGTGGCCTCAGACTTGGTCTCAGATTTTGGCTTGGGCTTAGCTTCGGTTTTAGGGCCAGCTTTAGATTTCGGCGTGACCTTTGATTTGGAAGGCGCCTTCTCCGTGGCTACGACTCTTTTAGCTTTCGATTCTGCTTTCTTTGCCGGTTCAACCGGAACTAGAGCTTGTCCACATTGCGGACAGAACTTCGCAACGTCCGGAGCTTTGGCTCCGCATTCAATACAAAACGCCATGAAATCACACCCTTATTCAGCCGCCGTTATCCTAACAAACTGTTAGGACTTGGAAAGGGTTAATTCACCTACGTTGCGGGATACCTTGAAATGCAGTCAATCATGAGATCAAAGAAGCCTTCGTGATCAACATCAATTGCCCATTTCGTATCCATTTCACGTCCCGTCATCTGCCAGTAATCGACGCTGGTGTGGCCGCGCGCAATTGGACTGTCCGCCTCGACTTGGACGCTGACATCTCGGAAGGTGAAGACATCTGGGCGCAATAAATAGGCGGTTGTGCAGGCGTCATGGATTGGCGTCCCGGCTGTTCCAAATTTGGCCCGATCATATTCGGCATAATCACTGCGCAGCATACCTGTCAGGATTTTCGACATTGGCGTGTTCAGCACCGCAATTTGGTCGACATGTGTGTCCTTGATGAGTGCCTTATGTGTGACGTCCAAGGCAAACACCGTCTTGGGCAGGTCGGCGTTAAACACAATCGCGGCCGCATGTGGGTCGACATAGATGTTAAATTCTGCGCTGGGCGTGATGTTACCCGCTTCGCTTCGGGCGCCACCCATTAGAACAATCTCTGCAATTTTTGACGTGATATCGGGCGCACGGGTCAGGGCTGTTGCGATATTGGTTAGGGGCCCTGTTGGGACTAGAACGACCTCGTCTAATTCACGGCACAATCGGATGATCGCATCTACGGCGTGTTCGTCTTGGAGCGGTAGCGCAGGTTCGTAAATCTCTATCCCGTCCAAGCCTTCGACGCCGTGAACTTCTTCCGCCGTGGCGAGCGGGTAATGCAGTGGCGCGGTACAGCCTGCAAAAATTGGAACGTCTTTCGCTCCCCCGTGTTGGGCGCAAATTTCTGCGATTAAGCGCGCATTACGCTGGCATTTATCTAGCGACGTATTCCCCGCCGTGACGGTGATCGCGCGCACATCTAAGTTTGAGTTCGGCGACAAGGCCATCATCAAGCTGATCGCGTCATCTTGCCCAGGGTCGCAGTCCAAAATGAGGGGACGTGTTTCTGTAGATCGTTTTGTCATCTGTTCCTTATGCGCAGGAAAAGAATTGAGGGGAAGCGCGCATTGGCCTATGCCGCGCTTCTATACATATCAGCGCACCACATATTAGATTACCCAAAGAAGACACTCATGGCCGATCCAACCCCGCATATCGAAAAAGTATTCGTGAGTTCCAGAGATCTCTTAGAGGATTCATTTGAGTTGGCTTTGCGCGTAGCGGAGTCCGATTTCCGCCCGACCTTCATTTTGGGCGTGTGGCGCGGCGGGACACCTGTCGGGATCGCGGTGCAGGAAGTGCTCGAAACCTTGGACTGCCCAACGAACCATTTCGCTATTCGGACTGCTAGCTATGGTGCCCGCACGAAGAGTTTCGATGGCTCCGAAGCCTTGCCAGAGGTCGAAGTCCTTGGCCTGCAGCATATTGTTGATGTCGTGAATGCGGAAGACCGCCTGCTGATCATTGATGATATTTTCGATAGCGGCCGCAGTGTCGACGCCATCATTGCCGAAGTGCGCGCGAGATGCCGTAAGAACACACCGCAAGATATTCGTGTTGGGACGATTTATTACAAACCCAAACGTAATCTCACTGAACGTAATCCTGATTTTTATGTGCATGAGACAGATGAATGGACTGTTTTTCCGCATGAATTACGTGGCTGTTCCGAAGAAGAATTACGCGCGCGCGGCACAATGCCAAAACGTTATTTTGATATGAATCCGAAGTTCTGAGAACCCAATGATGCGCGCCAGTAAATAAACAATATCGGTGACAATAGGTGTCGTAGAAACGATCTACTCACTGGCGGTAGAGGGTAACCGCCCGACGCGCATCACTCCTCAAGCTCTAAACTCTATCGTTCAAGAAACGCATCCACCTCTGCCCGTGTTGGACTGGCCGTTTGTGTGCCCAAGCGCGTCGTGGTCAATCCACCGACGGCGCAGGCAAATTCTAGAGCGTCTTGCTTCGATTGTCCTTCTGCCAGTGCTACGGTCAAAGCCGCGGCAAAGGCATCTCCCGCGCCCGTTGTATCTATCACGTCAACCTTGGGTGCTGCTGCGCGGGCAACCAACTCGCCGTCCTTCCAAAGCTCTGCTCCACTTCCGCCCAATGTGATCGCCAGTAATCCCGCACGACCCGAGAGGTCATAGGATTCGGCCTCGCCTTGATTGACGATCACGAGGTCGGCGCGCGCCAAAATCGTATCGACCTTCGGTGTAACGGGCGAAGCATTGACCGCGACAAACCCTGTGTAGCCTTCCAGCGCCGCTTCAATCACAGGGATTGGGATTTCGAATTGTGTGATCAAAACATCGCTACAAAGTTTTGGGAGGTGTTGGGGTGTAAAAGCCGCATTTGCGCCGCTCGCTACTGCAATCTGGTTCTCTCCATCGGCAGAGACGGTAATAAACGCCAGACCCGTGTGAACATCGACGGTTTTGACGGCATCCAAATAGACGCCGTCGGCTTTTAAGTTCACGAGGGCTTGCGCGGCGTAATCATCATCACCTAGGACAGCGACAAGTTCTGTCTCGGCGCCTAAGCGTCGGGCCGCGACGGCGACATTTGCCCCCTTGCCGCCGGGCAGAGCGCTATAGGTGCCACCGGTCACTGTTTCGCCCGCGCGAGGTAGTCCCGCCACTTGAACGATAAGGTCGAGGTTCACCGACCCCAAAACTGTCAAACCAAAGCTCATGATAGGTCCTCTGTAAAATCAATCAGGGTTGCGGGATGGTTCACCCCATCCGCGAAGCGAACCAAATCTGCGCTGGAAACTCGTGTGCTAGCTGTGTTGCGAAGCGGATGGAACCACACATCGTCATGGTCAAATAGAGCTTTGTCCAAAATTAGCCGTACTTTGCCGTCCGTATCATTCAGAACCGAGAACACAGTCACAGACCCGGGCACAACATCCAGCAACGCCTTAAGTGCCTCTGGTTTACCAAAGGACAGACGTTTCGTCCCAATCCGTTTGTGTAGGTGGTTCAAGCGGATCTCCGTCGTTCCCAACGCACTGATAAGAACATAGGATCCAGCTTTGTCCTTCAGGAATAAGTTCTTTGTATGACCGCCTGGTAGCCGCGCTTTTACATCTGCGCCTTCTTCGACAGTAAACACGGCGCGGTGCTCTTCCGTGTGATGCGCGATCCCGAGTTGGTCCAGCTTCGCAAAGAGCGGTTCCTCTTTCGCGTGTTTTGCCGCCAGTTCAGGCGGTGAAATGGGGTCAAATTTGGGGGGTGTTGGTAAGGTCATATGAGGTTGCTCGTCGCATATGCAAAAAAGACAGGCAAGACGCTTGATTATACGATCCATTTGAGTCTATACGGCGCGCCTACCAACTGATGACCTCTTTCAGAAGTCATCATCTACGTAAATCTCGTGAGCGGGCGTAGCTCAGTGGTAGAGCATCACCTTGCCAAGGTGAGGGTCGTGAGTTCGAATCTCATCGCCCGCTCCAGATTACTC
>CALHXF010000021.1 GCA_938040095.1 uncultured Caulobacterales bacterium
TTCGCGCGCTTTTTGCTCGTCTTCAACAACCGCAAAAGGTTCGCCAGGCATCGGTGCGCCATCGAGGCCCATCAATTCGACAGCCTCGGAAGGGCCTGCCGTTTTCAGCGTTTTGCCTTTTTCGTCCATCAAGGCTTTAACTTTACCCCAATGTTCGCCAGCCACGATCACAGCGCCACGTTTCAGAGTTCCGCGTTTCACGAGCAGCGTTGCAACGGCACCACGACCTTTTTCGATCTTTGACTCAATCACCAAACCATCCGCATTGCGGGTTGGGTTGGCTTTCAATTCCATCAATTCAGCTTGGTTGACGATGGCTTCAGCCAGATCTTGTAGACCTGTCTTTTCCTTCGCCGACACTTGAATGGCTTGAGTTTCACCAGACATGCTTTCGGTGATGATACTGTGCTGCAACAGGTCGGTTTCGACCTTTGTTGGGTTCGCATCATAGGAGTCCATCTTGTTGATGGCTACGATGATTGGCTTACCTGCACCTTGCGCATATTTGATCGATTCAATCGTCTGCGGCATGACACCATCATCGGCGGCAACCACCAAGACAACAATATCAACGGCTTCTGCACCGCGTGTACGCATTTGACTAAAGGCCGCATGACCCGGTGTATCGAGCACAGTGATCTTGTCGCCAGATTTCAATTTGATCTGATACGCACCAATATGCTGCGTGATACCGCCAGCTTCGCCAGCCGCAACATCTACATCCGTTGTCCGCAAAGCGTCCAGCAAGGATGTTTTACCATGATCGACGTGACCCATGATCGCGATGACAGGCGCGCGAGACTTACGGTCAGACTCATCCGACGGCGTATCGTCGATAATAAAGTCATGCTCGACATCAGCGTCGGAAACACGTTTCACGATATGGCCGAAATCTTCGACAATCAGTTCCGCCAAATCCGCATCAATGATGTCATTCACGCCATGGCTTTCGCCTTGGGTTTGCAAATATTTGATAACCGCATTGCCACGTTCGGACATTCGGTTCGCCAAATCGGCAATCGTAAGCGTTTCAGGGATAACAACTTCGCGTTGGACTTTATCACCACCACGACCTGCACCGCGTTGACGCGCTTTTTCACGTTCACGGGCCCGCTTCATAGAGGCGAGCGAACGTTGGCGATCATCATTGCCCGAAAGCGCAGAGACGATGGTTAGCTTACCACGACGACGCTTTGTTTCGCCTTTGGAACGTGTTGGCGGCGGCGTTGCGCGTTTTTTCTTCACGCGACCACCAGCTTTTTCTAGCTCGGAGCGCGTATCGGATGTCTTCTCGTCCTTCTTAGCTAACGGAGACCCGACAGCTTTTTTCTGAACCTTAGCAGCCTCTTCAGCTTCAATTTTCTTCTTCGCAGCTTCTTCCTCTTCGAGACGCTTCATCTCGATGGCATCTTGTTCACGACGCTTTTCTTCGAGCAATGCACGTTCTTGTTCGACGCGTGCGAGGCGCGCTTCTTCTTCAGCCTTGCGGAGCAAAGCGCGTTCTTCTTGCTGTTTCTGTGCAGAGCTCAACGCGGCTTGGCGTTTAAGGAACTCAGCCTTGGACAAGCCAAGCTTGCGGGCAGCCTCTGCGGCGACATCGACATTACGACGTTGTTGCGGCTTTGGCGCAATCGCAGGCTTCGGTGCCGCAGGCTTTTTCGGGGCCATCGGCGTCATCGGCGGCTTTGGACCTTTGGATATCCCAGGCACGGCACCAGGCTGCGGGCCTTTTGGCTTCGCAGCTGCGCCCGTACCAGGCCGCATGATGATTTTCTTTTTCTTCTCGACCACAACTGCCGAAGGCGAGCTGGAGCGGCGCGGGCTACGATTTGGCCCACCAAGAGTCAGTGGACGGCGTGCGCCGGGTTTGTTGTTATTGCTGTCTGTCATATCTTTATCCTGCGAACCGGGGCCGGGTCATAACGCCGGGTGGCCGTTTCGCGTGTCGGTTCCTTGCTCGCGCGGAAAGTGCGCATAACTTAGGGGATTTGGCGCATTTGGCAACATCTTATCACCGTACACCTAATAATGTCTTATCCGAGCATAACCGCCTCGGTCGCGGGGCCTATAGCCGCATTAGAAAGCTTCGTGCTGAGCGTCGGCCCAGCCCTCCGGTACGAGGGGGATAAACCCGCTCAGGCGTCGGGCAGAAAAGCCCAATGATTTCGCGAGACGTCCATGTGGGACGGCGCAATGTGTAATCGCGTCACGTCCTACGACCGCGCCGATCTCTTGGCTGTCGAAACAGCCGATAACGCGCGGCAACGGCAATTCAACTTCGCGCGCGATAGCCTTAGACAAGGTCCGAATTTTCCCACGCGCACCTGCGGCACCATCTGTGGCTTCAATCCGCCACCCCAGCGCATCGGCGCGTGCAGCAGCCATCACTTGGTCAAAGCCGATAAAGAGCTTCCCAGATTTCTTGGTCATACCCATCAGGGAAAGCGTGTGACGGCGTAGCCCTGAGATAACTTGCGCCTCTAAATCGTCAGGAATCTTTACATTACCTTTGAAACCGCGTTTGAATCCGCCTTTTTTGATGGCAACCTCTAAATCTTCACGTGTTGAACTCACCCAAGCGCCGCGCCCAGGGAGTTTTCCAAGAATATCGGCGAAGACGGTGTTCTCTGGTCCAACCACAAAGCGGATCATCGTCCGTGGGTCGCGCACTTCATTCTGAGACACGCAGCGACGCTCACGCGATTTATGACCGCGCGTGTCAATATGGTCATCAGGGACAAGGACTTCAGGTAAGCTTTTCAAGACGCGCGATATGGGGGTTTGATCAAGGAAAGGCAAGACAAGACCCCATCATTTGCCACACCCGAAACTCACAGGTCTCCAGCCACAAACTTACAGTCTCTACTTTCATCTCTAATTTTATCCGATAAGCCTGTCATATATGGCGCAACCCAATCAAAACGATAAATTCCTGTCTGATGGATATGTCCTATTGCCCGGTGCGATACCGACGGACCTCCTTGCGCGGTGGCAAAATATAGCGGCGGCCAGGGAGGTGGAGGTCATGCGACTTTACGAGCAAGGGGAGAGCTTGCAAAGCGCCTGCGTTGTCGAATTGGAGGGCTCCTCCCGCCTCTTGCGATATGATGATTTACTCGAGACCGACGCTGAAGCTTTACTAGACTTACTCGCGACGCCTGCGTTGATGAAGGTCGCGAGGGAGTTTTGTGGACGACGCGCGACCCCGTTGCAGGCTGACATCCTCTACAAACATCAACACCCTCACTCCATGATAGAGTGGCATCAAGGCGGTCCGCATGATCGTAGCGGACCCTATTTGAATGTCGGTATCTATTTAGACGATTCCCCCAAAGGCGATGGGTGCCTGAAATACGTTCCAGGCACTCAAAATGAACTCCAAGATATCGCAGATCTGTCACAAACGCATGGATGGAACATCCCCGGCGTTGTGGAACAGGATGCCAAAGCTGGAGATGTATTGATCCAAGACATGATGATATTGCACGGCTCCGCACCCAAGCATTCACCTGGCGCGCGACGCACGATCTATATTGAATATCGCCCCTTTGACGCGGTTATACGTGGCGAAGCACAAACCGACGCATGGGCAGAAAACCGCCGCAAGTTAATGGGGGCCGTACTATCACGCGCAAATCCCGACGATTGGCCTGCTGAATGGCGTGAGGATTACCCTGAACTCTCGCCTGACCAGGAAACAGCTTTGTTCCAAGACATTATAGACAATCCAGAACCCCCAATCCCCTCTATCTACAGCGTTCACCCCTTTCAGAGTGACAGTTATCCCGTGCCCAAGGGGTTTGCGCTCTCGACGTGATCCGCATCGCCTAAAATTAAGACACATAATCTGTCCTAGACACCTAGATTCATGCAGCCTGATTTCGCATGTTAAGTCACGATTCGGGACCTTTCAGACTATGGCTAAGCTTTACTTCAATTACTCGGCCATGAATGCTGGCAAGTCGACGATCTTGTTGCAGTCGTCCCACAACTACCACGAACGGGGTATGCGGACGCTTTTGATGAAGCCCTCCATAGATGACCGTGATGGAACGGAAGCGACGATCAGTTCCCGCATTGGCCTGACCGCGCAAGCGGACCTGATTTCACAGACACAAGATTTGGAAGCTCATATTCGCGCTGCCCACGCCGCCAATCCAATCAATTGCGTCTTAATCGACGAAGCACAATTTCTGTCTGAGGATCAAGTTTGGCAATTGGCCAAAGTCGCCGATGAAATACGTTTGCCGATCATGTGTTACGGTCTGCGTACCGATTTCCGCGGAAAATTATTCCCCGGCAGCGCCGCACTTTTGGCGATTGCGGATAATGTCAAAGAGATCAAAACGCTGTGCTGGTGCGGGCGAAAAGCGACCATGACCCTCCGCGTTAGCAAAAAAGGCGCAGCCGTTACACGTGGCGCACAAGTCGAAATCGGCGGCAATGATCGTTATGTCTCCCTGTGTCGGCAACACTGGGTCGCAAAAGAAATCAGTCAAGACAGCGAATAGGCACACCTTACCCGCGTCACATCGCACAGACATTCCTCATATAATTAGAGGCGAGGACCGTTAAGTTAGGGAAACAGCAAGACCCGCAAGAACAGGACCGTCCGAACATGGAACAGAGTTTAGAGATTTTCAATCGGGTGGTGAATGAACTCCTAGCCGACGAAGCGAAGAACCCTGTTGCGGAGTATATACCTGCCGACAAACTTCATACACGCCTTGATCTCAAACTCCAAAAAGAAGGCTTGAACGCCGACGCGCTAGAGACCGTCCTAAAAGACATCATCTTCGCGACGCCACGCACAGGCACGAGCGCCTTTTTTAATCAGCTCTTTGGCGGACGGAATGACAAGGCCATTCTTGGCGACCTCCTCGCCGTTATCCTGAACAATAGTATGGCGACCTATAAAGTCGCGGGTCCGCAGATCATCGTCGAGAAAACCGTATTGCGTGAACTCTGCAATATGATTGGATGGGATGAAAACTCAGACGGCACGCTTGCGCCTGGTGGCTCCATGACAAATTTCATGGGTATGTTAATGGCACGCGACGCTTTTAACGCCACCACACGACACCAAGGCGTGCACCAGCGAATGACCGTCTATACCTCCGTTGAGAGCCACTACAGCACACCGAAAAACGCAGCCTTCTCTGGCATCGGTCGTGATAATGTGCGGAAAATCCCAACAGACGACAACGGTCGCATGGATAACACTTTGCTCCGTGAAGCGATTGTCGCTGATATCGCCAATGGGCTTCACCCCATTTTAATTAATTGCACAGCGGGTACGACCGTCTTGGCCGCCTTTGATGATTTGGTCGGGGCGTCAGAAATCGCGAAAGAGTTCAACATTTGGCTACATGTCGATGGGGCCTATTGCGGGTCGGTTATTTTCAGTGAAAAATACAAACACCTGATTGCGGGCGTAGAGAACGTCGACTCCTTTACACTCAATGCGCATAAAATGATGGGCACCCCGCTCAGTTGTTCACTAATTGTTGTGAAGGATAAAAAGCATCTTCACGATTCATTTTCGAATGACGCGACCTATCTCTACCAGACCGATCATGACGACTTAAATTTGGGTAAAACCTCGATCCAATGTGGTCGTAGGAATGACGCCTTAAAACTCTGGGTGTTGTGGAAGAGCCTCGGCACGAATGGCATGAAAGCCATTGTGGAGCAGGAATTTGCCTTGGCCGACGCAGGTCGGGCCTATGTCCAAAGCCATCCCGACTATACGGATTATAGTGTCGATGACACGGTGGCTGTTTGCTTTAATTACAAAGGCATCCCCGCCGAAGACATTTGTACGCAACTCTACGAACATTCTGAACTATTGGTGGGTTATGGCTCTTTCCGAGAAGACACCTTCATCCGCCTCGTCACAATTAATTCCGGAAATGAGATAGACGATATTTTGCAGTTTTTCAAAACGCTTGAAGCCTTTGTCGATCAAAACGCGGAACTGTTTTCTTAAGCGAATGCGTGGTAAATGAGCGCTGGATGTATAGATCCGCGCTTAAGCAAAATTTGAATCTCGCGTTTTCAATGACTTGAAACTAAATACAAGAGATGCGCCCCCGTACTCAAATTCTGTGTCATTTTAAAGGTGTCTTCTTCCAACGGGCGGTCATGTGCACATTGACTAAGTGCAATTCTGTTTACTGGGGATCGGAAATTAGCTTTTAATGGGTTTCCGCCCGAGCCTAACCACCCACGCGAACATCCCGTAACTGGGGTCATTTTCCAACACTTAAGACTAAGAGATACAGGAACTTAAATGGTTCCGAGGTTTGGGCTGAGTTAGGTTTTCTGGCTCAACAGAGTGTCAATCCGTTTTCATGTCTGAGCTATCCGAGGTTTCAGCTTCTGCTTCGCGTTCGCGTTGTTTTTCGACAATGTCCCGATAATTGGGTTGTTCGTCATGGCCGCTTCTGGAGGAATAGAAGGTGATACCCATGAATAAGGACGCTGAAATAAAAGCGACGACAACGGCCAGAGCATGCGCAATATAGCCGTGTTGTTCGACATTGCTGTCTTTATCTAACGCGAAGAAAACGAAATAAATCGTCAGAGGGACGACAATCAAAAAGGATATCCAGAGCACCCGCTTCGCACTGCTTTTTGCCGCTGAAACCTTTGGGTCTTCATGTCTCATATTATTCTGAGCCTTTACCTTTGGGTCTGGTTGTACCCATCATGGTTTCAGGGACACGGAAAAACAAAGTAAAAAGCCGCCACCCTTTCGAGTGACGGCTTACTGATTAAGTTGGAAAAGATACTCGGTGTATTTCTGTTCAATCTGACCCAAAAATTGGGTGAAGGTTACCCATTTTTTGAGACTTATCGATTTTATCAGAACAGAATTACACTAATTAAAGAGTGTTTCCGCTGTTGGTTCGGCCGCTACTGCGTCCTCTGCTACAGCGTCTTCTTCACCTTCAACAACGTCTGGCTCTAGCGCGCTTTCGTCGATCCAACCTGCTGCGACGCGGGCCATCATGATGAGGCGTGTGGCTTCGACATCGGTCAATTTCATGTCTTCAATCATGCCAGGTTCGCGTGTGCGTTCGCCATTTTTATATTCAGAGTAACCATTGAGGTCATCTGGAACGAGGCCCGCAACATCCTCGACAGTTTTGATTTCGTTCTCACCGAAGCGAACAGCCATTGGAAGCGTAACGCCTTCGATTTGCAACACGCCATCTTCAACGCCGAGTTCGACACGTTTCGCATCTTGCTCTGCTGCGATTTTGTCGAGGTACTCACGGGCACGTGCCTGTAGTTCTTCGGCGGTTTCATCATCAAAGCCT
>CALHXF010000022.1 GCA_938040095.1 uncultured Caulobacterales bacterium
GAAATCCGCCTGAAGCATCGCTATCTCGATCTGCGCCGCGACACGTTGCACAAGAATATAATCATGCGCGGGCAGGTGATTAACTCGCTTCGCAGTCGTATGATCGCGCAAGGCTTTACAGAGTTTCAAACGCCGATCCTGACAGCCAGCTCGCCAGAAGGCGCGCGTGATTTCCTCGTTCCGTCTCGTCAGAACCCCGGTAAATTCTACGCGCTGCCGCAAGCCCCGCAGCAATTTAAGCAGCTTTTGATGGTTGCAGGTTTTGACCGTTATTTCCAAATCGCTCCATGTTTCCGCGACGAAGATGCGCGCGCCGACCGTTCCCCGGGTGAGTTCTATCAACTCGACATGGAGATGAGCTTTGTCACGCAGGAAGACGTATTCAACACAATCGAACCAGTCATGGCGGGTGTGTTTGAAGAATTCGGCGGTGGGAAAGCCGTCACTGCGCCATTCCCACGCATCCCGTACAAAGAGTCGATGGAAAAATACGGGTCGGATAAACCAGACCTTCGTATCCCATTTGAGCTAACGGATGTCTCCGAATTCTTCCTCGACGAGAGCAAGACCGGTTTTGGTATCTTTGCGAAAATCACCAAAGGCGGCGGTAAAGTCATCGCTATTCCTGCGCCTGGTGCGACAGAGAATAAGTCCCGCAAATTTTTCGATTCCATGGATAAATGGGCGAAGAAAGAAATGCAGGCTCCAGGTCTCGGCTATGCGCGTCTTCGCGAAGAAGACGGCGTTGTCTCCTCGCAAGATCCAGCGCTTAAGAACTTCGATCCAGAATTGCTCAAGGCGCTTCTCGAGCGCATGGGCCTCAAAGCGGGCGATGGCGTCTTCTTCTCTGCAGGTAAAACTTCTGCAGCCTATAAGTTGGCAGGTGCGGCGCGTAACAAAGTTGCCGCTGATCTGGACCTGATTGACGAAGCCGCGGGTTTCAAATTCTGCTGGGTGGTCGATTATCCGATGTATGAGTGGGACGAAGACAATGAGAAGGTCGACTTCTCGCATAACCCGTTCTCCATGCCGCAAGCCCCTGAAGGTAAATCTGCGATGGATGTCCTTCTTGAGGCTGACACGGATGAGAAGAAACTCGACATCCTCGCCTATCAGTACGACATCGTTTGTAACGGTATCGAGCTATCTTCTGGCGCGATCCGGAACCACAAAGCTGACGTCATGTATAAGGCGTTCGAAATTGCAGGTTACGGCCCAGAGGTCGTGGACGACAAATTCGCGGGCATGATCAATGCGTTTAAATTCGGCGCACCACCGCATGGTGGCATCGCGCCGGGCGTTGACCGTATGGTGATGTTGCTCGCGGGCACAGACACCATTCGCGACGTCATCTTGTTCCCAATGAACGGCCAAGCGCAAGATTTGATGATGAATGCGCCAGCCGAAGTCGACGCATCTGCGTTGAAAGAACTGAACATCAAGACTGTTCCAGTCGCGCCGAAGGATTAAGTTTCTTCGCGCAAACTAAAACTACTCTCATCCCCGTCCATCTGGGGTGAGATAACCTAATTCGCTATCACAGCTTTTGTTTGCACCAAGTCACTGTGGATACGCTGTAGGCGGGTGCGGAGGACGCGGTTTCCGGGACCTGAAGCTGCGAGAAGATTTTCCACGTCTGATATCGCGCGGTCGAGACGTTCAGCGGCTTGGGTCATTTCCGCGCTTAAACCGTCGTGACCATGTTCTGCCATTTCAACCCTGACGCCGTCGCAATAGGGCAGGGACAGGCCAACGGGGAGACGGGTTTTTTCGTTCCCGCACGCCACATCAAGTTGCGCCTGTTTCAAGCCTTGGCTGGTTGAGAGATCAGCGCCAGAGAAGTTCGCGCCATCAAATCGGGAGTCGGACAGAATTGCGCCAGGGAAATATGCGCCTTGGAATTGTCCGCCTTGGAATTGCCCGTCGGTTAGATTGGCAGAGTCAAATCGCGCTCGGGCGAAGTCAGAATTTGTGAAGGTTGCGCGCGACAGGTCTGCGCGTGACAGGTTCGCATCCGCCATTTTTGAATTTGGTAACCTGGCTTCTGTCAGGGTTGCGTCCTCAAACACAGTGCGAGGCATGGTCACCCCATTGCCTTCCACGCGGTACATCAAGGCGCTGCGGAAGTGCGCGCCAGAGAGATCGGACCCGTCCAGCGATCCACCCGAAAGATTAGAATTGTTAAAGGTGCTGTTGCTGAAATTTGCATTGTTGAGACGAACACCATTCATGGCTTTGTCGGAAAGATCACAGCCCGAGCAAGACCCTGAATTCATCTGAATACGGGCATCTACGCGTATCTGCGCCGCGGCAGGTTTCACGAGTGCGAGAGCCGCGAGAGCGGCAAGAATAAGGGGACGAACTTTAATCACTCCACATCCTAGGTTAGAGACGGGGGGCGGCACTATTAAAATCATCGTAAGGTTCTGTTTCTTTGCAGTGGGTGTTGTATTTTTGCCGCGCCTCGGTTCTGCCGGTTTCTCGTCATCTTTGTCACACATTGGCGCTTTACGCTGACGTAGTGCGGGCCTAGAACGCCAGTGTAATTGCATGAACCGCTTTTCTCGGAGTCGGACCTTGGACTTTATCAAACGCTTATTCACTTGGTGGAATGGCTCGACATTGGGCACATTGCTGCAAATTCGTACGAAGGCCGTCAAGGTTGGGGAAGATGAATATGGCAATACCTATTACGAGAGCGAGAAGCTTCGCTATGATGGCCGTAATCGCCGTTATGTGATCTATTCCGATTATGCCGAAGCCTCCAAAGTTCCCCCTGTTTGGAACGGTTGGTTGCATCATACATATGACGAATTGCCGTCTGAAATCGATATTAAGGTCCATGACTGGCAAGAAAGCCATGTTCCAAATATGACGGGTACGCCTTTCGCCTATAAGCCAAAAGGTAGCCTAGATCGTGGCGGAGTCCGTGATGCGGTCGCTTCGGATTACGAAGCTTGGTCCCCAGGTAAATAATGCGCTTTCTCGCTGCAACAGCTCTGGTTCTGTTTTCTGGGATGTCCGCTCACGCGGCAAACATTTCGGGGTCGGCCATAATCCTGCGCGCCTTGGACAAAGTCACCGCGACAACGCAAGATTATACGGTCGAAGTTGGTGATAGTTTGCAATACGGAAGTCTCTCTATCGAAGCCGTCCATTGCGAAAAACGCCCGCCCGAAGAACTACCAGAGACATTTGCGTTCTTGAAAATTCAAGACGCGAAACTGGACGGTAAGGGTGGTCGCGCCGAAGAAGAGGTCGTCTTTTCTGGTTGGATGTTTGGGTCGCGTCCCGCCCTTTCAGCGCTCGACCACGGTGTTTATGATATTTGGGTGATCGGATGCCGCACGCCAGAACCTGTGCTGCCAGACTTCACGCAATAGGGTTTAATCGATCGACGCGTTAAGAATGACGTGATCTATCAGGGCCGTCATTTTTGACTGCGCATCCTCAACTGTTTTCCAGATTTTAGCCTCATCGACAGGGGGCTGGTTATCGGGATCTGTGATAACTGGATTGACGATCAAGCTTAGACCTAGAACTTTCATCTCCAAATATCGCGCCATGACAGATTCATGAATCGTGGACATGCCCACCATATCGGCCCCTAATAGACGCAGCATACGACCCTCGGCAGGTGTCTCGAAATGCGGCCCAGCCAAGCAAGCGTAGACGCCACGTTTTAAGATGCCTGCTTCACTTTGATCCGCGACCTTTAGCCAGTCTTGATCATAGGTGCATGTCAGATTGACGAAGGGTGATTTATGGGTGTCTTTGCGTCCCACCAATGCGCCCTGACCTGAGAGACCTGGCAAGTATATATGATCTGAAAGGCTGATGATCTCACCATCAGTGAAATCTGAGTTCAGGCTGCCAGAGACATTGGTTAGAATAGCGGCTTTCGCACCAAGCGCATGTGCCACTTCGATTGGAAAGGCTGCATCTTGCGCTGTGTGTCCCTCATAGAGATGAAGGCGTCCTTGCAGGGCAACGACGCGACGCCCCTTCAAGGTTCCAATATGAAGAACGCCTTTGTGGTTTGGAGCGGTTGATGATGGAAACCCGTCAATATCCTCATAGGGAATGTGAACACCGTCAATTTGGTTTGCGTAATCACCGAGGCCAGACCCTAACACGACGGCTAAGTCTGCCTTCATGTCCGTCTGTTTTCGAACTGAGGTTAGGGCGCGATGCACACGTTCCGAGCTGTGTGATCTGCCAGCCATCAAATATCGACGTCTTCCACAAATTTTGCGTGTTCTTGGATATACTCGTAACGCAATTCAGAGCGTTTACCCATCAAGGTTTCGACTAAGCTTTCGGTTGTCGCCATTTCATCAACATCGAGCGTAATCCGCGCCAAGGTGCGAGTCTTTGGGTCCATCGTTGTGACTTTTAATTGGGCGGGGTTCATTTCGCCGAGACCCTTAAATCGACCAATATCAATCTTGCCTTTGCCCGAAAATTCGGTGCGCGTAAGCTCTTCACGATGTTCGTCATCAACCGCGTAAATTGTCTTATTACCTTGCGTCATTTTATAGAGTGGCGGCATCGCCATATAGAGACGTCCCGCTTCGATCAGGCCAGGTGTGTAACGATAGAAGAATGTGATCAGCAGGGCCGCGATGTGTGCCCCGTCGACATCCGCATCGGTCATGATGACGACGCGCTCATATCGTAAATCATCGACATCAAATTTCTTACCTAGCCCGACACCCAACGCGACGGAGAGATCATTGATCTCATTGTTCCGCTGAATTTTCTCCATCGTCGCGCTCTCAACATTGAGGATTTTACCTTTCAACGGCAGGATCGCTTGCGTTTCGCGGCTGCGCGCTTGTTTGGCGGAACCTCCCGCAGAGTCTCCTTCCACGATGAAAATTTCGGTGTCGTCACTGCCTTTTCGAGAGCAATCCGCGAGCTTACCCGGCAGTCGCAATCGCTTAGTTGCTGACTTGCGTTTTACGTCGCGGGCTTTGCGGCGTTTGACCCGCTCGTCGGCGCGCTCGATAGCCCACTCGAGGAGTTTCGTGGCGTCCTTTGGACTACTTACAAGCCAATGATCGAACTGATCGCGCATGGCGGTTTCGACCAAACGTGTTGCTTCTGAATTTGAGAGTCTGTCTTTCGTTTGACCTTGGAATTCAGGGCTTTTGATGAAAACAGAGATGAGAGCGCCTGCACCAAACATAACATCATCTGGCGTCACGTGACTGACTTTTTTACCCATCCCTGTAAGGTCAGCATAGGCGCGTAAGCCTTTGGTGATCGCAGCACGAAGGCCCGCTTCATGCGTTCCGCCGCCAGGTGTTGGTACGGTGTTACAATAAGAGCGTACGAAACTGTCGGCTTCACCAAAGCCCTCGGGGGACCAACTCACGGCCCATTCTACGCGACCGTGACCCGAGTCTTTTTTGGATTTCCCTGCGAATAACGTCTCGGTTATCGTCGCTTTGGTGCCGAGGGTTTCAGCGAGATAATCTGCCAATCCACCTGGGAAATGAAAGACTGCCTGTTCCGGGACTTCGGGTGAGTTTTTGAGTTTTTCTGGCGCGCATTTCCAGCGGATTTCGACGCCGGGCTGCAAGTATGCTTTTGCGCGCGACATGTTGAACAATTTGAGTGCGCGGAACTGTAGGGATTTTCCGAAAATTTCAGCATCAGGATGAAAGCGGAATTTTGTACCCCGACGGTTATTCACGGGCCCCATATTTTTGATCTTGCCTATCGGTTGCCCACGTTCAAACCGCATAACATGCAAGGTTTTATTCCGAGCGACTTCGACCTCCAACACATCCGACAATGCGTTCACCACAGAGACTCCAACACCGTGAAGGCCGCCAGAGGTTTCATAGGCTTTGTTTGAGAATTTACCGCCTGAATGAAGTTCTGTCAGAATAACTTCGAGGGCAGATTTTTTCGGGAATTTCGGGTGAGGTCCGATGGGAATACCGCGGCCATTATCCGTGACGGAGATATAACCTTCGGCATCAAGTTCAATTTCAATCCGTGTTGCATGGCCTGCAACGGCTTCATCCATCGAGTTGTCGATCACTTCCGCGAAGAGATGGTGCAAGGCGCGATCATCTGTGCCACCGATATACATACCTGGGCGCAGACGAACGGGTTCCAAGCCTTCTAAGACTTCGATAGAGCTCGCGGTGTAATTATCTTGGGCGGCATCGCCGCTTTTTCCCGCAAACAGATCTTTTTTCTTGGCAGTGGCCATAATGTTCGAGTTTCGTTCCTCTGATTTCAAACTTCAATATGAGGTGATTTGCGCGGCCCGCAAGGCGTTTTCCTGCTGTAAACCTGTGTTTTACACATGAGTTATCGCTGATTTGCATCGGAGGCTTAAAAAACACGCCTTTCGACTCGTTTTGTTTCTGGCGGATGACCTGTTTTGCAAGCATGTGCGCATCTAGGAGGGCGAAGGTCCTTCTGTTAGCTATCACGCCAAATGACAGATCTCGACGGTGGGCGTTTTCCAGTTTTTTGATCTTCGAAAAACGCATCGGTTAGGGCCTGAAGGCTTGAGTCCTGCGCAGCCCAGAGTTTTGGACGTGCAGCCGTACTGATCGCTTGGGTGAAGCGAGATGGTGTCTCTGAAATGTCAGCTCCAGTTAAGTTGAGCAGGCGCTCCCAAATGATCGTTTCGTTCCAATTGTCGATAGCTGTCGTTAACTCTGATGGCGGTGTTTGCCCCAAAACCTCAAAGCAGGCCTTTAGGTAGTCGGCCTCCATCAAACCGCCCCGACGTAACTTTGTGCGCCATATCGTTGGAGGGGTCACTTTCAAACGTTCCTCTGCCAAGCGTTGAAACATGACATGGGCGTCGGCTTTGAAAGCGTTGATGTCTCTTGGACGGGTCAAGACATCCGTTTTGATGGCCATAACTTTTTCGCCGAGCGCGACGTCTCCTGCCACAATTCTTGCGGGGGCGAGGGCAATGTGTTCCCAACTATGGGCGCGGTTCATATGGTGGTCGCGAAAGGCTGATAACTTAACGGCTGGAGTTCCAGAGCGCCCCGATGGACGGAGGCGCGTATCAAGTTCATATGCGATTCCTTCCCTGAGTTTTGTCGTCAAAGTGGTTCGCATACGACGCACTGATTTGGCCGCAAGGTCTGGGTCACAATCATCTACGAAGAGGAAAATCAGGTCCAGATCACTCTTCGGCCCCATCGCTTGCGTTCCCATTTTTCCGAGCCCCAAGATTGTCATGGGGAGCGCGGGGACACCCAAATCATCCGCGACGATTCGCAGGGATAACGTTAGTGTTTCCTCGGCGAGCCGCGTCAGCTTTTCCTGTAGTGCTCTCGCGGGTATTTTCCCTTCTAAGAAGTAAGTGTAGTTTCGAAAGAGTTGCTCATTCACAAACCGACGTAGCGCCTCTAACCGATGTTCGTAATCTGGGGAGGTGAGGACAAATGCAGATTGCGCATGAAGGTCCCCATCATCAGGTGACAAGAATATATCAATAATATGTGGCGATTGACCCAGAATTTCACTCATATGCGGACTATGGAGGAGGGGCGTTACAAGCTTGTCGAGTAAGTTTGGGTGTCGCGCCAATAGCGCAAAATATTGCTCTGATCGTCCGAGCTGCTTGAGGAAATTGTCGATGCGTTCAAAGGCGTCAGGACGGTTTAAGCGTTGAACACGTGCAACAAGGTTTCGTCCTAACTCTTCATATTTGTGACGTGATGAGGACGGAACACCATGATTTTGGAAGCCTTCCGTCCAACTGCGCGCAATGCGGGTCGTGTGTGCATCTAATGTCGTTAGGTCTGCGGCTTCGACCTTTTCCGAGCTATCTTCAAATAGGGCTGCGAAGCGGGCGTGAACATGGTGCCGTCGCATTGCAATGTCTGCGTCGAAATCCTCTGGGTATCCGAGCATCGCTCGCAGCGACGTGTTGGCGTCGCTCTCGGGAACGATGTGCGTTTGTTCATTCCTGAACATCTGCACCGTGTTTTCGACCCGTCGGAAATAGGCGTAATGCTCGCGTAATTCATCTGCGTCAGATTGCGAGAGTAAGCCTGTCTGAGCGAGTTCAGACAGAGCTTTACGTGTATTTGTCACGCGCAAATTTGGCCGCTTTCCACCATGAATAAGCTGTTGCGCATTCGCGATGAATTCTATTTCGCGAATGCCGCCCCGACCCAATTTCAAGTTAAACCCAACCGCCTCAGGCGTGATTGGATCAAGCGCCGCACGCTCTGTCTCCAGACCTGGATGCTCATTGTTTATGCGTGTTTTGAGGGCGGCGAGTTCATCCAAAGTGGTGAAGTCTAAATTACGACGCCAAATGAAAGGTTCTAGCCGATCCAGAAAAACCTGACCTGCGTCTATGTCGCCCGCCACTGTGCGCGCCTTCATGAGGGCCAAGCGATGCCAAGGTAGAGATCGAAAGAAGTAGAAGGTTTCAGCCTTCGCGCAGCTTATCGCCAAACCTGTACCGGAGCTTTCGGGACGCAAGCGCCAGTCAACTCGCCAGACAAAATCAGGCGCGTTCCGAGGCTGTAAGATTTGTGTCAGCTGCTTGCAGACTTCCGACGCGATATAGGCTTGCCCCTTCGTCGCGGGAACGGGGAGGGCTTCGCTGTCATAAAATGCGATCAGATCAATGTCGGATGAGAAGTTAAGGTCATATCCGCCTAATTTCCCAAGCCCTAAGATGAAGAGGCCCGGGACAGCTTTATCAGGCAGCGTCAATTTATGCCGTTTTCCGACATGCTGCCATGCCAATTCCAACCCGCGATCAATCGTAGCATCAGCAAAGGCGGTCCAAACACGCCCCATTTCATCAAAATCATGAAATTCAGTCCGCGCAAATGTCAGGCCAAATCGACCTTTTATTAAAGGCAGCTCGTCCGCTGGCGCGGTCAATATCTCTGATAGAAGTCCCTCTAGCGTATCCGTTTGAGGGAACCGTTCTGTGAGATCGCTCAGATAAGGACTATGCTGCAGCGTGTCTTTGGAGAGAGCTGCAGGCATTTATATCCTAGAAGAGTAAGCGGATAACGATGCGGCCCGTGTGTCGGATAAAGCCGTCACGTATATCACTATCGAAATCAAATCCGATGGATGAATATTCCGATCCTGCTGCCACGGTAAAGCCTAAGATGATACCTTGGTCTGGGAGGTCGAAGGCTCTCAAACGTGCAAGTTCTGAGTCGAAAAAGTTACCGCTTGCATCTTCTAATCCCTGGAAACGGAATTCCGTTTCGGTCGGGTCGGACATAAATTCGTTACGATAACCAACACGAACAGATGGACGAATCCATGTGCGTTTACCTTGGAACTTGGTCCCAATGTCTAACATTGCAGTTGCCGCCGCTGTCTCTGTTTGGCGTCCGTCAACGCGGAGGCGAATACCGTCTGCGCCTTCATCGGTGTGGCCGTATTCATTCAAGTAAAGATAGTCCACCGAGAGGCTCGGACGGACCCAAATTTTCTCACTTACGGGCACTGTATATCCTGCGCGGATAGCTCCATTTGCGTGGAACCCATCCCATTCAGCATTTGCAGATCCTGCAAATTGACCGACGACGACGCTACGTGATTGTTGGAATTCATTATAGCCTACGCCGCCAAACACATCGAGGTTGAAGCCTTTGTTTTCATATCCAGCATAACCGCCGAGTTGATAGGTTCTAACGTCGAGTGGGGCATCAATGCCGATAACATCTTCGACTTCTGTACTGGCGAAACTCGCGTTAACACCAACCGCATGGAATGGACCAAATGCGGTGTCGATGCCCCCTGCGAATCCAAAGCCTTCGCCGCGATATTGCTCTGAAAGCCCTGCCTTCTCACGGTCGGCAAAGTAGAAAAACTCTTGTAGCCATGCGCCGCCAGGTTTGTCTTGCGACCGTCGTGTCGCGTCCAAATGGTTGCCAACCGCGCCAACCGCGCCATCAACATTGGCAAGCACGAATTGGTGAGCTGCGCCTGAGAATTCAGGTAGAATTTGGTTGAATGCCGCGTAGAAATCGTCGGCTTCTGTGATGTTTGAAAACGCATTGCCAAGCGCATCTGAGCTCGTGAGGGCTTGGAAAACAGCACCGTCTTGGAATTCACCGTTTACGACCTGTCCGAAAGCAGCTGCCTGTACTTGATCAAGACCCAAACCGCCATTTTCAACAGAAGCAGTCGGGTTCCGTAAGTCGAGTGTAACAACGAGCGTGTTATCGCCCGCCAATTCTAAACTGGTGTTGTAAAGAAACGGGCTTTCTCCGGCTCCAAGTGACGCCAAATCGCCAACCGTTAGATTGCCAGCATTAGCCAATGTGTAGGAGAAGGTATCTGTACCGACGATAGAGTTAAGGATCGGGTTGATTGTTGAACCCGAATCAAATGTGATGTCACCCGTTGATGTCAATGTTGAAGCCGTTCCCGACGCGCCGTTGATGACCGGACGGAAAACAGATGTTTCATCAAAACTGGCGCTGCTGACTTGGATTTCGTCTGCGCTGCCCAACGCTAATGTTGATCCACCGGAGACAGATAAGGCCAAGCTATCAGTATTGCTAATGGCACCTGTAAACACGGTTCCTCCAGACAGTGTGAGCGTGTCTGCACCGCCGCCAAAATCAACATCACCTGTGATGTTGCCTGCGCTGGCAATCAAGCTGTCATTGCCCGCCCCAAAACGGATGTCGCCCGTGATAAGAGGTGTAGCTGTAGTGTCAGGGTTCTGCGCCTGCGTGATCGTTGAGCCTATCGTCGATGCGCTCAGATCAATTGCGACAGCATTTAGATTTGTGTCTTCCAAACCAAGAGTGTCGGAGGTCGCAACAACCGCAGCGATTGCACCCGTATTGGTGATGGTGCGGAGTGTGCCTGACGCGTCTCTGATCGCGATTGCGGTGCCATCACGGCCCCTGACGACCGCTGAAATTCCCTGTGAATTCGTGAGCTCCGTAACCGAAGCGCCACTCTCAATGTCAATGGCGACGGCCAAGAGTGCGCGCGGCGCAACAATGTTGGTGCGGTCAAAATAGACTTCGTCGACCGCTTCCGATGTTGTCGCGATGATAACGCCAGCATTATTGATACGATCTGCAATGGCTTGATCGCCAAGAACTAAGACACGCGAAATACCGCTGCCATCGGTCAAATCCGTTGGGTTAGCTGCCCGAAAGGTTGTCGCTGATAAGGACCCATTGGCCGCGTTATTGATTCCGCCTTCAATCGTAACATCCGCGAATGAAATAGCGGTTGCGTCGAAATCGTCATACAAACCAGCCGCGCTGACGCCGCCTTGGTTGACGAAGCCATATTGAAGGGTTTCGCTGAAAGCCGCGTCAGTCGGGTCGGTGATTTCTGCGACAATACCGATCGCGATGGCATCGCCATTCCCATCAATCATAACGGCAGGTGCGGATCCGAATTGCGAGATCGTGCTTGTGCTGGCGAGGGTAAAGAGTTGGTTGCCGTCGGCATCTGTGACGGGTGCGCCGTCTGCATCTATGCTGGCCACGAGACGTCGGCTTAGTAATACGCCGCCTGACACGTCTCCAGATATCGTTAATGCCGAACCTGCGTTGCCCAAATCTTCCGCTGTGAGGTCATCCCGTCCAAAGGAGGCGTCACTGCCGCTGAAGTTCGGGCGCTGGCCAAATCTGAAACCAGATGAGTTGAGTGTACCGCTATTTACAAATCCGCCCTGGATGTCGCCGCTTACGGCATAGGCTTGGGAACCAGTGCCCCGCGCGGAAATTGTGCCGTTATTCGTGACGTTGCCCGTTATGTTCGAGGCGAGATTTACGCCAATTGATCGGTCGCCAATGACGCTAATCTGACCTTCCGTTAGAAGGTTACCTGTCAGGCCCTCTGTCATCATGGGCGTGTTGGCGAGGTTAATGCCATAACTGTCATTGCCTTCGATGGTGATTGTAGAGCCGCTGGCTAGCTCAATATTTCCGCGGAAAGGAGACGCGCCTGAAATCAAGATACCTGTGCGGCCTTCGCCTTCGGCAAATCCACCGTCAATGAAGGGGTCGTCATCTGTATCCGTCGCCGTGAAGTCTTCGATGAGCGTGATCGAACCCGCTTGCGTGTAAGAGCGGTTATCCCCGCCTTGCAGTTCCACACCTGTTGATCCGTTGACATTATTTGATGTGACTACGCCATCGAGGACGAGGGCATTGTCAGAGTCCAGGATGACCCCTGAGCGCGCACTATCAACCGTGACCGTGGCTGAGGTGTCGACTGTGACGTCTGACGGAGCGCCGTTCGCACCTGCTGTTGAGGTCAAAATTTGATTTGAGGTGTCATCTGTGACTGAGACTTGAGCCGCAGCACTGAAGGAAAGCGCACCAAGTAGCGCGGCGGTGGCCGTGCTGCGGAGAGCGATGGTCTTGAAATGGCGCATTTTTATCTATTCCCGACGACTATCTTGTGACGCAAAACGCAGTATCCGCATCTGTCATAATGTGGGGTTTACCGAAAAGGGGGGTGAGGGCCAATGAAAACATGGTTATTTTACAGTCATACTGTTGTTTTCGCAGTGACATCTATCCCGCGTGCTAAGAATTGCTTTCGGTAACATCCTCTGGCATGGGCGCACCTATGGCGAATAAACACATAATGCATCAGGAACCGCAGATGGGATGGAGACGATTTTCGCTTCTGGGAGGCGCGATTCCTGCTGTTTTGGTAGCGCTTGACCAACTCTCAAAATGGGCGACAACGCGGTTTTTCGATCTACCCATGAGTGCCTGTGCCAAAGCTGATCCTCGCCTCACCCATGAAGTGTCTCCGATTGCAGATCTGTCGTTGCTTTGTAATCGCGGCATTAGCTGGGGTTTATTGCAGGGCGATTCGTCCATTAAGCGCTGGGCGCTAACAATTTTTGCGTTCCTGATGACGTTGGCTCTGCTCTATGTCCTACGGAATACAAAAGACCGTATTGGGCAAATATCGCTTTGCCTCGTGATTGCGGGCGCCGTCGGGAACGCGATTGATCGGTTACTCTTTGGCGCCGTCACAGACATGATCGATTTCTCTGACATTGGGTTTAGATTTGTTTTCAACGTCGCCGATAGCTACATCACGGTGGGTGTCATCGGCCTATTCATCTCGTCATTTCTAAATGATCGTCGCGAAAAAGCGGAAAAACTGGCGAATCCGGAAGAATAACCCAAGAATAGCCTAGGGCTTGCTGTAGAATAAAGTTTTGGTCACTTGGCGTGAGGCATGACCCGCGCTAGAGCCAATTAAGTTCAATTCAGAGGTTTCGCCACATGCGCACCACAGGTCTTCTTTTCGCTCTTGCGACAGCCACGCTGATCGTCACGGGTTGCACATCAACATCACGGGCTTTGGGGCTGGAGAAATCCGCACCGAATGAGTTCAATATTCTTACGAAAGCGCCGTTGATCATTCCACCAGAATATAATCTGCGTCCACCTGCACTGGGGGCGTCCTCTGTTGAGAATAATTACACACAACGTACGGCCCGCGAAGCTTTATTGGGTGACGTGGATGCGGCAGAACCTAGCCGTGGCGAATTGTCTTTGATGGCAAAAGCTGGCGTGAATCGCGCCAATCCTGAAATTCGTCTCGAAATAGACGGTGCAAATTCAGTCGAACGTAAGTCTGCTGGTTTCACCAGCCGCGTTTTGTTCTGGAAAGATGGCCAAGTCGTTGATGCAGAAGGTAATCCTCAACCAATCGACCCCGATGTTGAAGCGCGCCGCGTAGAATCAATTAATTCGGCAACAGGGGGCGGAGACGTCCAAATTTCCAAACGTCCGGGTGGTCCAAAGCTTCCAGGCCTTTAAACCACCTTCAAAATCCTAATGCTTAGTCAAGCCCGCAGTCCCTAGTAATCAGGGCGGCGGGCTTTTACGTTTCAGGACTATGACACCAACGCCCCACATGATTCGCCGCCTTCCGGCACAAACCGTCAACCGCATCGCGGCGGGTGAGGTGATTGAACGCCCCGCGAGTGTCATCAAAGAAATCGTTGAAAACGCCTTGGATGCGGGCGCGACCCAAATCGATGTTCGTTATGAGGATGGTGGGCGAACCGTCATCACGGTGACCGATGATGGTAAAGGCATGGACCAAGCCAATCTGTCATTGGCCGTCGAGCGCCACGCAACATCAAAGCTCCCAGACGATTCGGACCTTTTGAATATCGATACAATGGGTTTTCGGGGTGAAGCTTTGCCGTCTATCGGCTCCGTCGCGCGATTGTCGCTGACGTCTCAAGTCGAAAATGACGACAGTGCATGGGAATTGCGCGTCGATGGTGGCGCCAAACAAGAACTGCGCCCCGCGCCACGGTTTGGCCTGCATGGGACGCGCGTTGATGTCCGAGAGTTGTTTTTCGCGACGCCTGCCCGCTTGAAATTCCTAAAATCCGAGCGCTCAGAATCTATGGCGATTAGTGATGTGATCAAACGCCTCGCGATGGCCAACCCCCATGTTGGGTTTACCCTCACGAATGGCGCGCGCACGTCCTTACGGATGAAAGGCATGCCTCTCTCCGAGGATGGTCGTTTGGTACGATTGTCCAAAATTCTAGGCGATGATTTTGGCGCAAATGCGGTGGCGGTGGATGCCGAACGCGACGGTATTATCCTGACGGGGTTTGCAGGACTGCCGACATTTTCGCGCGGAAATAGCGCGCATCAATATCTCTTTGTGAATGGACGTCCTGTGCGGGATAAATTGCTGCACGGCGCTGTGCGGGGAGCCTACCAAGATTTCCTCGCGCGGGACCGTCATCCCGTTGTCGCGCTCTATGTGGACCTGCCGCATGAACATGTGGATGTGAACGTCCATCCAGCCAAAACCGAAGTGCGTTTCCGTAATCCGGGCCTTGTACGTGGGTTGATTGTCAGTGCTCTACGTCATGCGCTGTCTGAAGCGGGTCATCGTGCCAGTACAACCGTCAGCGATTATGCGCTGGGCCGTATTCAAACCGAGCAACCGAATTACGCGCTGCAAGGTCGATATGGCAGCCAAGAACGGGGCGGCCCACCGCCAGGGTACCAAGGCCATGCGCCATATCGCAATGACCCCGCCATGCAGCCGCTGATCGATGGAATGTCGGGCATGTCTGCGCGGATGGAAGAGGCACCAGAAACTTATGATGCGGGATACGC
>CALHXF010000023.1 GCA_938040095.1 uncultured Caulobacterales bacterium
TACGTTTCTAGGCTGTCGCTACGCCATTCAAGCTATGCGAAACAACGGCAGCGGGTCGATCATCAATATTTCTTCACGGTCTGGTATGGTTGGAATTCCAATGGCGGCGGCATATGCATCGTCCAAAGCGGGTATCCGCAACCACACAAAATCGGTCGCTTTATATTGTGCCAGTCAGGGTCTCGATATTCGGTGTAACTCTATTCATCCTGCGGCGGTTTTAACGCCTATGTGGGAACCCATGTTGGGCGATGGTCCAGACAGAGATCAGCGTGCTGCCTCGTTTGTTGCGGATACGCCCTTAAAGCGCTTCGGCAGACCCTCGGAAGTGGCAGCCTTGGCTGTTCTTTTGGCCTCGGACGAGGCCACATATATGACGGGGTCTGAACTCACCATTGATGGTGGTATTTTGGCGGGCTCCGCCGCCGCACCCGGATAAGTTTTGCGGGCGAATCATATATCTCAATCTAGTGCCATTTTCCTAGAATCCCTCGGGGCAACCTGACCACACACAGCCCCGCAGGGTTTCTTCCCACAACGCATAGCCATGAACATTCAGATGCAAATTATCATAACTTAACTCTGATTTCATTTCCCCAGAAGGACTACGCATCGCACTCGCGAGGTCGAGATAAATATAATTGTGACCGCCTGTGTTTTGCAGAAGTGCGTTATTCACCTCTGCCAAAATTGCATTTCCACGAGCCTCTCGCGGTAGAACAGAGACGACGTAAATATCTGTGTTTGGTAATTTCCCGTCGAGGCGATCTACGATTTCGAATATGTTTTCACTGATACGGACGGCGTCGTCTGTGTAATTTGTGTCATTGGTCCCGATCATCAAGAACAAGCGTTCGGGCGAATTGCGGGTGACTTGGTTCAAGCGCAACAAGACCCCCTCGGTGGTGTCCCATCCTATGCCGTGGTTGGACGTGACCAGATTTGGGAACATCGAGAACAGAGGGGCTCCCTCCGTAATGCTATATGCTATCGCCCAAAAATAAGACACCTTCCTTGATGGTTGGCGAGGTTTCCAGAATCTTTAAGCGCGCATCAACATGGGCCGTCGCAGGTGGAATGAGTCCCGACCAGGAAACACTTCCCGACGCCAGCCCGTCAGCTTTCGGTGTCGGCGTTTGGGCGTCCAAGCAAGCGGTGAGCGTCAGGGCAGCTATGAGGCTAGCGATTGTAAATCCATGTTTCATATGATGTCCCAACATATTTAACTCAGCAGTAGGCGTTCCGTTACAGCGTTCAGAACCACTCGTCCTGTGGACGACGCCGAAAGTCTGTCACCGTCTTTGTCCAAGAGTCCATCTTCGATCAAGGCTTCTAATTCCGAAATATTTAGACCTGAGCCAGACAATTCACGATAGCGCGCCAAGGAAACACCCTCTTCGATCCGCAACCCCATCAAAAGATATTCGGATGACCAACCTTCGCCCGTCAAGATTTCTCGGCTGTCAATTCCCGAACCTGTTTCGGTTACGGCCCGTGAATAGGCACCGGGCGTTAGATGCGCGATGGTGGCGCTGCGGGTTTGAGTTTGGGTTGCGTTGTCTTTTTCTGTGACTCGGCCATGCGCGCCCGGACCGACACCCACATAATCCAGCCCTTGCCAATAGGCGAGATTATGTTTGGAGCGATGAGAGGGTTTGGCGAAATTGGAGACTTCGTAATGATCGAACCCAACCTCAATTAATGTATCGCGTACCAGATCATAAAGGTCAGCGGAGAGGTCCGTGTCGACCGCCCGCGTCTGACCTCGGGTTTCAGCATTCGCGAAAGCTGTGCCGTCTTCGATGGTCAGTTGATAGGTCGAAATATGCTGTGTCCCCGCCGCCAACACACGGCGTAGATCATCCGACAACATATCCAATGTTTGCCCCGCCCAGCCGAAAATTAGATCGGCGGAGACAGACGGGAATATATCTAAGGCCAGATCAAGCGCCGCTTGTGCTGTCGCGCCATCATGATCGCGGCCCAGAAATTTCAAGGCAGGATCATGAAAGGATTGAATCCCAAGTGACATCCGCGTCAGCCCTGCCGCGCGATAGCCGCGCCAATCCGCGGCATTCATTTCATGCGGGTTCGCTTCGAGGGCGATTTCAGGATCGTAAAATGTCCAAAGGTCTGCGACTTTATCTATCACTGCGGCGACTTGATGAGGGGTCATCAATGACGGCGTCCCGCCGCCAAAGTGAATGGAGGTAATCGTGCGCGGACCCGTCAGGTCTCGCCAATGTTCCAGATCGCGCAGGATCGCTGGCAAGAGGACAACATCTTCTTTGCGTTTATAGACATTGAAATCGCAATAAGGACAGATGCGCGCACAATAGGGCCAATGGATATAGACCGCGAGCGGCTCACTCGCCTCCGCCATGATCCGATTGCCCCCCATCCGATTGGACGCGCTCATTTAAGTCTCATGATTTGGGAATTGGTCGGCCAAAAACTTAGCAAAGGCATCTGCGCGGTGACTGACCGCATGTTTGGCAGCAGGGTCAATCTCTGCAAAGGTTTTCGTCTCGCCAAGCTGTTGGAAGATCGGATCATAACCGAAGCCATTGTCTCCACGCGGCGGCCAGATCATCTCACCTTCGACGGTGCCTTCATAAACGGTCGTTTCGGCATTGGGCCACGCGAGGCAAAGCGCACAGATGAACCGCGCGCTTCGGTCTTTGGTATCACCCAAACGGTCATTCACATGCCACATGGCCATATCGAAATCGCGGCGTTGTCCATAAGTTTCGACTTCAATACGTGGCAATTCTGCCCAACGCGCGGCGTAAATACCTGGGTCACCGTTCAAGGCATCAATCGCTAGACCGCTATCATCGGACAAGGCCGGCAAACCCGACGCATCAGCAGCAGCAACCGCTTTCAACCGCGCGTTCCCCGCGAAGGTGATTTCCGTTTCGTCGGGTTCAGGTAGGTTCAATTCCGCCGCACTGACGGTGATCAAGCCGAAGGGCGCGAGGAGGTCGCGAATTTCTCGCACTTTGCCCTCATTATGGGAGGCTACGACGATTTTTGTACCGGATTTTAAGCTATGTTCTGTCATAGGCGCGGCTTAAACGGCCAATGCAATGTCTGCAATGCTTGCATATCAGGCATTATTGTTTATCAATATGGCTATGATGAGTGAAACTGAAATAGAGCCTGCCGACGCACCCATGGCGAAGCTGCTCTCGATTTTATTGCTTATCGGGCAGATTGCGATGGGCGTTTTCTTCGTTATCTTATTGGTTATGGCGATTATTATGGCTGTTCCTAGCGGGTTGCGCGAGGGCCTTATCGCTGATGCCTCAAGTCCAATTGATGCTAAGAGTCTCTCAACACGATGTTTTGCTGGTGCTGTTGTTTCCGCAGGTTGGTTCTTTGTCTTGCTCGTTTTGCGACGCGTTGTTGCCGCAGTTATTCACGGGGACCCGTTCCTGCCAGAGAATGTTGCGCGGCTCCGCAATATTTGGATGATCATTGCCGCAACGGAAGTTTTTCGTATGACCGCTTACTTCATCATGGGAGGTGACGGTAGTGCCGCCTGTGCAGAAGTTGATGGGTCCCGTTTGGATATTCGGGTCGGGACGTGGTTCTTTATCTTTATCATCGCCGCCATTTCCGAAGCCTTCCGCCACGGCGCAGCGTTACGTGCTGAACAAGAGTTGACGATCTAATGGCTATCAAGATCAACCTCGACCGCGTCCTTTTGGACCGAAAAATGTCGCTGACGCAGCTCGCCAATCAAGTCGGCATCACGCTCGCCAATTTGTCGATTTTGAAGACAGGGAAGGCCCGCGCTGTGCGGTTCTCAACATTGGATGCGCTCTGTCGGGAACTGGATTGTCAGCCCGCAGATATTCTTGTCTACGAACCCGAAGAAGATGTGAAACTCGCCGCCGAATAAGAGGTTATTTCTCTTATTCCAGTGCTTCTTTCAGAATGTCATACGACAGCATTTGCGGTAAGATTTTTGGTGTGTCTGACCCTGGCATATAGACGAGGTAGAGCGGCACACCCGCCCGTCCGAACCGCGCCAATTCTGCGGCAATGCCGTCGTCTTTATTCGTCCAATCTGCGATCAAAAATTTTGTATCTGTTCGCTCAAATAAGTCAGCGGCTTTCTTAGTTTTCAGCACAAGCCGTTCATTGACTTTACAAGTGACACACCATGCTGCCGTGAAATCGACAAAGATTGGACGTTCCTCAGTCTGCGCCATCGCGACAGCTTCGGCAGACCAGACACCCGCATTAATCGCAGTTTCGCCCGTTGTAGAGTCTGGTGCTTTCGTGCTCAGCGGCAGTGCAATTGACGCAAGGAGCGCGACGACGCCCAAAATTTTAGCAAGCCCGCTTCCCTTGCGGAAGAGCCAAAGTGCAAAGGCCAACAAGAGCGCGCCTAGCAAGAGCTTCGCCACGCCATCTGCACCAGATTGCAAGCTCAAGACCCAGACCAACCAGATCGCAGCGGCGAACATCGGAAATGCAAGGACCTGACGGAATGTCTCCATCCAAGGCCCAGGTTTTGGCAATCGCGCTAGGAGTCCTGGTGCATAAGCGAGCAATAGGAATGGCAAAGCAAAGCCTAGACCCAAAGTGAGGAAGACCGCCATACTCACCCCAGCAGAACTCGTCAGCGCATATCCCACAGCCCCCGCCATGAATGGCGCAGTGCAAGGTGTCGCGACGATAACGGCCAAGACACCTGTCAAAAAACTCGAAAGTCGACCGCCACCCTTTACAACCCCAGAGCCGATATTTTGGAAACGTCCACCAATTTCAAACACGCCGAGCAGGTTCAATCCGATTGCAAAGAGAAGCAACGCGAGACCCCCGACAAGCCAAGGAGATTGCAGTTGGAATCCCCAACCCACTGATGCGCCTGCCGCTTTCAACCCAATCAGCAGGAGCGCAAAGACAGCAAAGCTAAGCAGGACGCCCGCCGTATAGGCCCAACCTGCACGTCGAATGTCACGGCGCTCACCATGTGCTGTTTTCGCCAGAGACAGAGCCTTGAGTGAAATAATTGGGAAGACGCAGGGCATCAAATTCAGGATCAACCCACCGAGAAACGCACCAAACACTGCGCTCCACAAACCTTTCCCCAATAGGCCTACGTTCTCCAAACCATATGTCGAAACCTCAGAATCATTCGGTATAATCGTACCAATATCGACGGCGCGATTTGTTGCGATGCTGACAATTTCTGCGCTGCCATCTGCATTTAAAAGTGTCGCGTCAAAGCTTGTTGGGGGGATGCCGGCATCCCACCCATATCCCGGTGTCGCCTTGAAACGCACACCGCGTTTGGCCTCGGATTGTGTGATGGGGTCGCTATGAAGCAGAATAGGGTTTTCATGCGGAAAAATTTGAGCGTCAACTAAGTTGGTGTCACCCGAAACGATGTCGATCAGGAGCGTCCCAGCCTTCATCTGAGCCGATCCTTTTGCAGATCCCAATTGAGGAATTTTATCGACCGCTTTTTGAATTTGCCCGGCATTGTTGGTGTTTAATTCAGGATCGCCAAATCCCATTGGCAAAGAGAGCGCACCATCTTCAGGAACACAAATATCGTAACAGACGAGGAAATAGGCGTGGGCATTCACGGAAAAAGATTGGGACACGTCAAAATTTTCATCGACTGTAATTTCAACAGGCAACCAAACATCGCCTGCCATCGCGTAGGATACGATGGGGCCTACCGTTTTAATTTTTGGGGCAGGCCATTGAATAGGTCCCGCGCTCACGCCTTCGGGCAATGTCCACGCAATGCGAACAGCTTCGCCGCTATCCCCTGCATTACGCCAATAGGTATACCAATTTTCGTCAAACTCCAGCCGCAGGGCGACAGTAAAGCTCTGACCCGGGGCGACCGTATCGTGGTCGGACACGAGTGATATCTTCGCATATCCCGTATCGAGCGGAAGACTTTGCCGAGCCATCGCTGGCACCGCCATCATCCAAAGGCTCAATGTAATTATGATCCAACGCAACATAATCCGTCCTTTAGACCGTGAAGGTTTAATATACGATGCACATTTTCGTGGGGCATGACGTGAGCCGTTTCGCCTGTGACATCTAGACATAAAAAAACCCGACCTCTCGGCCGGGTTTAAAATCTAAATCACGTTAGCTTTACGCTGTCGTTACGCCTTCGTTTCTGCCGTTTGAGCTAAACGAAGCGTTTTGTTCACCAAACGCTGCCAGTTACCGAGGCTGATCAAGTGAGCATAAGCAACGGCCAAATATCCGTTTTTCGAAAACTCAGCAAGTCTCTCAGCCGGAAGGGCTTTGAGCTTATCTTCGGAAATCGCGAAGTAGTCCGCAATTTTCTGCTGTGGAGCAGGTGTTCCGTCGGCATTGTTACCTTGGAAGTTCATTTCTTTTGGTTCGAACAAATCGAGCGCTTTGAACGCTGCGACCATGATTGTCGTTGCTTGACGATCACGTTCGAAAGACTGCAAGAACTGGAAGGCTTCTTTTGTAAACTGCGACGTGTCTTCTTTATCAAAGAACATCTGGTCTGGATTTTTATTCGTGACGCATTCAGCTTTCTCATCAACACAAACGACGAAACGGTCATTTGCATTGTCACCTGCTAGAACGAAAGGATAGCGACGCGCGAACGCTGGCATGTAGAAATCAACATCATACTGACCATCAGTGACGAACAAGTTCTCACCCGAACGAATACCCATGACGGCAAGCGGTGAACGCTCTTCACCCGCAAAGATGATCGGCATTGAGGCAGAGGCTGGTCCAAATTCTGGCGCGGTTAGCGGTAGAAAATGTTGGTCTTGCATGAATGCAAATGGCTGATCCACTTGCTGAACACCGAATTTGGCATGTTTCTCTTTGGTCAGTGGTACTGGCTGTTCGTAGAACATGACATTTCCAGAGACTTCCGGCTGTTTTGCTTCGTCTTTTTTGGCCATGAATTTCCCCATTTTCGGCTAGCTGTCAGAATGCGCATATTGCACTTAGTATAGAATTAAGGCGCGCCCTTAGCCTTTTCAAGCCCCCTCATCAACACTGGATTGCTGTTGGACCCCCGCCCGCCGTTGTCCTATAGAAATCCTATGACCGAGACACATCACCACGACCAGCCCACATTAGATATGCCCGCGCGTATCGAACAAGCCCGCAGCATCGTCGAAGGGGCAGGTGAACGCTTTACGCCTCTGCGCGCCCATGTGTTGGAATTGATCATTGCAGACGGAAAAGCTGTCAAAGCTTATGATCTTCTGGCCCGTCTGCGACCTGATGTCGGAAGCCCCAAGCCCCCCACAGTCTATCGCGCGTTGGAGTTTCTATCGCGCCATGGATTGATCCACCGCGTCGAAGCCTTGAATGCCTTTATAGCCTGCGATCACAATCATCTACATGATCATAATCACGACCACGGGGATGGGTCCCATCGGCATTTGGCGGAGTTCTTTATCTGCGAAAAGTGTCACGACGTCGAAGAACGTCACGCCCATGACCACACAGCCTGTAAGCCCGATGGCTTTAATATCGCACGCTCCGTGATCGAACATTACGGCACCTGCACACGCTGTGCGGCCTAAACCTTGGCGTCATCAATGTTAGACGGTTTCGCGCAAACTTGGGCGGGCGAATGTTCCGCTTGGGAATGTGACGATTTAGGTCACATGAATATGCGCCACTACGTGCATAAAATGGACGAAGCGCGACGCGGGTTGGTTATCCGTTTGGGTCTCACCGGAGCCTATTACCCGGGTACGTCCAGCACGGTCCGCTGTCGGGACTTTCATATAAAATATCAAGGTGAAGCCAGACCCGGAGATCCACTTCGGATTGACTCTGCTGTCATCGCGCTCGGGGAGTCCACGGCCAAACTCTGTCACATCATGACGCATCGTGACGGACGCACCGCGGCCACTGTCATTGAAACCGTTGAACATGTTTACTTGCCCGAGGACAAAATCTTTGGATGGCCTAAACGGGTTCACGCTGTGATTCCTGATTTCACAGCAGATATACCCTCCCCCGCTAAGGCGCGAAATGTCGACCCCCAATTCAATCATGTCGGGATGAGCCAAGAGGCCCTGAAAACCGCTGGCGCGAAATTTATCGGAACAGGCGTATTTAGCGCGGCTGAATTAGATGTTTCTGACCGCGTCACGATGGGCAGTTTCTTTGGTCGCACAACCTCAACCATTGGATGGTTTAGCGAAGGTTGGCCTGAATTTCAGGATGCCACCTATACGGGCAGCGGGAAAAGCGGAGCTCTGTTGGAAATGCGGGCCGTCGTTCATCACTACCCCCGAGAAGGCGACGCCTATATCTATGCGCCCGCCATGATTTCAGCCAACGCCTATACACGCGAATTTGTGCATAATCTCGTCGATCCGATCAGCGGGAACAGTTGGGTGTCTATGCAAGCCAGCGCGTGTAAATTTGATCTGAAAGCTCGTGCCTTAATCAAGTCGACGGAAGCTGACCTCGCTGTGCTTCAGAAAAACATCCTCAAAGACGTCACAGCTTAGGCGGCTGCAATGGTGTCCTGTAGAGTTTTCGTCGCAAGCTCTGTCTGAATGAAGGGGAAAAGATGCCCCAATTCATTGTCGAACCGCACATCAATTTTCGACTGCGCCTTTTGCACGGCACGACGCGTCCCGGGTGTTGAGACAGGCGAACGGCCACCCGCATAAATAATGGTCGAATTATCAGGTAAGGCCCGCGCAGCTTTGAACAAGTTATGCCACTGCGCGACAAATATAGTCTGCTCCCATTTTGGGTCGCAAGCCAATTCCCATTGACCATCGGACCCCTCAATGAGCCCACCCGAAATATAATCTCGAAGCACAGCATCATCCATTCCGCGGAATGCGCCACGACCTTTCCACCGCGCAAACGCAGCGTCTGGACTCTCAAAAATGGACTTTCGACGACCTGCATTACGCGCGATCGGAACCCGTTTCTTCATATAGGCGCGACCACCTGGTAAAGCCGAGGTGAGACCAAACAGGCGCGGGACCGAAACTGGGTCAAATCCAACATAACCACTTAGACGATCTTTGATTTGCGGCGCAGCTAATATCGCTGAAACAGCCCCGAAACTATGTCCCCCCAAGACCACTGGAGCATCGGTTAAATCAGGAAGGTGGCGATCAAAGAACTCGATGCAATCATCCCGAAAAATATACCAATTGGGCATGTTCAACGGCTGCGGCATATCTCGACTTTCGCCGTGGCCGCGCATATCTAACGCAACCGCATGGACACCAAGCGGCCCTAGGACGCTGCGGTAAGCCCGCGCATTAAACCCATTCGCATGGAGAAACACCAAACGCACAGGCGTAGTAGTGTTGCCAAAATGCAGTGTCGATAGTGTGCCATCGCGGAGGTGATATGTTCTGCGTTCCATAGTTTTCTAACGATCAGCTTGAGCTAAAGGAATTGTGTAAAGTCTCTATATTCTTGCACGAGGTCCGACAGCTTTCGGACTGTTAATCGATCACCATCACCCGCGCCCGTATCTATAAAAAATCGATTTCCAATGCGCTGCATCCGCGGCACAGGGGTGTGTCCATGAACGGTAATGTCAACGCCCGTCACAGGCTTCGGATCAACGTCTCCCCGCAGAACCTTTCGACCCCACATCATTTGCTGATAACAATCGGGATCATTCACCATCACCGTCCAGTTATGCCCACTTGGTTCCGCGTGACAGATGCCGACACAACAGTCAGCGTTTTGAACTCTCATGACTATGGTCATAGCAATTGGAATATTTTGAAGGCGTCCCACCCACTCGGTAATATCGGACGGCTCCATATTTCGGGTCCACATCCCGTAATTTCGCTCCCAACTAGGGAATGAAGCGCCCGTAGACCAATCAATCATCATCTGTTCGTGGTTACCCCGAACGGCGTAAAACCACGGTTGATCTAAGAGTTTCAAGCAATTGAGACTTGCAGGCCCTCGGTCAATTAAATCGCCAACGGAGAACACACGGTCCTGCTTCGGATCGAAACCCTCATAGGAAAGCTCTTCCATGAGTAAATCGAAATGGCCGTGGATGTCGCCAACGACGAAATCACGGCCATGTTCATTTTTATCTATAATGCAGTGCATTCAGGCACACATCTTACATCGCATGAACTTTCGCGGGATCGAGATCGTCTTCAATAGCTTGGTCCAGAATGGCGAAGAGCGCTTTGCGACTACGAACCTTCGTTTCGCGGAAGGCTTTCGGGTTGGCTTGACCGAACATTTGCCCAACCATTGGGATTGCCATTGGCCATTGTTCCTCTGGAACAACACGGTCGAAGAAGCCCGCGTGCATT
>CALHXF010000024.1 GCA_938040095.1 uncultured Caulobacterales bacterium
GTATCGGGATACGGAAACAGGTTATCATGACAATTGGCACAGAACTTATGATCCAGCGTTAGGACGATATCTACAGAGTGATCCGATAGGATTGGCTGGCGGGTTGAACCGCTATGCCTATGTGGGTGGAAATCCCGTTAGTCGAGTTGACTCAACAGGTGAGATTGCTTTCATATTCATTCCGACAATTTTCGGAATTTTAAGTGGTGTGGCAACTGATTTCGTGTTCCAAATGATAGAACATAAAGGTAATTTGAGATGTATTGACGTTGGGAGTTTGGCGATGTCAGGTGCATTTGGTGCATTGGGTGGTGGTCCAACTGGTGCCGTTGCCAAGAGGGCGTTAGTCGGAGGTTTGAAGAGGCAAAATAATAAAACAAAGGGTAAAATAGGAGAGTGGATTTCGAAGAAAAAGCATCAACTAAAAGGCAATAAACATCGAGGATCGGATGAAAATATTTTTCAAAATAGGACTCCAAATGGTGCCAGAAATGACCATAGGTTTGAACGATCTGATGGTACCCAGTACCATGTTGAGGCAAAATTTGGAACGTCTGATTTATCTCCAGCTCAACGAATTGCTAAAAAACACCTTTCTGAGGATGAATACAAAGTGGATTACTGGACGTATGAGTTTTTTGAGAAAGTTGGTGGAGGAGTAGGCGGTATTTTCGGTGGGGTATCTGGGGGAAGTTTTGGGCATAACGCATTTAATGATAATTGTGTGTGTTAAGTTATGAACAATCAAAGAAAAATTCTAATTTCTAGCCTAAGAGAGTTTGTTTTACCTTATTTTCAAGCCAAAGGTTTTCAGGAAGATATTCCGGGTGAAGATCGAGAATTACGTAACGCGCTGAGATACCCTTTTAGGACTTTAAGGAGAATAAATGAGAATAAATCGGTGGATTTAATTGACTTTCAATTTGATAAATCAGGCGATGCAAGTTTCCAATTTCACTTTTCGCAAATTTCTGAATTTGGAGCATTTTCCAGCTATGAGTTGTTGAGTCAAAGTCAAGCTTCCTCTTATGGAAGTGGAGAGTTTGGAAGATACAGAGCTGGTGCTTTTTACGATACTAATCCAGTTAGCCTCCATGTGAAGAAGAGAAAAGGCACTAGCCAAGAAAAAAAAATACAAAAAAAAGTGATGAAATGGATGCGCGATCTGAATCAAGTTGAGCAATGGTTTAAAACCCGCGAAGTTGGGTCTTGTTTAGTAACATTCGAAAATTTACCAAGGGGAGTGACTATTTCGAGAGGGTTTCCAAAATTTTTCATTCTTCGAGAGACATCTATCAGTTTTATGAAATCTACGCGAGGTAATATTTTCGGAGAAGATAATGTAGTAGATTTAGCTGATGCAATCTGCGTTGCAGAAGCGTATTATAAGGAAACAAATAGAATCCTAAATATTTCTTCAACAGTTTTTTGGAAATACACAGGTCTATGACATCTTTGAGCAACGCATCTCAAAGACAACGTCTGACGGTCAAAATCTTCATTATCACTATGATGATCAAGGTCGCCTGATCGCAGAAACAGATGCGGCAACGGGTGAAGCCGTGCGGGAATATGTCTGGTTTGGCCTCACGCCGATTGCGGTACGCCGTGCAGGCGAAGGCGGTGAAGTGGATCGGTGTTCTGAAGACGTACTGACTAAGCTTCGTGATCGTCTGACAACTCGCCAAGCCACACTCGTTACCGTCACCGAACGTGTGACGCGCCTGACGGACACCCTGGGAACGCGCCAGGCCACAGAGGCCGATGTTCAAGCGCGCCGTGACACTGTCGCCGACCGCCTCGCAAACCTACCTGATAATCTGCCAGAACGCGAAGCGGAGCTTACAGCCCGTATCACGACATTAGACGCTCGCCTGACGCAGTTAGATGGTGTCGTCATGGATGTGGAAACACGTCTTGCTGATGCGCAACTTCGGTTGGCTGAACTTGAAGTTCTCGTTGCCGATCTGACGGAACGGGTCACACGCCGCGAAGCTCGCTGCGCACGCCTTGCTGCAAATAGTGACGGCACGGATATCGTTACAACAGGCGATGGCGGGCCACAGCTCAACTATATCCACGCGGATCACCTGGGCCGTCCCGCGTTTGTCACAGACACAACTGGCGCCGTTCTCTGGGATGCAGGGATCACAACGCCGTTTGGTGTCAGTATCGAAACTCAAGCCATAGGCGACGCAGTGCAAACCACAGCCGCACTCATGCAACCCATCATGTTCCCGGGGCAGTATCGGGATACGGAAACAGGTTATCATGACAATTGGCACAGAACTTATGATCCAGCGTTAGGACGATATTTGCAAAGTGATCCGATTGGGTTGGGCGGTGGGTTGAATAGGTACGCTTATGTGGGTGGGAATCCTTTAGGATTTATAGATCCAACTGGTCTGGGTTACGTCCCTCCAGGTGTAGAAGGTCACGGAAACCTAACAACTTTGAGGGGAGGTCCCAGTACTTGGTACGTCATAGATTTAGACCCAGCATTAGTTGGTCCTGGCCAACCGAATGCTGAGTGTAGGTGTGGCGCAGACCCTCGCCCTGACGAAGATGTTGATTTTGTTTATGTTAATGGAACTTGGCTGAAAATTCTCACAGGCGACATGCGCGTTGCAGGCGATTCTTATAGAATTTCACCTGAGAGAGTTTATCGTGGAAAAGGGCCAATAAAAGTTAGTATTCCGGCGGCGTTCCCTGCTGGATCGCCTCCTTTACTTTATCGCCTTAACAACCTTCCAGGAAGGATTATTAAGGGTAATCAAACCCCTTCACAGTACCTGAAATCGTTGAAGTCGGGTGTTCCAAGTTGCTCGAACATGCCCAGTTAGGAAGAGACAATGAAAAAGTTAATTTGGTTGGTTTCCCTATTAGTGATTTTCTCAGGCGGAGCACTTATTTTGTTGCTGCAAAGTTTCGATGTAAATTCTATTGAAGGAAGGGGGAGTCGGCAAAAGTTGAATGTGAAGTCTGCCTTCAAGTATGGAGCACTTGTTGAGGGTCCAGAGCATTACCTTCTATTGCAACCATATGATTTCATCCGAAAAGAACCTGTCCTATCGGTAAACGGTGGTTATTGGCTATCGGGTGACAGGTATCTTGAAATTAGAGGTTTAGGAACTCGTTCGTTTACTGGGGATGATTGTCTCAATTTTTCTTTGAATGGAAAAGACTTAAAGTGCTCATTCATAAAAGGGGACGAAGTCCAAGTATGTCCAATGTCTCTTTTGAACGACTATGAACGCCAAGGTGTCTTGTATACGGTAGCTGATGTCGTAAATAACTTTAGTTCTCTTTTAGAGAAATACGAAAAGTTTTCTGACGAACAAGGTAGGACGATTCCCTCAGATGATATCAGATACCCTGACTTGAAATACGAAAGTTCATATAAGCAGGGTATGACAGATTTAGAGTGTTGGGTTGACCGTTCAAAAAAGAAGCCTTCAGTGCCAAATAACTTTCATTGTGACGGAAGTTATTTCAAATGTGAAAGCAGTTCAGGTATAAAAATTTTCAAATGAGGTATTTATACTACCTGATCGTGTTGTCCAAATCCCGTCCTCGACCATCCACTTGCGAAGCGTCTCACGGATCAGGCTCAATATGACTGTTCGTGTCGTATCGGAAATTCTATTATTTGCCTGTTTACCGCGACGAACAGAGACGAGGGCAGATGCGCCTTCTCTTCGATAAGCATTGACGAGTTGGCTCATCCAAGTGTGACTAACGCCGTATTGTTGTGCAGCCTTAGTCACACTTAATCGTTTTGCAGTCACGAGCTGAATAATCTCCAGTCGATCTATTTCCTTTGCGCCTAAGGAAAGTATTTCCATCTTCACCTCCATATCAGGGGCATAATGATGTAGAAGAGAAAGGTAAATGTTAAGTCTGAGCTTTGCAGAAGTGTCGCCTTTCTGCTTTGCACTCTTACCCCTGTCCCGCGTAATTTATCATCTGTGAAAATCTGGTGCCCATTTGAGGCACCTTGCGTGCACCGGTTCAGAAAGCTCTTGTTAATACAATGACTTAGGGAAATGGCTCATTGCCAACACACGGCCCAGTGCCGAGTGGAATTAACTATATAAAACAATTAGTTATAGCAGTCAAATTTGATTTTGTAGCACATATGGTCTCATGCTTTGTGGCACGTCAATTGGCTTCTGGTTTAGCTCTGCCTTTCTCTGTGCAAATAATTTCCCGACGCAGGGTGGATGTTTCTTTAGGTTAATATTGTATTGCTTACGGTAAGATTTGGACCCGCCTATGTAGGAGTTACGCAGTTCCCTCGCAGCAGGTAATTATTGCCTCTTGCTTCAGTATGTAAACAATTGCATTAAAGTTGTAATAAATTTGCAGCGCAAGACAACTCGGTCGAAGAGTTGTAAAAAAGGGGACTCCATGACAATGTCTACGACTGAAGGCTCTGATGCATTAGGTGCGCTCAAACCCAGCTTACCACTCTTATCCATCTTGAATATGGCTGTTGGGTTTTTTGGCCTACAGATCGGCTTTGCGCTTCAAAATGCAAATGGTTCCCGTATATTTTCCTCTCTTGGCGCGGAGCCAAATACACTGGCTTTGTTTTGGCTCGCGGGTCCCGTGACAGGCCTCATTATTCAGCCAATTGTGGGGTATTTTTCTGATCGGACATGGACTCGATTTGGGAGAAGGCGTCCTTATTTTTTGCTAGGTGCGTTACTCGCTAGCTTTGCGCTTACTTTCATGCCCAATTCTCCAGCGCTCTGGATTGCGGCGAGCTCTCTGTGGATTTTGGACAGTGCTTTGAATATTTCAATGGAGCCCTTTCGCGCCTTTGTTGGTGACAATCTAAACACCAAACAACGAACGCTTGGGTATGCAATCCAAGGTTTCTTCATTGGTGCAGGCGGGTATGTCGGTTCTAAACTTCCGGAATGGGCAACAGCTTTTGGCGCATCCAATACAGCCGAAGGGTTAGCGGTTCCCGATAGTGTTAAAGTCGCATTTCTTATAGGGGCGGGACTTTTGTTCTTGTCAGTGCTTTGGACAGTTTTTACCTCGAATGAATATTCGTCAGAGGAACTCAAAACCTTTGAGGCCTCTGAAACTTCAGCGCTGGCTCTTGCGCGTCAAGCTGATCGGATCGTTCCGCCTGCGCGTTCATTTGGGATTGCGGCAATTGGGTTCGGCGCGGTTTCTGCTCTGACATTTAGCCTTATCGCTGTGGGAGTTGCTGAACGCCAGCTTGCTGTCTTTGCCGTGATGGTGGCGGTCCTAGGGTTGTTATTGGGGTATAATAGTCTCCGGCTGAAATCTGATCGCGCACCGGGGATGGTAGGGTCATTGATGGATGATCTGGCGACTATGCCAATTTTGATGAAACGTCTGGCGCTGGTGCAATTCTGTTCGTGGTTCGCGTTTTTTACTTTGTGGGTTTATTTGCAGCCCTCAGTCACATCTTTCCATTTTGGAACAAGTGATCCGTCTGCCAAAGCTTATGGAGATGGCTCTTTAGCGGTGAATAATATCTTCGCGGTTTACTCATTAGTCGCTTGGGGATTCTCGCTCCTAATCCCAGTAATCACCAGGGCAATTGGGGTGAAGCTGACCTATGCTCTGGCGCTAATTATTGGCGGATTGTCTTTCATTGCCATTTGGAAGCTCGACCCTAGTCTCTTCTGGGTGAGCGCAATTGGAATCGGAATTGTTTGGGCCTGTGTACTTACATTGCCCTATGCAATCCTCGCAGATGCACTCCCAGCAGAGCGAATGGGCACATATATGGGCATATTCAACTACTTCATTGTGATTCCGCAGTTGATAGTCGGGACAATTATGGGAACAGTGCTAACGAAGCTGCTAGGTGGGCAATCCATCCTAACGCTTGTGGTGGGGGGCTCAGTAATGATCTTGGGCGCAGCGCTACTTATATTTGTGCCCTATGAAGAGGTCGATTAAACTGTGGTCAAAAAAGTCAAACTTGACGATATTGCGAAAGCTGCTGGTGTGTCCATTGCAACAGCGTCTCGCGCTCTCGCGGATAGTCCTGTCGTCAACGATGACACGAAACGCCGCATTTGGGAACTGGCGCGCGTGCAGGGCTATAATATGCGGGGACTGCCCGTCAATTCAAGGTGGTCTGCGAAGGCGACAATCTCGATTATAGTTCCAAAACCTCAAGGCCGAGAAGGCTGGCTTCTTGATCCGTTTTTTCAAGAACTACTGGGTGGGATTGGGGAAGCGGCTCGCTCTTTGCAGTGCGATTATTTGGTCAGCCACGCGGATCCGCAAAATTATGATGATCTTTCTCGGTTGATGGATGGCTCGCGGTCTGAAGGCATTATTTTTTTAGGACAGAGTTTTCTACATGAACGACTAAACCGTCTTGTTGGTCATCCGATGAAATTTATCGTTTGGGGCGGTGAGCTGTCCGGACAAGAATATACGTCAGTTGGTTCAGACAATATTCGTGGTGGCCGAAAGGCGACTGCGCATCTGGCGCGTTTGGGTCGGCGTCGAATCGCATTTTTTGGTGATACAAGCGCACCTGAAATCAGTCAGCGCTTCGATGGATATAAGACTGCATTGGAACAAGCAGATTTAGCTTTTGATCCGAGTTTGGTTTTCCCGGCCCATTTTGAAATCGAGTCAGCTACGAATTCTATGCATGCGCTAATACGGCGCGGGACAGATTTTGACGCGGCGGTCTGCAGTTCTGACCTCATCGCAATCGGGGTCATAAGAGCATTGCGTAAGCACGGAAAGATTGTTCCCAGTGACGTCGCTGTGGTCGGCTATGACGATATTCAACTCGCCCGATATATTGAACCACCGCTTACGACAATCGGTCAAGACCTTTCGCTTGCTGGCCGCCTCATGGTAATGAAGCTACTGAATGCTGAGGCCCCAAATGATATGCAGACGGAACGTTTGCCCACGGAGTTAATTCAACGCGAAAGCTGCGGCGCTTAACGCGTTAAGCTGATAAACCCCGACCCTGCTCCGATTTTCGGTCCAATTTCACCAACAGAGATTTGAGTATCTAATGGTCCATCATATGCCAGTTCTGTATCCCCGAGATTGAAGACGCATCGACGCGATTGTCCACCATGAGTTCGATCAAATACAAGTAGCTCCCCATGGCTTGGGAAACCAATATTCCCTTGTCTCAAAATCGCGCAGGAATTCCGAAGGGTAATAACTTTTTTTGTAAAATTCAAAACGCTTTCTGGGTCTTGTGATTGCGAGGCGACTGAGGCCACTGCGTGTTTATCCTGTAAAGGTAGCCATGGTTTAGCGTCAGAAAATCCTGCGTAACCATTCGTTTTGGAATCCCAGGGCATTGGAGTTCGGGCACCGTCACGCCCCAAGGTTTCAGGCCAATTCGAAATAGCTTCAGGGTCCTTAAGGTCTTCAAAGTCAATCGTGCCTTGTTCGAGGCCAAGCTCTCCCCCGTAGTAAATAAAACCAGTGCCGCGCAGGCCTGCCAATAATAATGCAAGAAGTTTCGAATATTGCTGTGGTGGATTTGAGCCTTTCCAGCGGGACACGGCGCGCGGAGCATCATGGTTCTCAAAAGCCCAACTCGGCCAGCCTTCACCCGTTGTTCCGGGCCATTCATTCTGAGTTTTACGAACAAGCTCAGCTGTAATTTGATCTGCGTAAAGATAGTCGAATGCATAGGCAGAGTTCAGGCGTTTATTGCCTTGAGTAAATGACTTCATTTCTGCAAGTGGGCGCGGCCCGCCAACCTCGGCGACGGTAAATTTTCCAGCACCTGCATTTCGGATGACATTGCCGATGCGTTCGATGAAGGGCAAGAGCTCTGGCTGGCTCATACTCATTTCATGACGCTGAAAATCAAAAGGCCGTGTAGGTGGGCGCTTAAATTCTGTTTCAACCGGATTATCGCGAAGCGCTTTGTCATGCATGGCAAAATTCAGGGCATCGATACGGAAGCCGTCTACGCCTCGGTCGACCCAAAACTGTGTCACGTCCAGAATGGCGTCTTGAACGACCGGGTTGTGCAAATTTAAATCCGGCTGCTCCACTAAGAAGTTATGCAAATAATACTGGCCGCGCCGCGCGTCCCATTGCCATGCACCCATGCCAAAAACCGATTGCCAATTATTTGGCGGCGTTCCGTCAGCTTTCGCATCTGCCCATACATACCAATCAGATTTGGCATTGGTCCGGGAAGTCCGGCTTTCGTTGAACCACTCATGTTTGTCTGATGTGTGGCTGTAAACCTGGTCAATGATGACTTTGAGTCCGACGGCGTGAGCCTTCTCAATCAGTGTATCGAAGTCGGCTAATGTTCCGAATATTGGATCTACGTCGCAAAAGTCAGCAACGTCGTATCCGTAATCCGCCATGGGCGATGTGAAAAACGGGCTGATCCAAATACAGGATACGCCAAGCGAGGCGATATAATCCAGCCGTTGCGTAATTCCCGGCAGATCGCCAATGCCGTCACCATTCGTGTCCTGAAAGCTGCGCGGATAGATCTGATAAATCAGCGCACCTTTCCACCACGGCACATCATTTGAACCCAGATGTACCGGTGAAACGTCTTCAACGACGAGTGTATCTACTTCTTCACTCATTTGACGTATCGCTTTGCTCGGCCATTGCCTTTGCATACCGTTAGGCCAAATGCGGGGACGGTAACTGTTGCGGTCGCGGTTGTGACCGCTTTAAGTGGGCAGTCACCGCGCAAAGCTGTAAACCTCGTCGTATTTGGCTCAATGCGCGTGTTAACTGTGCGCGGCTCTGACGATATATTGGCGACGATTAGATATTCCGTACCGTCGACAGGATCGAAACGAGAAAATGCAAAGGCGTGCCCGTCCAGTTCTGTCAGCCGCGTTTC